>NZ_SCML01000040.1 GCF_005503365.1 Hydrogenophaga sp. 2FB
CCCCCACCGCGCCCAACGCCTGGCGCGCCCCGGTGCCGGTGCGCGTGGAACCCGCGCGCACCGAGGACTTCACGGTGCAGGCCCGCGCGGTGGGCACCGTTGCCCCTTACAACACGGTGACCGTGCGCAGCCGCGTGGATGGCCAGCTGGCGCGCGTGCTGGTGCGCGAAGGTCAGAAGGTCACGCGGGGTCAGTTGCTGGCCGAGATCGACCCCGAGCCCTTGCGCGTGGCGCTGGCCCAGGCGCAGGGGCAGCAGCAACAGAACCTGGCGCAACTGCGCAATGCCGAGAGCGAGCTGGCGCGGTACGAAGGGCTCTTCAAGCGCGACGCCGTCGCCCGCCAGGTGCTGGACCGCCAGGCCGCGCTGGTGCAGCAGCTGCGCGGCACGCTCAAGTCCGACGAGGCGCAGGTGGACAACGCGAAGCTGCAACTCTCCTACACCCGCATCCTCGCGCCCATCGCCGGGCGCGTCGGCCTGCGCCGGGTGGACGCGGGCAACCTGCTCTCGGCCAACGACGCGAACGGCCTGTTCACCTTGACGCAGACGCAGCCGGTGTCGGTGGTGTTCAGCGTGCCCGAGCCGCAGGTGGCCGAGGTGCGCGCCGCGCACGACCGCAAGACGCCGCCGCAGGCCGAGGCCTGGGACCGCGACAACCGCGCGCGCCTGGCCGTGGGCCGGCTGGACACGCTGGACAACCAGATCGACGCGGCCACGGGCACGCTGCGCCTGAAGGCGCGTTTCGACAACGCGGACGACGCGCTGTTTCCCAACCAGTTCGTGAACCTGCGCCTCGCGCTGCGCCAGTTGCCCGGCGCGGTGACGATTCCCACCGACGCGGTGCAGCACGGCTCGCGCGGCAGCTATGTGTATGTGATCGCCGACAACAAGGCGCAGGTGCGCGACCTCGCGCTCGGCCCTGCCAGCGGCGGACGCACCGTGGTGCTCAAGGGCCTCGTCAGCGGTGAGCCGGTGGTGCTCGAAGGGCTGGACCGGCTGGAGAACGGCCGCGCGGTGAACGTGGTGCAGGCGGCCGCGCTGCCGGCGTCGTCGCCGCTGGCCCAAGAGGCCGATCAGCCCGCGCCCGCGACCCCCTCGGCGCGTTGACGGGGACGCGCATGTCCTCCTCCATCGCCGCGCCCCTCTCGCTCTCGCGTCCCTTCATCCTGCGGCCGGTGGCGACCTCGCTGCTGATGCTGGCCGTGCTGATCGCCGGCCTGCTGGCGTGGCGGCAGTTGCCGGTGTCGGCCTTGCCGCAGGTGGATTACCCGGTGATCCAGGTGTTCACCTTCCAGCCCGGTGCCAGCCCGGACGTGACCGCGCGCACCGTCACCGCGCCGCTGGAGCGCCGACTCGGGCAGATCCCGGGGCTGTCGCAGATGTCGTCCACCAGCTCGGGCGGCGCGTCGGTGATCACCATGAAGCTCGCGCTGGAGGTGGACCTCGGCGTGGCCGAGCAGGATGTGCAGGCCGCGCTGCAGAGCGCCAACAGCCTGCTGCCCTCGGACCTGCCTGCGCCGCCGATCTACCGCAAGGTGAACCCGGCGGACGTGCCCATCCTCACCCTCGCCATCGGCTCCGAAACGTTGCCGCTGCCGCGCGTGGTGGACATGGTGGACACGCGCATGGCCGGCCAGATTTCGCGTCTGCCGGGCGTGGGCCTGGTGAGCCTCGCGGGCGGGCAGCGCCCCGCCATTCGCGTGCAGGCCAACAGCCGCGCGCTCGCGGCCAACGGCCTCACGCTGGAAGAACTGCGCACCGCGATCGCGGCGGCCAACAACAACCAGCCCAAGGGCAGTTTCGACGGCGCGCTGCGCAGCACCATGCTGGACGCGAACGACCAGCTGCGTTCCGCCGCCGAGTACCAGCGCCTCATCGTCGCCTGGCGCGACGGCGCGCCGCTGCGGCTGGCCGATGTGGCCAAGGTGGAAGAGGGCGCGGAAGACCGCTTCCTCGCGGCCTGGGCCGGCATGGCCTGTGCCGAAGGCCAGGACAGTGGTTGCGGCCTCGCCCCGGCGGTGTTGCTGAACATCCAGCGCCAGCCCGGCGCCAATGTGATCGCGGTGGCCGACCAGGTGCGCGCCTTGTTGCCGCAACTCACGGCCACGCTGCCGGCCACGGTGAAGGTGCAGATCGTGTCGGACCGCACCGAGAGCATCCGCGCGTCGGTGCGCGACGTGCAGAAGGAACTGCTGTTCGCCATCGCGCTGGTGGTGCTGGTCACCTTCGTGTTCCTGCGCACGCTGCCGGCCACGCTCATCCCCAGCGTGGCGGTGCCGCTCTCGCTCGTGGGCACCTTCGCGGCCATGCTGCTGCTGGGTTATTCGCTGAACAACCTGAGCCTGATGGCGCTCACGATCGCCACCGGCTTCGTGGTGGACGACGCCATCGTCATGCTGGAGAACATCGCGCGCCACCGCGAAGAGGGCGCGGGTCCGATGGAGGCCGCGCTCAAGGGCGCGAGCGAAATCGGCTTCACGCTGGTGTCGCTCACGGTCTCGTTGGTGGCGGTGCTGATTCCGTTGTTGTTCATGGCCGATGTGGTGGGCCGTTTGTTCCACGAGTTCGCGGTCACGCTGGCGGTGGCCATCGGCATCTCGCTGGTGGTCTCGCTCACGCTCACGCCGATGATGGCCGCGCGCATGCTGCCCCAGGCGCCTGCACACGCCGAAGGACGCGACTGGCTCAGCGGCACCATCGAGCGCTATGGGCGCTGGCTGGACTGGGTGCTGGCGCGGCAGCCGCTCGCCTTGCTGGCCCTGGCTGCCACGCTCGTGCTCACGGCGCTGCTCTACCTGGTGGTGCCCAAGGGCTTCTTCCCGGTGCAGGACGCGGGCGCGATCCAGGTGGTGACGCAGGCGCCGCAGAGCGTGTCGTTCGGCGCCATGGCCGAGCGGCAGCAGGCATTGGCCAAAGCCTTGCTGGCCGAGGCGCCGGTGCACAGCATCTCGTCCTTCATCGGCGTGGACGGCAGCAACGCCACGCTCAACAGCGGGCGCATGCTGCTTACGCTGGCACCGCACGCGCAGCGCTCGTCATCGGCCAGCGAGGTGATCGCGCGGCTGCGCGAGCGCGCGCGCGATGTGAGCGGCATCGAGGCCTGGTTCCAGCCGGTGCAGGAACTGGGCATGGAAGACCGCATCAGCCGCACGCAGTACCAGTTCACCTTGAGCTCGCCCGACAGCGCGCTGCTGGGCGACTGGACCGCGCGCATGCTGGCCGCGTTGAAGGAACAGCCGGCGCTGGCCGACGTGGCGAGCAACCTGCAGGGCGAAGGCCTGCAGGCGTATCTGGAGATCGACCGCGACGCCGCCGCGCGGCTGAACCTGCGCATGGGCGACATCGCCTCCGCGTTGCAAAGCGCCTTCGGCCAGCGGCAGGTGAGCACGCTGTTCACGCACGCCAGCCAGTACCGAGTGGTGCTGGAGAGCGACGATGCGAAGCAAGGCGGTCTGCAGGCGCTGGAGGGCGTGTACGTGCAGCCGGCGGGTGGCGCGGCGGATGCGAAGCCGGTGCCGCTCTCGGCGGTGGCGCGCGCGGTGGAGCGGCGCGCGCCGCTGGCCATCGAGCACCAGGGTCAGTTCCCGGCGGTCACGCTGTCGTTCAACCTCGCGCCCGGCCATTCGCTGGGCGAGGCCGTCGCCGCCATCGAGGCGGTGAAAGCCGAGGTGGGTTTGCCCGCTGCGGTGGAGCTCGCCTTCCAGGGCGCGGCCGAAGGTTTCCGCACCTCCTTGGCGAACACGCTGTGGCTGATCCTGGCGGCCGTGGTGGTGATGTACCTTGTGCTGGGCATGCTGTACGAGAGCGCGGTGCACCCGCTCACCATTCTCTCCACGCTGCCGTCGGCCACGGTGGGTGCGCTGGCCGCGTTGCTGCTGGCGGACAGGCCGCTGGACATGATCGCGGTGATCGGCATCGTGCTGCTGATCGGGCTGGTGAAGAAGAACGGGATCATGATGGTGGACTTCGCGCTGGATGCGCAGCGGCGGCTGGGGCTGTCGCCGCGCGAGGCGATCCACCGCGCGGCGATGCTGCGGTTTCGGCCGATTTTGATGACCACGTTGGCGGCGCTGTTTGGCGCGGTGCCGCTGATGCTGGCGAGTGGTTCGGGGGCTGAGCTGCGGCAGCCGTTGGGGATTGTGATGGTGGGGGGATTGATCGTGAGCCAGGTGCTCACGTTGTTCACGACGCCGGTGGTGTATCTGGCGTTTGATCGGCTGGGGCGCGGGGGTAGGGCGGCGGCGCCATGAACGCGCTCGCCCGCTTCTTCATCCGCCGCCCCATCGGCAGCACCATGCTGGCCATCGCCATCGTGTTGCTCGGCCTTCTCGCGTTGCGCCTGCTCCCCGTCTCCCCACTGCCGCGCGTGGACTTCCCCGTGATCCAGGTGCGCGCCAGCCTGCCCGGCGCCAGCCCCGAGAGCATGGCCTCCACCGTGGCCGCGCCCCTGGAGCGCGCACTCGGCAGCATCGCCGGCGTCACCAGCATCCGGTCCAGCAGCAACCAGGGCAGCACCGGCGTGACGCTGCAGTTCGACCTGGGCCGCGACATCGACGAAGCCGCGCGCGAGGTGCAGGCCGCCATCAACGCCTCGCGCGGGCAGCTGCCCTCGGGCATGACGGGCAACCCGACCTACGTGAAGGTGAACCCCTCGCAGGCGCCCATCATGGCGCTGGCGCTGTCTTCGCCCCGGCTGCCGTCGTCGGCGCTGTACGACAACGCCTCCACTGTGCTGGCGCAGAAGCTCGCGCAGATTGTGGGCGTGGGCGAGGTCACGGTGGACGGCTCCTCGCTGCCCGCCGTGCGCGTGCAGGCCAAACCCGAAGCGCTGGCGCACCGCGGCATGTCGCTGGACGACGTGCGCAACGCCATCACCCAGGCCAACGCCTGGCGCCCGCTCGGCCAGACCGAGCAGGACGGCCAGCGCTGGCAGATCGCGCTGCCCGCGCAACTGCGCACGGCCGCCGACTTCGCGCCCCTGGTGGTGCGCAACGAAGGCGGGGCCCTGGTGCGCCTGTCCGACGTGGCCGACGTCACCGACTCGGTGGAGAACCGCTACACCAGCGGCTACCACAACGACCGCCCCGCCGTGGTGCTGCTGGTGAGCCGCCGCGCGGGCGCCAACATCGTGCAGACCATCGACGCCATCCACGCGCAAATGCCGCAACTGCGCGCGCTGCTGCCGGCCGACACCGAGCTGCGCGTGGTGATGGACCGCTCGCCCGGCATCCGCGCCACGCTGCGCGAGGCCCAATTCACGCTCGTGCTGTCGTGCCTGTTGGTGATGGCGGTGGTCTGGGCCTTCCTGGGCAGCTGGCGCACGGCGCTCATCCCGGCGCTGGCTTTGCCCGTGTCGCTGATCGGCGCGTTCGCGGTGATGTGGTGGCAGGGCTTCTCGCTGAACAACCTCTCGCTCATGGCGCTGATCGTGGCCGCGGGCCTGGTGGTGGACGACGCCATCGTGGTGCTGGAGAACATCCAGCGCCACATCGAGCGCGCACGCGCCGCGCAGGCCGCCGCGGGTCAACGCGAAGTGGGGCGGCGCACGGTCTGGCGCGCCGCGTTCACCGGCGCGGGCGAAGTCGGCTTCACGCTGCTGGCGATGAACCTCGCGCTCATCGTCGTGTTCCTCTCCATCCTGTTCATGGGCGGCGTGATCGAGCGGCTGTTCCGCGAGTTCTCCATCACGCTGGTGGCGGCGATGCTGATCTCGCTGGCGGTGTCGGTCACGCTCACGCCCGCGCTGTGCGCCCACGGGCTACCCGCCGGCCAGCCCAAGCCCCCGGGGCGCCTGGCGCGCGGCATCGCCAGCCTGCTGGCCGACGTGCACGCCGGCTATGCGCGCAGCCTGGGCTTTGCGCTGCGCCACCGCGTGCTGACCTTGCTGCTCCTGGTCGGCACGGTGGCGCTGAACGTGTGGCTCTACGTCGCCATTCCCAAGGGCATGCTGCCGCAGCAGGACACCGGCCAGCTCGGCGGCTTCGTGCGCGGCGACGACGGCTTCTCGTTCCAGGGCATGCAGCCCAAGGTGGAGGCGTTCCGCAGCCTGCTCGTGGCCGACCCGGCCGTGGCCGACGTGACCGGCGTGAGCGGTGGCCGCACCGGCACCAGCAACTCGTGGTTCCGCATCCGCTTGAAACCATTGGCCGAACGCGGCGAGCCGGCATCGGCCGTGGTGGCCCGCCTGCGCGCCAACGCACCGAAGATCGCTGGCGGCATCCTGTTCGTGAACGTGGACCAGGACATCCGCCTCTCCAGCGGCGGTGGCGACAACGAGTACCTGTTCGTCATGCGCTCCGATTCGTTGCAAGACCTGCGCGGCTGGACCAAGCCGGTGGGCGAGGCGCTGCGCGCGCTGCCCGAGTTGACCGACGTGGACTTCGGTGCCGGCGAAGACGCGCAACAGGTGGTGCTGAATGTGGACCGCGAAGCCGCGCGCCGCCTGGGCGTGCGCATGGACACCGTGACCACTGCGCTGAACAACGCCTTCTCGCAACGCCAGGTGGCCACGCTGTACGACCCGCTGAACCAGTACCGCGTGGTGATGGAGGCCGACCCGCGCGGCAACAGCGAGCCCTCGGCGCTCGACCAGCTGCAGTTGCTCAACGGCGCCGGCGAGCGCGTGCCGCTCAGCGCCATCGCCACCTGGCGCTACGGCCTCACGCGCGACCGCGTGCAGCACGACGCGCAGTTCGCATCGGCCGGCATCAGCTACGCGCTCGCCCCCGGCGTGAGCCTGCAGCAGGCGCAACAGGCGATCGACCGCGCCGTGGGCGGCCTGCTGCTGCCCACCAGCATCTCCACCGGCGAGCGCGCGGGCGACCCGAACAGCCTGCAGGCCACGCTCAAGCGCCAGCCCTGGCTGATCCTCGCGGTGCTGGTCGCCGTGTACCTGGTGCTGGGCATGCTGTACGAAAGCCTGCTGCACCCGCTCACCATCCTGTCCACGCTGCCCTCGGCCGGCGTGGGGGCGCTGCTGGCGCTGCGCATCTCGGACACCGAGTTCAGCCTGATCGCGTTGCTCGGCCTCTTCCTGCTGATCGGCGTGGTGATGAAGAACGCCATCCTGATGATCGACTTCGCGCTCGCCGCGCAGCGCACGCGCGGTCTGGCACCGCAAGCGGCGATCCACGAAGCCGCGCTGCGCCGCCTGCGCCCCATCCTCATGACCAACCTGGCCGCGCTGCTGGGCGCGGTGCCGCTGGTGCTGGGCCTGGGCGAGGGCTCGGAGTTGCGCCGCCCGCTGGGCATTGCCATCATCGGCGGGCTGGCGGTGAGCCAGTTGCTCACGCTCTACACCACACCCGTGGTCTATCTCGCGCTGGAGCGCCTGCGTGGCCGCGTGCTGCGCAAGGCCCCGACCACCTGAACCATGCCCCATCTGTCTCTCTCCCGCCGTTTCGCGCTCGCCGCATGGCCTCTGCTGCTCGCCGCCTGCGCCACCGACGCCGACTACCGCGCGCCCGAGCTGGCGCTGCCGGCCAGCTTCCAGCATGCCGGTGCGACCACCACGACCGTGGCCCTGCAGCCCGATTGGTGGACCGTGTACGCGGACGCCGAGCTCGACCGGCTGCTGCGCCGCGTGGCCGAGGCCAACACCGATCTCGCCCAGGCCGAGGCGCGCTGGCGGCAGGCACTGGCGCAGGTGGATGCCGCGCGCGCGCTCGCACTGCCCCAGCTCGGCGCCGGGGCCTCTGCCACGCGCAGCGGCGGCAACGCGGCCGCGGGCACCAACGCCGGCACGCGCCAGCTCTACGCGGCGGGCCTGGACTTCTCCTGGACGCCCGACCTCTGGGGCCGCGTGGCGCGCTCGCGCGAAGCCGCCATGGCCAGCGCCGACGCACAGGCCGCCTTGACGGACGCCACGCGCCTGGCGCTGCAACTCGCCGCCGCGCAGGGCTATGTGCGCCTGCGCGCGCTGGACGCGCAACTGGTGCTGCAAGCGCAAACGGACGTCGCCTATGCGCGCTCGCTGCAGATCACCCAGCTTCAATACGAAGCGGGACTGGTGGCGCGCGCCGACGTGATCCAGGCCGAGACACAACTGCAGTCGCTGCGCACGCAGGTGTTCACCCTGCAGCGCTTGCGCGCGCTCGAAGCCAACGCGCTGGCGCTGCTCGCGGGTTCCACGCCCTCGGGCTACCCGATCGCCGCGCGCGAAGGCGCGCTGCCCGCCGTGCCGCCGGTGCCGGCCGCGCTGCCCGGCGAGTTGCTGCGCCGCCGCCCCGACCTGGTGGCCGCCGAACGGGCGCTTGCCGCCGCTCACGCGCGGCTGGGCGTGGCGCAACGCGCCTGGCTGCCGGACCTGACACTGTCGGCCAGCGGCACGCTGCAAGCCACGAGTCTGGCGCGCTTGCTCGACGCGCCCGCGCGCGTCTGGTCGCTCGGCCCGCAACTCGCCGCGACGCTGTTCGATGGCGGCGCGCGGCGCGCCGATGAAGCCACCTTCCTCGCCGCCTACGACGAGCAGGCCGCAGCCTGGCGCGGCGGTGTGCTGACGGCGGTGCGCGAGACCGAGGACGCGCTCGCGCAACTCGCAACACTGGCCGAACAGGACCGGCAGCAGCAGCGACTGGTGGCCCTGGCCAACGAGAACGAGCGCGTGGTGGGCTACCGCTACGAGGCGGGCGAGATCAGCTTTCTCGAAGTCGCGATCGCGCAGAACCTGGCGCTCTCGGCACGCCGTGCCGCGCTCGATGTGCAGGCCGAGCGCCTGGCGGCCAGCATGGCGCTGGTCGCGGCGCTGGGCGGCGGCTGGCAGGCGCCGCGCTGAGAGTGGCGTTCTTCAGCGCCGGGGCTTGACCCACCACCACGTCAGCAGCGTGCACAGGGCAAACACCGTGTAGGCCGCCACGAAGGCCCACCAGGGCGCGTCCCAGTACAGCAGGCGCGACAGCCAGTGCCCGATGAAGCTTTCGCCATAGCGGGTCTGGCCCGCGATGCGCCGCAGGTCCTGTTCCCATACCGTGAGCGGACACAACTGGCCAAGCCAGGCCTGCGCTGCGATGAACACCATCAAGCCCAGGTGGGTCAGGCGCAAGCCAAAGTGGCGCACCCAACGCCAGCGCAGCACACCACCGATGAGCACCAGTGGCAGCAGGCCCACCACGAAGACGACGATGCCCACGTGCAACGCGAGCAGCGCGTCGGCGAGCCACATCGCCTGGGTGGGCGTCAGGATGGCGGGCATGTGTTGAGGCCTCGCGCGCTGGGGATCAGGGTCATGTCTTAGTCAAGTGGCTTCGTGTCGATGCCGGGATAGCGCTTGCGCAGTGCCTGCAGACCTTCAACGGCTCGGCGGCGCCAACCGGGGCCTCTGTTGATCAAGTCCAGCCAGGTCTCATGAAGCAGGTCGGCGTCGTTCTCTGCCAGGTATTCAATGAGTGAGGCCGCCTGGTCGAGATCCTTGGTCGCCTTTGTCCTCATGTTCTGTGGTCGCTCCCCGTACACCAACAGTTTGTGAAGGGCGTATTTTTCAGGAGGAGGTGCATTGACGGTGATGGCGCCGCGCTGCGCCAGCAAGGTCACCTGAATCGGCGCCTCCATGGAGAATTCCATGAACTTCAAGGGTTGCATGGTGGCGTTCAAGGCCTTGATCAGTACCGGGGTGTCACCTCCTCGGTGCATCGATGTCACAAACTCGATCTGCAGATCTTGCTCGTCGGACTTGATGTAGGTGGTGAAAAAAATAAAAATCAGTATAACGAAGCAAATGGAGGACCCGTGTCCGGGGTTCTGGCCATAAAAAAAACCGCCAGCACACAGGGCGCTGGCGGCTGCACGCATGGCTTGCCGAAGCAAGCGGCGTCATCGTCCGTGCATCACGGCGATGTCATGTACTCCGACAGCACCTTCCAGCGGCCGTCGGTGATCTGCGACAGGCGCGTGGCGTTGCTGCCCAGGCGCTTGGTGGGGGAGAAGGTCATCTCGGCGCTGCCGAAAATGTCTGGTGGAATCTTCATCGTATCCATGGCCTTGATGAAGCTGTCGGTGCTCAGGTTGGGGCCGGCCTTGGTGGCGGCGCGGATGAAGGCGTCGATCGAGCCGTAGCCATACACCGAGAACACGGTCGGCTCCTCGTTGAACTTGGTCTGGTACTTGTTGGCCCAGAAGCGCATGGGTTGTGAGGCCGAGTCCAGGTACGGGTGCTGCACCGTCATGGCGGCGTAGAAACCGTTCATGGCCGGGCCGCCGAGTTTGTGGATCAGGTCGGTGTACGACGCGCTCGAGCCCACGAAGGTGGGGTTGAAGTTCAGGCGCTTGGCGGTGGCGATGCCGCCGATGGTCTCGCGGATGATGGTGCCCATCACCACCAGATCGCACTGCTCGGCCTGCAGCTTCTGCATTTGCGAGGCGAAGTCGGTGGCGCCGCGCTTGTAGGTGGTCTCTGATGCGAGCGTCATGCCCGCTGCCTTCAGGCCGTCTTCCGCGCCGCGCTTGACCTCGAGGCCGAACTCGTCGTCCTGGTACATGGCGCAGACCTTCTTGGCGCCTTTCTCCTTGGCCAGCTTGGGCACCATGATCTTCATCTGTTCGTAGTAGGTGGCGGCGAACGAGTACTTGAGCTTGTGGAAGGGCTCGTACATTTCGCGCGCGGCGGTGATGGGGTAGAAGTTCAGCACGTTCTTGCTGAACTGCACCGGCATGGCTGCCATGTTCTGCGCGGTGCCGATGTGGCCCACCATCGCGAAGATCTTGTCCTGGTTCACCAGCTTCTGCGCGGCCAGCACGGCGTTGCGCGGGTCGTACTTGGAGTCTTCCACCAGCAACTTGATCTTGCGGCCGTTGATGCCGCCCTGTTCGTTGATCTCGTCCACGCGCAGCAGCATGCCCATGCGCACCTGCTTGCCGAAGCCGGCGATGGGGCCGGAGAGATCCTGGATCGAGCCGATGACGATTTCGTCCTTGCTCACACCTTGCGATTGCGCGAGGGCCGAGCCGGCGACCAGCGCCAGCGCGGCGGCAGTGGTCAGAGTCAATCCGGTTTTCATGGTGGTCTCCTGGTGGGTGGATCGGGTATCGGGAAGAAATCAGCGGTACATGGCCTCGATCTGTGGTTCGTACTTGGTCTGTACCAGCTTGCGCTTGAGCTTCATGGTGGGGGTGAGCTCTTCGTCTTCGGCGCTGAGTTGCGTGTCGAGCAGGAAGAAGCGCTTGATCTGTTCGACGCGGGCGAACTTCTTGTTCACGCGGTCGATCTCGGCCTGGATGAGGGCTTGCACCTCGGGCGCACGCGTGAGACTGGCATAGTTGGAAAACGGCACGTCGCTGTCCTGCGCATATTTCTCCACGTTCTCCTGGTCGATCATGATGATGACGGTGAGATAGGGGCGCTTGTCACCGATCACCACCGCATCGGTCACGTAGGGCGAGAACTTCAGTTCGTTCTCCAGCTCGCTGGGCGTGATGTTCTTGCCCCCTGCGGTGATGATGATGTCTTTCATGCGGTCGGTGATGCGGAAAAACCCTTCCTCGTCCACCGTGCCCACATCGCCGGTGTGCAGCCAGCCGTCGGCGTCGATGGTCTCGGCGGTTTTTTCGGGCAGGTTCAGGTAACCCATGAACACGTTGGGCCCGCGCACCAGGATCTCGCTGTTCTGCGGATCGAGCCGCACTTCGTTGTAGTTGGCGGCCGGGCCGATGCTGCCCGGCTTGATGCGGGTGGGCAGCATGCCGGTGGCGGCGCCGCAGGTCTCGGTCATGCCCCACACCTCGAGCATGGGAACGCCCAGCGCGAGGTACCAGCGCACCAGGTCGGGCGAGATCGGCGCCGCGCCGGTGACGAGGTAACGCGCGCGGTGGATGCCGATGAGCTTGCGCACGTTGTCCAGCACCAGCAGCCGCGCCACGCTGAAGCGCATGCGCAGGCTGGCGGGAACGGGCTGCCCGGCCATCACCCGGTCCGCCACCTCATGGCCCACGCAGATGGCCCAGGCGTAGGCGGCCTGCTGCGATTTGCCCGCTTCCTTGAGCGTGATCATCACGCCCGAATAAAACTTTTCCCACACGCGTGGCACGGCGGTGAACACCGTGGGCGCGATCTCGCGCACGTTCTCCGGCACGGTCTCCGGGTTCTCCACGAAGTTGAGCCTGGCGCCGGTGTAGAGCGAGAAGTACTCGCCGCCCAGGCGCTCGGCGATGTGGCACAGCGGCAGGAAGCACATGCACTCGTCGCGCTCGCTGCGCGCGATCAGCGTGTTGTAGCCGCGCACGGTGGTGACCAGGCCGCGGTGGCTGTGCATCGCGCCTTTGGGGCGCCCGGTGGTGCCCGAGGTGTAGACCAGGATCGCGAGGTCTTCGGCTTGCACGGCGGCCACGCGCTGCTCCAGCAGGCCGGGGTGTTGTGGCATGTGCGCGCGACCGAGTTCGCGCAGCGCGTGCAGGCTGATCACCTGCGGGTCGTGCAGGTCGCGCAGGCCTTCCATGTCGCAGACCACGATCTTCTTCAGAAGAGGCAGGTGCGCGCGCACCTCCAGCGCCTTGTCGAGCTGTTCGTCGTCTTCGACGAAGAGCACCGTGGTGCGCGAATCGGTGCAGAGGTACTGCACCTGTTCGGCCGCGTCGGTCGGGTAGATGCCGTTGGACACGCCACCCGCGCTGAGCACGGCGAGGTCGCACAGCACCCACTCGATGGTGGTGTTGGACAGGATGGACGCGGTCTCGCGCGGCTCGAAGCCCAGGGCCATCAGGCCATGGGCGATCTCGCGCACCGCTTCACCGGTCTGGTCCCAGGTCCAGGCGCGCCAGAGACCGAATTCCTTCTGGCGCATCCACACGTTGGGCCCGCGTTCGCGCACGCCGTTCCAGAACATGGCAGGAACGGTCTCGCCCTGCAGCACGGTGGTGGTGTTGGGCTGGATGGCGGAGAGGTCCCACAGGTTGCTCATGCTCTATCTCCAGTTCTTTTTCTTCTTCCAGCGCCGCTCGCCGCGTTCCCCCGCCTCCTTCATGCCGAGGTAGAACTCCTTGATGTCGTCCTTCTCGCGCAGGTGGGCGCAGGTGTCTTCCATGACGATGCGGCCGTTCTCCAGCACGTAGCCATAGTCGGACGCGTTGAGCGCCATGTTGGCGTTCTGCTCCACCAGCAGGATGGTGGTGCCGCGCTCGCGGTTGATGCGCACCACGATCTCGAAGATTTCCTTGGTGAGCTTCGGTGAAAGACCCAGGCTGGGTTCGTCGAGCAGGATCAGGTCGGGGTTGGCCATGAGCGCGCGGCTGATCGCGAGCATCTGCTGCTGACCACCCGATAGCAGGCCCGCGTCCTGCGTGGCACGCTCGCGCAGGATGGGGAAATAGCCGAACACCGCTTCCATGTCGCGCGCCACGCCGTCGCGGTCCTTGCGGGTGTAGGCGCCCATCTGCAGGTTGTCGCGCACCGAGAGCAGCGCAAACACCTCGCGTCCTTCGGGCACATGGCTCAAGCCCTGCTGCACGATCAGCGCCGGGTCTTGCGCGGTGATGTCCTCGCCCTTGAACTCGATCGAGCCCTTGCGCGGATCGATGATGCCGCTGATGGTCTTGAGGATGGTGGTCTTGCCCGCGCCGTTGGAGCCCAGCACGGTCGCGATCTCGCTGCGGCGCACCTGCAGGCTCACGCCGCGAATCGCCTTGATCGGGCCGTAGGCGCTCTCGACGTTGAGCAGCTTGAGCACCGGCGCGTCGGAGGTGGCCACGCTCATGCGACCTCCTTCCGGCTTTCGCGGCGCAGGTTCGACACATCGTCCATCGAGCCCAGATAGGCTTCGATCACACCCGGGTCGCGTTGCACCTCGGCGGGTGTTCCCGAGGCCAGCTCGGCGCCCATGCTCATCGCCAGCACGCGGTCGGACACCTTGGAGACCAGGCTCATGTCGTGTTCGACCATCAGCACCGTGATGCCCAGTTCTTCCTTGATGTCGGCGATCCAGAACGCCATGTCTTCGGTCTCCTCCACGTTGAGGCCGGACGACGGTTCGTCGAGCAGCAGCAGCTTCGGCTCGGTGCACAGCGCGCGGGCCAGCTCCACCACCTTGCGCACGCCGTAGGGCAGGCCGGCCACCATCGATTCGCGGTGGTGCTGCAGGTCGAGCAGGTCGATCACGCGCTCGACTTTTTCGCGCGCCTCGATCTCGGCGGCGCGGGTCTTGCCCGTGAAGAAGATTTCGCTCCACAACCCGGTCCGGCGGTGCGTGTGCCGCCCGATCAGCAGGTTCTGCAGCACGGTGGCGTGTTCGAACAGCTCGATGTTCTGGAAGGTGCGCGCGATGCCCAGCCTGGCGATCTGGTGCGGCGCCTGCTCGGTCAGGCGCAGCATGCCACCGCCGTTCGGCGCGGCGTAGTCGATGCTGCCGGTCGTGGGCGTGTAGATGCGGCTGATCAGGTTGAACACCGTGGTCTTGCCCGCGCCGTTGGGCCCGATCAGCGTGAACACCTCGCCGCGCCGGACGTCGAAGCTCACGTTGTTGACCGCCAGAACGCCGCCAAAGCGCACGCTCAGGTTCCTGGCCGAGAGGAGGACTTCTTCCGGGTTCATTTCAAACGATCCGATTTCTGGAAGGACTTCTGCCGCTTGAACAGCCCCTTGCGGTAGAACGGGAACAACTGGAACCAGGTGCGCACCTTGAGCCAGCGCCCGTACAGGCCCATGGGTTCGAACAGCACGAAGGCGATCAGCACGATGCCGTAGACCGTGCCCTGCAGGCCCGCGGCCTGCCCGATCGCTTCGGGCAGGTAGTCCTTGCCCAGCGCGATGAGCTGCGGCATGACGATGAGAAAGATCGCGCCGAGGAACGCGCCGTGGATCGAGCCCAACCCCCCGATGACGACCATGAGCAGCAGGTCGATCGACTGGATGATGCTGAACTGTTCGGGCGAGAGGAACTGGATCTTGTGCGCGTACAGCGCGCCGCCAATGCCCGCCAGCGCGGCCGAGAGGGCGAAGCTCAGCGTCTTGTAGCGCGCGAGGTGGATGCCCATGCTCTGCGCCGAAATCTCCGAATCGCGGATGGCGACAAACGCGCGCCCGGTGGACGAGCGCATGAGGTTGACCACCCCCAGCGTGGCCAACACCGTGACCGCCAGGCACAGCAGGTAGAACTCGTTGGTGGAGTCCAGTTCCCAGCCGAAGAGGTTGGGCGCATTGACCATCAAGCCCTTGTTGCCGCCCGTCACATGCTCCCAGCGCGCGATCACCTCTTCCACGATGAAGCCGAAGGCCAGCGTGGCCATGCCGAGGTAGATGCCTTTCACGCGCAGCGCGGGCAGGCCCACCACCATGCCGACGGCAGCCGAAAGAAGACCCGCGCAGGCCAGCGCCAACGGAAACGGCAGGCCGGCGTTCACCATGATGGCCTGCGTGTACGCGCCCACGCCGAGGAAGGCCGCGTGGCCGAGCGAGAACAGGCCGGTGAAGCCCGCGAGCAGCATCAAGCCGAGGCCGACCACCGCGTAGATCAGCACGAAGGTGAGTTGCGCGAGCCAGTATTCCGATATGGCCCACGGCGCGATCAGCAGGAAGACGCACAGCACCGCGTACCAGAACGTGTGGCCGCCGTGTTTGGCGAGCCGGATGTCCTGGTTGTAGTCGGTCTTGAAAATGAACCGCATGTCAGACCTTCTTGCGCAGCTTTTCGCCGAAAAGACCGTTCGGCTTGAGCACCAACATGATCAACACCACGACATACGGCGCCACGTCCTTGAAGCCCTCGGGCAGATAGAAGCCCGAGAGCGCTTCCACAATGCCGATGATCAGACCGCCCACGATGGCGCCGGGCAGGCTGCTGAAGCCGCCCACCACCGCGGCCGGAAAGGCCTTGAGCCCGATGAAGCCCATGTTGGCGTGCACGAAGGTGATGGGCGCGAGCAGCAGGCCGGCGATGGCGGCCACGGCCGCGGCCAGGCCCCACACCAGGCCGTTGAGCCGCTTGACCGGAATGCCCATGTAGTAGGCCGCGAGCTGGTTCTGCGAGGAGGCCTGCATGGCGATGCCGAGCTTGCTGTAGCGGAACATCGCAAACAGGCCCGTGCACAGGATCGCGGTGGAGCCGATCACCACGATCTGTTCGGCCGACACCACCAGGGTGCCCAAGCGCAGCAACTCGTTGGCGTACGGCACGGGCAGGGTGTGCGTTTCGGTGCCAATGTTGGGCAGCATGGTGATGAGGCCGCGCAGCGTGTAGCCCACGCCGATGGTGAGCATCACGATGGAGAAGGCCGGTTGCCCGAGGATGGGGCGGATCACCACGCGTTCGAGCACCACGCCGAACAGGCCCATGCCCAGGATGGCGGCCGGCACCGAGAGCCAGAACGGAAAGCCCAGCATGGTCATGGTGGCCAGGCCGAAGAAGGCGCCCACCATCATCAGGTCGCCCTGGGCAAAGCTCACGGTTTCGGTGGCCTTGTAGATCAGCACGAAGCCCAGCGCGATCAACCCGTAGATACAGCCCTGGGCCACGCCACTGATCAGCAGCTGCAGCAGTTGCACACATGTCTCCTCGTGTTTTCGCTTGGCGCGGCCACCGGACGGTGTGCGCAATTTATAGCTGTCTTGGCCGCGACCGGCGCTAGGGGTTCTCCCCCATCCTGGGTCGCTGAGGTGAAAGGAAGATTGCTCTCACCCCACCATCACAAGGAAAAGAGTGGCCCTACCCATCACCACGGAAAACCAGGGCGAAGTCTGGGTCGTCACCCTGAACCGCCCTGACGTGCGCAACGCCGTCGACAGTCCTACCGCACAAGCCTTGCACGCGGCATTCCTCGCCTTCGAAGCCGACCCCCAGGCCCGCGTCGCGGTGTTCCACGGCGCGCAAGGCCACTTCTGCGCGGGCTGGGATTTGCAGTACGGCGCCCGCCTGGCCGCCAGCGGCGACACCGGTGCCGGCCTTGACCTCGACTTCGCCGCCGACGACCCGCACGCCCTCGGCCCCATGGGGCCGTCGCGCCTGCAACTCACCAAGCCCGTGATCGCGGCGGTGAGCGGCGCGGCCGTGGCCGGCGGCATGGAGTTGGCCTTGTGGTGCGACATGCGCGTGGTGGAAGAAGACGCCTATTTCGGTGTCTACTGCCGCCGCTTCGGCGTGCCCCTGATCGACGGCGGCACGGTGCGCCTGCCGCGCCTGATCGGCATGGGCCACGCCATGGACCTGATCCTCACGGGCCGCAAGGTCGAGGCCGCGGAAGCCTTGCGGATGGGCCTGGCCAACCGCGTGGTGCCCACCGGCCAGGCGCGCGACGCCGCCATTGCACTGGCGCGCCAGCTCGCCGCGTTTCCGCAAGCGACGATGCGCGCCGACCGCGAGAGCGCGCTGCGCCAGTGGGACTTGCCCTTGGGCGAAGCGCTCCAGCAGGAGTGGGCGCGTGGCAAGGCACGCATTCCCGATGCGCTTGAAGGTGCGCAGCGGTTTGCCGCCGGGCAGGGGCGGCATGGGGCGTTCTGACTCGGGGTGTTCGGTTGGCGAAAACGGTTGAAGTGGCGAACACGTTCATCGCGTGTCCTCTTCCGACTTCCGGACGGTGGTGCGGCGACGGGCCGTCAGTTCGGCACGCTCACCACGTACGCGGCGCCAGCTTCAGCGGCCGATGTGTCGGACGGGTCGCCTTTGCTGTTTTCTCGCGGCGCCCCCACCGCGAGGGTTTGGCCATCGCCCGATAGGCTCATGGCATAACCGAACCAGCTGTTGGAGCGGGTGTTGCTGGCTTTCACATACGCCAGCTGGCGCCAGTTGACGCCGCTGCGGGCAAAGACATACGCCGCCCCCGCTTCGGTGGCCGAGTTGTCGAGCTGGTTGCCGTTGAGCCCGGTGGCGTTGCTGGCCTCCGCGAGAGCACTCACCGCCAGGCGATTGCCATCGGCCGACAAGGCCACGCCTGTGCCAAAAAAGTCGTCCTTGCCGGTGTTGCTGGCTTTCACATAGGCCTGCTGACTCCAGAGTCCTGCCGTGCGGACGAACACATAAGCCGCGCCGGCGTTGGTGCCTGCCGGATCGTTGCCCTGGTTGCCACCGATGCCGATGGCGTTGCTGCTTTCGTTGATCGCGCCCACCGCGAGCGTATCGCCATTGGCGGACAGCGCCACGCTCGCGCCAAACTGGTCGGGTGTGTCGATGGTGCTGGCCTTCACATAGGCTTGCTGGCTCCAGGCGGTGCCGTTGTGGCGGAAGACGTAGACCGCGCCGGAAAGGGGTGCGGCGTTGTTGCCCTGATGGCCGTCGCTGTTTTCGTTGATGGACCCGACGGCCAATGTGTTGCCATCGCCCGAAAGCGACACGCTGGTGCCGAACCCGTCGTCTGTCCCGGTGTTGCTGGCCTTGACATACGCCTCCTGGCTCCAGCTGCCGGCCTGGCGCAGGAACACATACACAGCGCCGGCCTGGCTGGCGGCGTCGTTGTCGGCCAGCGCACTGTCGACACCGGTGACGTCGCTGCTTTCCCTGTACGCCCCCACCGCCAGCCTGTCGCCAGAGGCCGACAGCGTCACGCTGCCGCCGAACAGGTCGTCTGCACCGGTGTTGCTGGCTTTCACATACGCCTGTTGGTTCCAGTTTCCCGCGCTGCGGCTGAAGACATACACCGCCCCCGAACTCAGGGCCGCGTTGTTGGCGGGCGGGTCGATACCCGAGGTATCGCTGTCTTCTCCGATCGCCCCCACCGCCAGGGTGCTGCCGTCCGCAGAAAGGGCCACACTGGTGCCGAACAGGTCGAAGCTCTCCGTGTTGAGGCCCTTCAGGTAGGCCTGCTGAACCCAGGCGTTGCCGTTGCGGGTGAAGACATACACGGCGCCTGCATTGCTGGTGGTATTGCCCTGGTCGCCGTTGACGCCAGTGGCGATGCTGTCTTCCTGCGGCGCTCCGACGGCCAGCGTGCTGCCGTCGGACGACAACGCCACGGTGAGGCCGAACAGGTCCCCGGCGTCGGTGTTCGAGGCTTTGATGTGCTGCAGCGCGCTCACCATCTCAGGCGCAGGCGTGGGATCAGGCGGGGGTGACCCTCCGCAGCCTGCGAGCAAGCAGGCCGCGAACACACCGACGGCGGACAGGAGGGAGGCTTTGCTTTGCCAGATGGCCATGGTGATCGCGCCCATCGCCATGGTTCAGTGGGTGGTGAGGTTCAACACGTACACGGCGCCCGCGTTGGATCTCGTGTTGTCGGTCTGGTCGCCATTGACGCCCGTGGCTCTGCTGCGCTCCAGGGGCGCGCCCGCGGCAAGCGTGCGGCCATCCGCAGACAGGGCCACGCTCGAGCCGAACCCGTCGCCCTGGTCGGTGTTGCTGGCCTTGATGTAGGCCGACGGGCCCCAACTGGCGCCGCTGCTGCGGATAAAGCCATAGACCGCCCCGGCTTCGGGGAACGAATCGTCAAGCGGGTTGCCGCCGATGCCGGTGGCATTGCTTCCCTCCCAGCGTGCCCCGACCACCAGCAAATCGCCGTCGTTCGACAAGGCGAGGCTGTAGCCGAATTGGTCGTCCATGCCCGCGTTGCTGGCCTTCAAGAGGGTGTTTTGGGTCCAGTGGTCTGCGCCGTCGCGGCCGAAGACATACACCGCACCTGCGTCTGCGAGAGAGTCGTCTCCCGGATGCGTGGGTTTGCTGTCTTCATAGGCTGCCCCCACGGCCAGCGTCTTGCCGTCGCCTGACAGGGCCAGGCTGTAACCGAATTGGTCCTGAGCGCCGACGTTGCTGGCCTTCAGATAGGCCTTCTCGGTCCAGGTGTCTGTCACATCGCGGGTGAAGACATAGGCTGCCCCCGCTTGAAAGAGCGAATCGTCTCCAGGGTCGGTGCCGTTGCCTCCTTCATGGATCGCGCCCACGGCCATCGTCTTGCCGTCGTTTGAAAGGGCCACGCTGTAACCGAACTGGTCGCTCAGGCCGGCATTGCTGGCCTTCACATACGCCTTCTGGCTCCAGGCGCTGGCAAGGCTGTCACGCGCAAAGACATAGACGGCGCCCGTGTCGTCTTCCACGTTTGCAGCACCGTCCTCGTTGATCGCGCCCACCGCCAACGTGTTGCCATCGCCAGACAATGCGACGCTTCGGCCGAACTGGTCGTCGCGGTCGGCATTGCTGGCCTTGACATAGGCCTGCTGTGTCCACGTGCCCGCGCTGCGGTGGAAAACATAGACGGCGCCTGCGGCGCCGAACGAGTTGTCACCTTGATCGCCATTGATGGTGTTCGCACTGCTTTTCTCTCCGATGGCGCCCACCGCCAACGTGTTCCCGTCGGCGGACAACGCCACGCTGAACCCGAACTCGTCATACAAATCGGTGTTGCTGGCCTTCACATAGGCTTGTTGCACCCAGGTGTTGCCGCTGCGGAGGAAGACATACACCGCCCCGGCCGCGTCGAGCGATCGGTCGTTGGCGTCGCCGTTGATGCCCGTGGACTTGCTGTCTTCCGTGCGCGCGCCAATGGCCAGCGTGGTGCCATCGGCCGACAGCGCCACGCTGTGGCCGAATCGGGTACCGCTGTTTCCGCTCGACGTCTTGATGTAGTTCAGCGCAGCGGTGATGTCGGGCGCACCTGTATCAGCGCCGGAGCCTGACGATGGTGAGTCTCCGCCGCCGCCTCCGCAACCGGGAAGCGCGAGCGCCATCAGCAGGGCGGAAACGACGAGGATGCCAACTTTGCGTATCGAAGTGATCATGGTGGGTTGGTTGAGGGGGTTGAATCGCGAAAAAGCAGAAAGGTGCGAGGCCTGTTGGACAGGCTCGAGAGACAGGTCATGCGAACCAGAGCACTTGTTCCCGTGCAGGTTCACCGCCATCCGGGAGGTGGTGTGCACGATGCGAAGGTGTGCGGCGTACACGAGCCGTCCGACCCCGCGGGCTTGAGATTCATGAGGTACACCGCGCCTGCCTCGGGCGCCGAGGAGTCGGCCTGGTTGCCGTTGATGCCCTTGGCGTTGCTGCTTTCGCCTGGAGCACCGAACGCCCATGTGAGACCGTCGTCCGAGAGGGCAACGGCGCCAAGCTGCGACAAGACGCGGCTGTTGCTGGCTTTGACGTAGGCTTGTTGAGGCCACGTTCCCCCCTGGCGCGTCAATACATGGGCAGCGCCAGAGTGGTAGACCGTGTCGTTTGTCGAGGTGCCATTGATGCCTTTGGCGTTGCTGCTGTCCACGGGCGCCCCCACTGCCAACGTGTTGCCGTCGCCGGTCAGGGCCACCCGGGAGCCGTATCGGTACTGGGTGTGCGGGTTGTCGGCCCGGACCAGAGCTTGCTGATTCCAACCCCCGACGCTGTGCTCGAAGACGTAGACAGCGCCCGATAGTGGCATTGCATCGCCGGGCCCGCTTTCCTTCGGAGCGCCGACGGCCAGTGTGCTGCCATTGGTCGACAGCGCAACGCTTTGGCCGAACTCATCGCCCGCCCCGATGTTGCTGGCTTTCAAGTAGGCCTGCTGCGTCCAGGTGCCCGTGGCGTCGTGGCCGAATGTGTAGACCGCGCCGGCCGCCGGAGCCGATGTATTTGCCTGGTTTCCATCGGCACTGGCTTCATAAACCGCGCCCACCCCCAACGTGTGACCGTCCCCCGAAAGCGCCACGCTGGTGCCAAATTGCGCGTCCTGCTTGGCGTTGCTGGCTTTCAAATAGGCCTTTTGGGTCCAGATGTCGGCCTGGTTGCGGGCAAAGACATAGACCGCACCGGCCGCCAGAGCCATTTCATTGGGAACGGTGGAGGTGCTGCTGGCGTCGCCGTTTTCAAAAGGCGCCCCCACGGCCAGCGTGCGACCATCGGCCGCCAAAGCGATGCTTGTGCCGAACGTATCGCCTGCGCCTATGTTGCCGGCCTTCAAGTAATCGCGTTGTGTCCACACCGTGGCGCTTCGGGTGAAGACGTACACCGCGCCAGAATCCTGAAAGGAGTCGTCGCCGGGGGTAGTGACGTCGTTGCTGTCTTCAGAAGGTGCCCCAACCGCCAGCACGTTGCCGTCGGCCGACAACGCCACGCTCCAACCAAAGTTGTCGAATAGGCCCAGGTTGGGGGCCTTCAGGTACGCTTGCTGAACCCAGGTGTTGCCGCTGCGCACGAAGATATACACCGCACCCGATTCGTCCAGCGCGTTGTTGAGTTCGTTGCCGTCGCTGTCTTCCAAGGGCGCCGAAACCGCCAACGTGTTTCCGTCGGCCGACAGCACAGTAACGCCTCCGAACCAGTCACCCGCGTCCGTGTTCGAGGCTTTGATGTAGTGGATCGCCATCTCCACGTTCGCCATCTCCCCGTCTGGCACGGGTGAGCCGCCGCAACTCCCGAGCAACAACGCCAGTAGCAGGCCGGCCAGGGAGTGAAATCGAAGCTTGAACAGGGTGGAGGACATGAGATGGGCCCGGGCCTTGGTTGCCATGCGCGCAGAACGCGGTGCATGTTGGCCAAGGGGACATCCCCAGTGGCGCACTACTGAGGAACACACTGGAAAAACGGGTTCCAGTCGCTAAAGGAATTTTTTAAGATGGGCACATGACCGCAGCCGACCCTCACGACAACCCCGCCGACGTTCTCGTGCTGCAGCACCTCGTCGAAGACGGCCCGGGTTTCCTCGGCCAATGGCTCGATGCGCAAGGGTTTTCCTGGCATCTGCGCTGTGCCGAGGAGGGCGACCTGTACCCCAGCTCGGTTCGGGGTTACCGCGGTCTGGCGGTGCTCGGCGGCGCGTGGAGCGCGAACGACGAGCGCCCCACGTTGCGCCAGGCCGAAGCACTCATCCGCGAGGCCGTTGCCCTGGGCATACCCGTGCTCGGGCACTGCCTCGGCGCCCAACTGATGGCGAAGGCCCTGGGCGGTCGGGTGGAGCGTTTGCCGCAGCCCGAGGTGGGCTGGTGGCCGATCGCGCACAACGGCAGCGCGTTGGCGCGGCACTGGCTCGGGGATGAGCCGAGGTCCACCGTCTACCAGTGGCACCAGGACGGTTTCACGGAACTGCCGCCAGGCGCCGAGTCGCTGGCGTCATCACCCGTCTGCGCGCACCAGGCCTTCGCGCTCGGGCCGCATTTGGCGATGCAGTTCCACGTCGAGATCACGCCCGAAAAGATCGCCGACTGGCTGGAGAAGCCGGGTGAAGCCTATGTGGTGAACGTGCTGATGCACCGCGACAGCGTGCAGGACCCGGCGTCGATGAACGCGGCCACCGCGCGCCACCTCGCGGGCAGCGAGGCGTTGGCCGACCACATCTACCGCCGCTGGCGATCCGGCTGGCCCGCGGCTTAGTTCGTGGGCGGCTGGATCGGCCGGGGGCGCCCCTCCATGTCGATGGCCACATAGGTCAGGCTGGCTTCCGTCACTTTCACGTACTGGCCCTGCTCGGAGAAGCGTTCGGCGTACACCTCCACCTGCACCGTCACCGAGGTGCGGCCCACGCGCGTGACCTGGCTGAAGAAGCTCAGGATGTCGCCCACGCGCACCGGCTGCTTGAAGATGAACTGGTTCACCGCCACGGTGGCCTGGCGGCCACGCGTGATGCGTGCGGGCAACACCGCGCCAGCCAGATCGACTTGCGCCATGACCCAGCCCCCGAAGATGTCGCCGTTGGCGTTGCAGTCGCCGGGCATGGGAATGACCTTCAGGACCAGTTCCCGGTCGGTGGGCAGGGCGGTGGGGCTTGATTCGTGGGACATGGGCACAATCTCTGGACAACGGTCCCCATTCTCACGCATGCGCCACGACACCTCTTCTCGAACCTCCCTGGCCATACCCGCCGGCCCCGGTGCACCTGGCGCCCCACCCGCACCGCCCCGTTCAGACTGGGCCACGCTCAAGCGCCTGCTGCCCTACCTGTGGCAGTACAAGGTGCGCGTGGTGCTGGCGCTGGCCTTCATGGTGGCCGCAAAAACGGCCAACGTGGGCGTGCCGCTGTTGCTGAAGGAGCTGGTGGACGCGATGACCATCAAGCCCGGCAGCATCGAATCGATGCTGGTGGTGCCGCTGGGCCTGCTGCTGGCGTATGGCTTGCTGCGCCTGTCCACCAGCGTCTTCACCGAACTGCGCGAACTCGTGTTCGCCAAGGCCACCGAGGGCGCCACACGCAGCATCGCGCTGCAGGTGTTCGGCCACTTGCACGCGCTGAGCCTGCGCTTTCACCTGGAGCGCCAGACCGGCGGCATGACGCGCGACATCGAGCGCGGCACGCGCGGCGTGCAGTCGCTCATTTCGTACTCGCTCTACAGCATCTTCCCCACGTTGATCGAGGTGGTGATGGTGCTCACCTTGCTGGGCACGAAATTCGACATGGGCTACGTGTGGATCACCCTGGTGGCGCTGGTGCTGTACGTGTCCTTCACGGTCACCGTCACCGAGTGGCGCACGAAGTTTCGCCGCCAGATGAACGAACTGGAGTCCACCAGCCAGAGCCGCGCCATCGACTCGCTGCTGAACTACGAAACCGTCAAGTACTTCAACAACGAGACCTTCGAGGCGCACCGCTACGACGCGGCGCTGGAGAAATTGCGCCGCGCGCGCATCAAGAGCCAGACCACGCTGTCCATGCTCAACGCGGGGCAGCAAGTGGTGATTGCCGTGGCGCTGGTGCTCATGCTCTGGCGCGCCACACAAGGCGTGGTCAGTGGTGAACTCACGCTGGGCGATCTGGTCATGGTCAACGCCTTCATGATCCAGCTCTACATCCCGCTGGGTTTTCTGGGCGTGCTCTACCGTGAGATCAAGCAGAGCCTGACCGACCTGGAGAAGATGTTCGTGCTGCTGGAGAAGGAGCGCGAGATCGCCGACGTGCCTGGTGCGCAACCACTGGCGCTGCATGGCGCACCGGCCGTGAAGTTCGAGCACGTGCGCTTCTCCTACGAGCCGGCGCGCGAGATCCTGCATGGCATCAGCTTCGAGATTCCACCGGGCA
Source organism: Hydrogenophaga sp. 2FB (assembly GCF_005503365.1). GTDB lineage: Bacteria > Pseudomonadota > Gammaproteobacteria > Burkholderiales > Burkholderiaceae_C > Hydrogenophaga. The sequence goes on from NZ_SCML01000040.1 coordinate 24,816, forward strand.
AGACGGTGGCGGTGGTCGGCCCCTCGGGTTCGGGCAAGAGCACGCTGGCGCGCCTGCTCTACCGGTTTTATGACGTGAGCAATGCGCAAGAGGGCGGGCGCATCTGCATCGACGGGCAGGACATCAAGGGCGTGACGCAGGCCAGCGTGCGCCAGTCGATCGGCATCGTGCCGCAGGACACGGTGCTGTTCAACGACACCATCGAATACAACATCCTCTACGGTCGCCCGGATGCCGGGCACGAGGCGGCGGTGCAGGCGGCGAAAGCGGCGCACATCCACAGCTTCATCGAGCGTCTGCCGTTGGGCTACGCCACGGCCGTGGGTGAGCGTGGCCTGAAACTGTCGGGTGGCGAGAAGCAGCGCGTGGCGATTGCCCGCACGCTGCTGAAGAACCCTCCGATCGTGATCTTCGACGAAGCCACCTCGGCGCTGGACTCGGCCAACGAGCGCGCGATCCAGGCCGAACTCAAGAGCGCGGCGCGCAACAAGACCACGCTGGTGATCGCGCACCGGCTTTCCACCGTGGTGGATGCGCACGAAATCCTGGTGCTGGTGAATGGCGAGATCGTGGAGCGCGGCACGCACGGCGATCTGGTCGCGCGGGGTGGGGTGTACGCGGGGATGTGGGCCTTGCAGCAAAGTGGGGCGGATTGAAAGCCGGCCCGACTCGCCATAATCGCCTTCCATATGGAAACCAAATGGCTGGAAGATTTCGTCAGTCTCGCTGAAACGCGCAGCTTCAGCCGCTCGGCACAGCTGCGCCACGTCACCCAGCCCGCCTTCTCGCGCCGCATCCAGTCGCTGGAAGCCTGGGCCGGCACCGATCTGGTGGACCGGTCGTCCTACCCCACGCGCCTCACGCCCGCCGGCCAGACCCTGTACGACCAGGCGCTGGAAATGCTGCAGGCGCTGCAAAGCACACGGGCCACGCTGCGCGCACACACCGCGGCCGCGCAGGACGTGATCGAGTTCGCCTTGCCGCACACGCTGGCGTTCACGTTCTTCCCCTCCTGGCTCTCGGGGTTGCGCGAAACCTGCGGCCCGATCAAGAGCCGGCTGATCGCCCTGAACGTGCACGACGCGGTGCTGCGGCTGGTGGAGGGCAGCTGCGACCTGCTGATCGCCTACCACCACGCGACGCAACCGATCCAGCTCGATGCCACGCGCTACGAAATGCTGCCCCTGGGCACCGAGTTGCTGGCACCCTATGTGCGCCCGGACGCGGAAGGCCGCCCGCTGTTCGGATTGCCCGGCACGCAGCTGCAGCCATGCCCTTATCTGGCGTATGCGCCAGGCGCCTACCTGGGGCGGGCGGTGGACCATATGCTCAAGCAAAGCAGCACACCGATGCACCTGGACCGCATTTACGAGACCGACATGGCCGAGGGCTTGAAGGCCATGGCGCTCGAAGGCCATGGCATCGCCTTCCTGCCCGCCAGCGCGGTGCGCAAGGAGGTGCGCTCGCGCAAGCTGGTGCCGGCGGCCGATGGGCTGGAGATGGCGCTGGACATCCGCATCTACCGCGAACGGCCCATGGGCCGCAAGATCAAAAGCTCGGTCGAGAAGTTCTGGAACGACTTGAGCCAACGCATCGAAGCACCCTGATCCAGCCCGTTTCACGGGCTTGTCGCCTGCGCGGCTAACCCGGATGGCCCATCGCGACCATTAGGGTAAATTCGGACATGAACGGTTTGCATGGGCACTGCCGCAATCGGCATTGGCGCGGCCTCGGTGCGCTGGCTACAGTCGCTGGCTTCGCCCTCCACAGGGTGGGAATTCCCGGGTGGAACGGAGCTTGCGTAAGGAGCATCATCCAGAGGCCTCCAGCCCTGTTCAGGGCTGGGCACTTCATTGCAAACTTCAGTTCGTTTTTTGTTCACAAGCAAGGAGATCCATATGAAAAAGCACCTGCTCGCGTTGGCCATCACCACACTGGCCGCCAGCAGCGCCTTTGCACAAGCCGGCGACACGCTGGCCAAGATCAAGGCGTCCGGCAGTGTGTCCCTGGGCGTGCGTGAGTCGTCTGGCCTGGGCTACACCCTGGGCAACGGCAAATACGTGGGCTTCCACACCGAAATGGGCGAGCGCGTCCTGGCCGACATCCAGAAGCAACTGGGCCTGGCCAAGCTGAACATCGTCTACCAACCCGTGACCTCGCAGAACCGCATTCCGCTGGTGCAGAACGGCACGGTCGACATCGAGTGCGGCTCGACCACGAACAACGCCACGCGCCAGAAAGACGTGTCCTTCGCCGTGACCACCTACGTGGAAGAAGTGCGCATCGCCGTCAAGGCAAGCTCCGGCATCAACGCCATCAAGGACCTCAACGGCAAGACCGTGGCCACCACCACCGGCACCACCTCGGTGCAGACCCTGCGCAAGAACGAGCGCGCTGGTGGCATCGACTTCAAGGAGGTCTACGGCAAGGACCACGCCGACAGCTTCCTGCTGCTGGAATCGGGCCGCGCCGACGCCTTCGTGATGGACGGCTCCATCCTGGCCGCCAACATCTCCAAATCCAAGGCACCCAACGACTTCAAGATCGTCGGTGAAGTGCTGTCGGTCGAGCCGATCGCCTGCATGCTGCGCAAGGACGACGCCGCCTTCAAGAAGGCCGTGGACGACAGCATCAAGCGCCAGATCGCCGACGGCTCGCTCGCCAAGCTGTACGACAAGTGGTTCATGCAGCCGATTCCGCCCGCGAACGTGAAGGTGGGTCTGCCCATGTCCGACGCCACCAAGGCGGCATGGGCCAACCCGAACGACAAGCCGATGGAAGACTACGCCAAGAAGTAAGCACGCAAGCGCTTCCTTCACGCCCCTTCAAGTGGACCATTTGAAGGGGCGTTTTCCTAGAAGCCCGTGAACCGCGATGCGGTGCGAGGCGATAACAAGAAAGGATTCCTATGGCCTGGGATTGGCAGGTGTTCTGCGAGGACACCATCGAGCGGCAGCCAGTGGCAAGCTGCTTTGGCAAAGGGGGGGACATCACGTACCTGGACTGGATGCTCTCCGCCTGGGGCTGGACGGTGTCCGTGTCGCTGCTGGCCTTGTTGCTGGCGCTGGTGCTGGGCCTGATCATCGGCACGCTGCGCACCTTGCCCGACCGGCCCATGGTGGTGCGCCTGGGCAATGCCTGGGTCGAGCTGTTCCGCAACATCCCGCTCCTGGTGCAGATCTTTCTCTGGTACCACGTGCTGCCCGCCATGTTCCCGGTGCTGCAGGGCATCCCGGGCTTCGTGCTGGTGGTGTTTGCGCTGGGCCTCTTCACCTCGGCACGCATTGCCGAGCAGGTGCGCTCGGGCATTCAGGCATTGCCGCGTGGCCAGCGCTACGCCGGCATGGCCATGGGGTTCACCACGTTCCAGTACTACCGCTACGTGCTGCTGCCCATGGCGTTTCGCATCATCATCCCGCCGCTGACCAGCGAGACGATGAACATCTTCAAGAACTCCTCGGTGGCGTTCGCGGTGTCCGTGTCCGAGCTGACCATGTTCGCGATGCAGGCGCAGGAAGAGACCTCGCGCGGCGTCGAGGTGTACCTGGCCGTGACCGGCCTCTACATCATCTCGGCCTTCGCCATCAACCGCCTCATGGCCTTCATCGAAAAGCGCGTGCGCATACCGGGCTTCGTGGTGGCCGGCGGGACGGGGGGGCACTGACATGAACCTCAATCTCGACTTTTCGTTCTACAACTGGGACCTGCTCAGCAACTTCGTGCTGAATGGTCTGTACTTCAGCCTGATGCTGACCATCGTGGCCACGCTGGGCGGCATCTTCTTCGGCACCATCCTCGCGCTCATGCGCCTGTCGGGCAAGAAGTGGCTGGACACGCCGGCCGCCATCTACGTCAACGGCATGCGCAGCATTCCGCTGGTGATGGTGATCCTGTGGTTCTTCCTGCTCGTGCCGTTGCTCATCGGGCGGCCGATCGGCGCGGAGGTGTCGGCGGTGATCACCTTCGTGGCGTTCGAGGCGGCCTACTTCAGCGAGATCATGCGAGCCGGCATCCAGTCGATCGCCCGCGGCCAGGTGCATGCCGGCCAGGCGCTGGGCATGACCTACGGACAGAACATGAAGCTGGTGGTGCTGCCGCAGGCGTTCCGCAACATGCTGCCGGTGCTGCTCACGCAGACCATCATCCTGTTCCAGGACACCTCGCTTGTGTACGCCATCGGCGCCTACGACATGCTCAAGGGCTTCGAGGTCGCGGGCAAGAACTTCGGACGCCCGATCGAGGCCTACCTCGCCGCTGCCGTGGTCTATTTTGTGATGTGCTACGCGCTGTCCTGGCTGGTCAAGCGGCTGCACAAGAAGATCGCCATCATCCGTTGACGCACACGAAAACGCAGAAATCAGGAATCGCCATGATTGAACTCAAGAACGTCTCCAAGTGGTATGGCCCCGTGCAGGTGCTGACCGATTGCTCCACCACCATCCAGAAGGGTGAAGTGGTCGTGGTCTGCGGCCCGTCGGGCTCGGGCAAGTCGACCCTCATCAAGACCATCAACGCGCTCGAGCCCTTCCAGAAGGGCGAGATCACGGTCGATGGCATCGCCGTGCACGATCCCAAGACCAATCTGCCCAAGCTGCGCAGCCGCGTGGGCATGGTGTTCCAGCACTTCGAGCTGTTCCCGCACCTGTCGGTGACCGAGAACCTCACGATCGCGCAGATCAAGGTGCTGGGTCGCACGCCCGACGATGCCAGGAAGCGCGGCCTCAAGATGCTCGACCGCGTGGGCCTGTCGCTGCACAAGGACAAGTTCCCGGGGCAGCTCTCGGGCGGTCAGCAGCAGCGCGTGGCGATCGCCCGTGCCTTGTCGATGGACCCGATCGTGATGCTGTTCGACGAACCCACCTCGGCGCTCGACCCCGAGATGGTCGGCGAGGTGCTCGACGTGATGGTCGGGCTGGCGCACGAAGGCATGACCATGATGTGCGTGACGCACGAAATGGGCTTCGCGCGCAAGGTCAGCAACCGCGTGATCTTCATGGACGTGGGTGGCAAGATCCTGGAAGACTGCTCCAAGGACGACTTCTTCGACAAACCCGAAGACCGCCAGCCGCGCACCAAGGACTTCCTCAACAAGATCCTGGGGCACTAGAGGTTCCCCCCCCCCGCGCCGCCTGCGGCGTCACCCCCCAGGGGGCGCACCCTGGGACCGGCAAAGCCGGATCCTCGGGTGCTCTGGAATCGTGCACGTCGCGCCGGAGACTGGCGCAACGATCCGGCGCCGGGCAGCGGCGCAACGTGGGGCTCGAGTGTGACAATAGCGCCCCATGAACACCCGCGCCCTCGACACCCTCACCATCACCCGACCCGACGACTGGCACCTGCACGTGCGCGATGGCGACGCGCTGCGCACCACGGTGCCGCACTCCGCCGCCCAGTTCGGGCGCGCGCTCATCATGCCCAACCTGCGCCCGCCGGTGACCACCGCGGCGCTGGCCCTGGCCTACCGCGAACGCATCCTCGCCGCCGTGCCCCAAGGCCTGTCGTTCGAGCCGCTGATGACGCTCTACCTCACCGACAACCTGCCGCCCGACGAGATCGTGCGCGCCAAGGACGCCGGCGTGGTGGCCCTCAAGCTCTACCCGGCCGGCGCCACCACCAACAGCGACGCCGGCGTGACCGACATCCGCAAAACCTACAAGACGTTGGAGGCCATGCAGCGCGCCGGCGTGCTGCTGTTGGTGCACGGTGAGGTGACGAACCCCGACGTCGACCTGTTCGACCGCGAGGCGGTGTTCATCGACGAGCAGCTGATTCCGCTGCGGCGCGATTTTCCCGAGTTGAAGATCGTGATGGAGCACATCACCACGAAGGAAGGTGCTGAGTACGTGGCCGAAGCCGGCCCCTTCACCACGGCCACGATCACCGCGCACCACCTGCTGTTCAACCGCAACGCCATCTTCACCGGCGGCATCCGCCCGCACTACTACTGCCTGCCGGTGCTCAAGCGCGAGGTCCACCGCCAGGCCCTGGTGGCGGCGGCCACCAGCGGCAGCGACCGCTTCTTCCTCGGTACCGACAGCGCGCCGCATGCGGCCCACTTGAAGGAACACGCCATGGGCTGCGCCGGCTGCTACACCGCGCACGCCGCGATCGAGATGTACGCCGAAGCGTTCGACAACGCGGGCGCGCTCGACAAACTGGAAGCCTTCGCCAGCTTCAACGGCCCGGCCTTCTACGGCCTGCCGCGCAACAGCGGCACCATCACGCTGCAGCGCGAGAGCTGGACCACGCCCGAGAGCTTCCGCTTCGGCGAAGCCGATCTCAAACCGCTGCGCGGCGGCGAAACGCTGCCGTGGAGGCTCAAGGCCTGAACCCGGCCACCGCCGCGATCGACTGGGCTGCGCCCTGGTTCGCGCCGCTCGCGGCCGAAGGGCGCGCGGCGGGGCAACACCTCGCGCACGGCCACGCCGTGCCGCAAGCCTTGGGCATGTCGGGCGCGTGCCCGGTGCGCTTCGTGCCCCAGACCGAACTGCCGGCCGGCACGGCCTACGAGCAGTTCATCTTCGACACCGGCGCGGTGCCCACGCGCGAGAACCTGCACGACTTCTTCAACGGCCTGTGCTGGCTGCGCTTCCCGCTCACCAAGCAGCGCCTGAACCGGTTGCAGGCGGCGCAGATCGCCGCCGATGGTGTGCGCGACGTGCGCGGGCCGGTGCGCGATGCGCTCACGCTGTTCGACGAAAACGCCGCGCTGCTGCAAGCGCCGCAGCCTGTGTGGAACGCCTTGGTCGAGCGCGACTGGACCGCCTTGTTCGTCACGCTGCGCCCGCTCTGGTCGCAGGCGCGGCTGGTGCTGTTCGGCCATGCCTTGCTGGAAAAACTGGTTGTGCCCTACAAGTCGATCACCGCCCATGTGTTCCGCGAGGCGGTGCCCGCATCGCTCGGTGACGACCTCACCGCATGGGATGCCTGGCTGGCGCAGACCTTGAACGCGCCGCTGCTGGCCAGCAAGCCCTTCACACCCTTGCCGGTGCTGGGCGTGCCCGGCTGGTGGGCGGCCAACAACGATCCCGCTTACTATGCCGATGCCCAGGTGTTTCGCCCTCGGCGCATCGACAACTCCACCGCATCATGAACGCACCCGCATCGCCCTCGTGGTCCCACCTGAACCTGGCGCACGGCGCCGACCGTGCCGAGCTGACCGCGCATTTCCGCGCCACGGGTGTGCGCGATGTGGAGTGCCTGTTCGCCGACGTCACCGGCTACCCGCGCGGCAAGCTCATGCCCGCGGCCAGCTTCGCGGCCGGTGGCGAACTGCGCATCTGCCAGGCGATTCCGATGCAGTGCGTGACCGGTGAGTACTCCTACAACCCGATTTTTCCCGACAGCGACCCGGACGTGCGCCTCGTGCCCGACATGGCCACGCTCAAGCGCGCACCCTGGGCCAGCGTGCCGCGTTACCTGGCGGTGCACGATTGCGTGGAGCTGGACGGCAGCCTGTGCGAATTCGCGCCGCGCTCGGTGCTGAAGAACGTGGTGGCGCGTTACAGCGCGATGGGTCTCACGCCGGTGGTGGCGCCCGAGATCGAGTTCTACCTGACCGCGGCCATGACCGACCCGGCGCAACCACTGACCGCGCCCACCGGGCGCGGCGGCCGACCCGAAGTGGGACAGTCGGCCTTCAGCCTGAATGCGCTCAACGAACTGGCACCGTTCTGGGACGCGTTCCACGCCGCCATCGACGCGCTCGGCATTCGCGCCGACACCTGGCTGCACGAGGTGGGCCCGAGCCAGTACGAGATCAACCTGCTGCACGGCGACCCGGTGGCCGTGGCCGACCAGGCCTTCCTGTTCAAGACCGCCGCGCGCGAGATCGCGCTGCAGCACGGCCTGAACGCGGTCTTCATGGCCAAGCCCATCGCGGGCGAGGCGGGCAGCTCGATGCACCTGCACCAGAGCGTGGTGGACGCCGACGGCCGCAACATCTTCAGCCAGGCCGACGGTTCGGCCAGCGACGCCTTCCTGCACTACATCGGCGGGCTGCAGGCCTACACGCCCGACCTCACGCTGGTCTATGCGCCGACGGTGAACTCATACCGCCGTTACGTCACCGGCAGCCAGGCGCCCGTCAATGTGGAATGGGGCTACGACAACCGCACCGCTGGCCTGCGCGTGCCGGTGAGTCCGCCGGCCGCGCGCCGGGTGGAAAACCGTTTGGCCGGTGCGGACGCCAACCCCTACCTCGCGATCGCCGCCACGCTGGCCGCGGGTCTGGCCGGCCTGCAAGAGAAGCACCTGCCGGGCGACCCGGTGCAAGGCAACGGCTACGACCTGCCGCGCGGCCTGCCGCGAACTTTTTCCACCGCCCACGAACAAATGGCCCAGAGCGCGCATGCGCCGCGGTTGCTGGGCGAGCGTTTCGTGCGCGCCTACCTGGCGGTCAAGGCGCTGGAGCACGACAGTTTTCTGAACGAGATCAGCCCCTGGGAACGCCGCTTCCTGTTGCCTCAGGTGTGAGACAAAAACTTGAAGAACCACGCCGCAGCCCCACGTATCCTTACGTTTTGATCCAAAAACAACCACCGGAGTCCCCATGAAACGCATCCTGCTGTTCGTTCTGACCAACTTCGCCGTGATGGCGGTGTTGCTGGTCACCACCCGCATCCTGGGTGTGGACCGCTTCCTCACCGCCAACGGCCTGAACATGACGGCGTTGGCCGGGTTCTCGCTGGTCATCGGCTTTGGCGGCGCGATCATCTCGCTGCTCATCAGCAAGCCGATGGCCAAGTTCAGCACCGGTGTGCGCGTGATCAACCAGCCGCAGACGGCCGACGAAGCCTGGATCGTGGAAACCGTGCGCCGCTTCGCCGACAAGGCCGGCATCGGCATGCCCGAGGTTGGCGTCTTCGAAGGCGCGCCCAACGCGTTCGCCACCGGTGCGTTCAAGAACTCGGCGCTGGTCGCGGTGTCCACCGGCCTGCTGCAGAACATGACCAAGGAAGAGGTCGAGGCCGTGATCGGCCACGAGGTCGCGCACGTGGCCAACGGCGACATGGTCACCATGACGCTGATCCAGGGCGTGATGAACACCTTCGTGGTGTTCCTGAGCCGCGTGATCGGCTACGCGGTGGACGCCTTCCTGCGCCGTGGCAGCGACAACAACTCGGGCCCCGGCATCGGTTACATGGTCACCACCATCGTGATGGACATCGTGCTCGGTTTCCTGGCCGCCATCATCGTGGCCTGGTTCAGCCGCCAGCGTGAGTTCCGCGCCGACGCGGGCGCCGCCAACCTCATGGGCCGCAAGCAGCCCATGATCAATGCGCTGGCCCGCCTCGGTGGCCTGACCCCGGGCGAACTGCCCAAGACCATGCAGGCGCTGGGCATCACCGGTGGCCTGGGCAAGCTGTTCTCGACGCACCCGCCAATCGAAGAGCGCATCGCGGCGCTTCAAAAGTAACCCCCCGCGCCGCCCGCGGCGTCACCCCCCAGGGGGCGCAGCTGGCGGCCCGGCGAAGCCGGTTCCGCGGCTGCACTTGTTTTGAGTCACGCGCTCCGGCCACAAGAAAGGCGACCCTCGGGTCGCCTTTCTTTTTTGGCAAGACCGCGTCCTTACCGGTTGCGTTCCCAGCGGTCATGGTCGCGGTCGCGGCTCCAGCGCGGGGGCGGTGCCACATACCGCTGGGGCGGCATGTAGCCTGGGCCGTAGCGGTAACCGTTGATCGGCATCACGCTGCCGGGATGCGGGTAGAAGGTCGTGCCGATGGTGATGCGCGTGCTCGGCTCGACGTACTGCGACTGGGGCGGGTATGAGGGGTACGACTGGTACTGCACGGGCGGTGGTGGCATGGCGTCGGCGGGGCTGACGTTGAGCCGCACATAGCGGCCGGGGTCTTGCGCCATCTGCGTGCGGTACTGGCGACCGGCGTATTCGTACACCACGTCGTAGGCCACGGTGCGGTTGTCGTAGTAGGTCTGCGTGCCGCACTGGCGGTAGGTTTCGGTGTACGGCTGGCCGGGGCCTTCGATGCGGTTGCCCAGCATCGCGCCGCCGATCAGGCCGATCACGGTGGCCGCGGCGCGGCCGCTGCCGTCACCGATGGCGTTGCCCACCGCACCGCCGGCGATGCCGCCCATCAACGCGCCCGCGCCGGATTTCTGGCCTTCGTAGGTCACTTGCTGGTCGCTGCAGACCTCGCGCGGCACGGCCACTTGCTGGACGATGGGGGTGCTGCTGATCACGCGGCCTTGTTCTTCCTGCGCGTGCGCCACGCCACTGCCGGCCAGGGCGAGCAGGCCGGTCATCACGGGGACAAGAACGGGGGTTTTCATGGAGAACTCCTTGTGGGGGTAGCCTGAAGCATGCGCTGCGCGTGTCAAGTTCGCATGCCCACGTTGTAAAGATTCGTGTGGTGTTGCAGGGTTCCCGGATTATTCGCCAACGCGCGCCGCGGCGGACAGGAAGTCGATCAGTTGCGCCAGCGTGCCCGTGGCATCGTCGGCGCGGTACAGCATGCCCAGCGGTTCAATCGGTGCGTGCAGGTCCAGCGCCAGCTCGACCAGGTCGGCGCTGCGCTCAATGCGGTCCAGCACGGTCTGCGGCACGGGCGCGACCACCCCCGGCTCGGCCAGGACCACCGGCAGCAGCTGCGCCGACAGCACCTGCACCGCGTGCGCGCGCGGCGCCGCCCCCTCCTGCGCCCAGGCGGCATCCAGCGCCTGGCGCACCGCGTAGTGCGGCGGTGGCAGCACCCACAGCGAATCGGCCAGGTCGCGCAGCCGCAGCCGCTTGCGCCCGGCGGCCGGGTGCAGCCGGCCGGCAATGACCACCATGCGGTCGCTGCGCAGCGGCTGGAACAGGTAACCCTGCGCCACCTGGGCCGGCCGGCGCAGCAGCACCAGGTCCAATGCGCCGCCGTGCAGCCCGGCGGTCAACTGGTCGATGCTGCCTTCTTCGATGGCCAGCCGCAGGCGTGGATGTTGCGCGCGCAGCCCGGGCAGCGCCGGGCGCAGCACGCTGGCCATCGCGGCCACGATGGCGCCCACGCGCAGCGGCCGCGCTTCTTGTTCGCCCAACGCGCCCAGGGCGTCGGCGGTGCCGCGCAGCGCGTCGATCGCAATGCGCGCGTCGCGGGCCAGCAGGCGCCCGGCGTCGGTGATGCGCATGCCGCGCGCATGCCGTTCGAACAGCGGCTGGCCCAGCAGCTCCTCCAGCTCGCGCAGCAGCTGCGTGGCGGCCGGCTGGCTGATGTGCACCGCCTCGGCCGCGCGGCGCAGGTTCGAGTGCGCCGCCAACGCATCGACCAGCCGCAGGTGGCGCAGGCGCAGGCGCGCGAGCAGGCGCTCGTGCAGCACGGCGGGGGGCGTGGGTGGGAGGATGGCCATTGATCAGGATTGCTTATCGCAAGATGCATATTTGATTGGACGCAAATCGTACCGCGGCCTACGCTCCCCGTCGCCTCCACCCGCCCCTTCAAGGACCTCCATGACCCACCGCTCCCGCCTGCTGCTGCCCGTTTCGTTCGCCGTTCTCTCCTTCTGCGCCGCGGCACAGACCGCATCCGCCCCACCGCCGCCCGCGGCCGCACAGGCGCTGTACCCGCTGATCGCGCAAAGCTCCAAGTCCATCGAACAGAAGGTGATCGACTGGCGCCGCGACATCCACCAGCATCCGGAGCTGGGCAACCAGGAAAAGCGCACCGCGGCCCTGGTGGCGGCGCACCTGAAGAAGCTGGGCTTCGAGGTGCGCGAAGGCGTCGCCGTGACCGGCGTGGTCGCCACGCTCAAGGGCGGCAAGCCCGGCCCCGTGGTGGCGTTGCGCGCCGACATGGACGCGCTGCCGGTGAAGGAACAGGTCGACGTGCCCTTCGCCTCCAAAGTCCGGGCCGTCTGGGATGGCAAGGAAGTCGACGTGATGCACGCCTGCGGCCACGATGGCCACGTCGCCATCCTGATGGGCGTGGCCGAGGTGTTGGCCTCGATGAAGGACCGCCTGCCCGGCACCGTCAAGCTGCTGTTCCAGCCGGCCGAAGAAAAGCTGCCGAACGGCGAGATTGGCGGCTCGCGCCGCATGCTGACCGAGGGTGCGTTCGACGCACCCAAGCCCGATGTCGTGTTCGGCCTGCACCTGAGTTCGGGCGCCAACACCGGCACGATCGGCTACAAGGCCGGCCCCATCACGGCCGGTTCGGACGCCTTCAAGGTCGACGTCAAGGGCCGCCAGACCCACGGCTCGCAGCCCTGGTCCGGCGTGGACCCGATCGTGCTGGCCTCGCAGATCGTGCTGGGCTTCCAGACCATCGAGAGCCGGCAGGTCAACGTGACCCGGGAGCCGTCGGTGCTGAGCGTGGGCACGTTCAACGCCGGCACCCGCTACAACATCATTCCCGACGAGGTGAAGATGAGCGGCACGCTGCGCACCTACGACGAAGGCATGCGCCAGTTCATCATGAAGCGCATGGGTGAGACCGCGTCGCTGATCGCGCAAAGCGGCGGCGGTTCGGCGCACGTGCACTTCGAGGCCGACGGTTATGCCGCGACCGTGAACGACCCGGTCCTGACCGAGAAGATGGCGCCGAGCCTGCGGCGCGTGCCGGGCGCGAAGCCCGAGGTGATCCAGAAAAGCACCGGCGGCGAAGACTTCTCGTTCTTCGCGCAGGCCGCGCCGGGCATGTTCGTGTTCGTCGGCGCCACGCCGGTGGGTCAGGATGCCTCCAAGGCCGAGCCCAACCACTCGCCGCGCTTCCTCATGGACGAGGCCAGCCTGCTGGTCGGCGTGCGCACGTTGTCGCACCTCACGGTGGACTACATGGCGATGGCGCGCAAGTAAGCCAACGGTTGGCGGTGGGCGGCCTCAAACGGCTTTGAGCAGGTCGCGCACCAGCGCCTCGGCCACTTTCAGGCCATCCACGCCGGCCGACAGGATGCCGCCTGCATAACCCGCGCCTTCGCCAGCCGGGTACAGGCCGCGCGTGTTCAGGCTCTGGCAGTCGTCCGTGCCGCGCGTGATGCGCAGCGGCGACGAGGTGCGCGTTTCCACGCCGGTGAGCACCGCGTCGGCCATGTCGTAACCCTTGATCTTGCGGCCGAACACCGGCAGCGCCTCGCGCATGGCCTCGATGGCGTAGGCGGGCAGGGCAGGGGCGAGGTCGCCGAGCTTCACGCCCGGTTGGTACGACGGCTCCACCTCACCGAGCGCGCTGGACGCCTGTTGCTTCAGGAAGTCGCCCACCAGTTGCGCCGGTGCGTCGTAGTTGTGGCCACCGAGCTGGTAGGCGCGCGCCTCCAGCTGGCGCTGCAGCACCACGCCAGCCAACGGATGGCTCTTGCCTTCCTGGACGAGCGCTCGGGCTTGTTCGGCGTAACGCGCGCCGTCGGCCTCGCCGAAGGCGGCGCTCCACAGCGGTGCGTCCTGCGGGAACGTTTGCGGGAAATCGACCGGTTCGATGCCGACGACGATGCCGGCATTCGCGTTGCGCTCGTTGCGCGAGTACTGGCTCATGCCGTTGGTGACCACACGGCCCGGCTCGGAGGTGGCCGCCACCACCATGCCGCCCGGGCACATGCAGAAGCTGTAGACCGCGCGGCCGTTCTTCGCGTGGTGCACCAGCTTGTAGTTGGCCGCGCCCAGCAGCGGGTGGCCGGCGTGGCGGCCCCAGCGCGCGCGGTCGATCACGCCTTGCGGGTGCTCGATGCGAAAGCCGATGGAGAACGGCTTGGCTTCCAGGAACACGCCGGCGTCCCAGAGCCGCGCAAACGTGTCGCGCGAGCTGTGGCCCAGCGCGAGCACCACGCGGTTCACCGGCATGGTGAAGGCCTCGTCCGTGTCGAGCCGGCGCACCTGCAGCGTGTCGATGCGCTGTGCATCGCCGTCGCGCGCCAGGCCGATGCCGCAGACCTGGTGCTGGAAGCGGATCTCGCCGCCGAGCGCGACGATTTTTTCGCGCATGGCCTCGACCACGCGCACCAGCTTGAAGGTGCCGATGTGCGGGTGCGCCGTGTAGAGGATTTCGGGCGGCGCGCCCGCGTCCACGAACTCGTGCATGACCTTGCGGCCGAGGAAGCGCGGGTCCTTGATCTGGCTGTAGAGCTTGCCGTCGGAGAACAGGCCCGCGCCGCCTTCGCCGTACTGCACGTTGCTCTCGGGGTTGAGCACGTGTTTGCGCCACAGGCCCCAGGTGTCTTTGGTGCGTTCGCGCACCGGCTTGCCGCGTTCGAGCACGATGGGCCGGAACCCCATCTGCGCCAGCGCCAGTGCGGTGAACAGGCCGCAGGGCCCCAGGCCCACCACCACCGGGCGGTCGCGCTCGTCGGCAGGCCAGTGCGCGGGTGCGTGGCCGGGCGGCTGCCAGGCCATGTCGGGCGTGGGCTGGATGTGCGGGTGGCCCGCGTGGGTGGTGAGCAGGGCGGCTTCCCGCGCCGGGTCGATCAGCGCGACGTCGACGATGTAGACCGCGAGCAGGTCGGCCTTGCGCGCATCGAAGCTGCGCTTGAAGACCCGCACATCGGCGATCTGAGCCATTTCGATGCCCAGCGCGGTGGCGGCCATCGCGGTCAGCGCGTCCACCGGGTGTGGCGGGGGCAGGCGATCGTCGTCGGTTTCGGTGGGCGCGTCGGCCGCGCGGCGGTGCTCGGCCGGCACGGCGGCCAGCGGGAGTTTGAGTTCGGAGAGGCGGATCATGTTGTCGTGGGGCTTGTGTTGATCAAGCAGAGGACAGGAAAACGAAGCCGCCTATTGTCGTCAATGCGGCCCCTTTAAATAACCCGGATGAAATCATTAAACCCGGGTACAATGCGCCACATGAACGAATCCACCATCCCCAGTTGCACCGCCTTTCTCGGCGCACGCCGTGTTGCTTTTGGCCCTTACGACGCCGTGGCGCAGGCCCTTGCCGTGCTCGACCTGTCGGCCGGCGGGCTGCTGGTGTTCGACGACACCACGGGCGCGCAGGTCGACCATCCCTGGCCGCCGGGCTATCCATCGGCACCCGCGGCGGCGGCCAAGGCCGCCGCGGCCCCGCAGGTGGGGCGACCCCGTATGGGGGTGGTGGCGCGCGAAGTCACGCTGCTGCCGCGCCACTGGGAGTGGCTCGCGCAGCAACCGGGCGGCGCATCGGCGGCCTTGCGGCGTCTGGTGGAAGAGGCGCGCCGCAGCCACGCCGACCGCGATGGCTGGCGACAGGCCAAGGAACGCGCCTACCGTTTCATGAGCGCCATCGCCGGTGGCTTCGCGGGCTTCGAGGAAGCGTCGCGCGCGTTGTTCGGGCAAGATGCCGAGGCTTTCGCCCGCAGCATCGCCG
Source organism: Hydrogenophaga sp. 2FB (assembly GCF_005503365.1). Taxonomy (GTDB): domain Bacteria; phylum Pseudomonadota; class Gammaproteobacteria; order Burkholderiales; family Burkholderiaceae_C; genus Hydrogenophaga. Next base: position 40,073 of record NZ_SCML01000040.1, read on the forward strand.
AATGGCCACCCGACGTGCAGTCGCACCTGGCCTGGTTGGCGCGCGATGCCTTCGCGCCCGAGGCCGCTTCCCCGCCGTCCACCTGATCGCACGCATTCTTACTTCACGGAATTTCCATGCCCAACGCCCCCAAAGGCCCGCTCTGGCGCGTCTATCTCGTTTTTCTGGTGCCCATGGTGCTGTCCAACATCCTGCAAGGGCTGTCGGGCACGCTCAATGGCATCTTCATCGGCCAGATGCTCGGCACGCACGCGCTGGCGGCGGTCTCGGGCATGTTCCCGATCGTGTTCTTCTTCATCTCGCTGGTGATCGGCATTGGCGCGGGCGCGTCGGTGCTGATCGGCCAGGCCTGGGGCGCGCGGCAGCCGCACAAGGTCAAGACCATCGCGGGCACGGCCCTGGTGCTGGGCGCGTTGATCGGCGTGGTGGCCGCGGTCGTGGGCGTGGCGTTCGCGCGCCCGGCCATGCAGGCGCTGGGCACGCCGCTGGACGTGATCGACGACGCGGTGGCCTATGCGCGGGTGATGCTGCTCATCATGCCGCTGCTGCTGGTGTTCATTCTGTTCACGCAGTTGCTGCGCGGCGTGAGCGACACCGTGTCGCCCCTGATCGCGCTGTTGCTGTCGACCGCGCTGGGGCTGCTGCTGACGCCCGCACTCATCCAAGGCTGGCTCGGCCTGCCGCGTCTGGGCATTCAAAGCGCGGCGTACGCGGGGCTGGTGTCGTACGCGGCGGCGCTGGGCTTCCTGGTGTGGCGGCTCGGGCGCCGGCACCACGTGCTGGCCTTCGACCGCGAACTGCTCGGCGCCCTGCGGCTGGACCGCGACATCCTCGGCAAGGTGATGCGCATCGGCCTGCCCACGGGCCTGCAGATGGTGGTGATCTCGCTGTCCGAGCTGATCATCCTCGCGCTGGTGAACAGCCACGGCTCGCAGGCCACGGCCGCGTACGGTGCGGTCACGCAGGTGGTGAACTACGTGCAGTTCCCGGCGCTGTCGATCGCGATCACCGCGTCCATCCTCGCCGCGCAGTCCATTGGCGCGGGCCGCGTCGACCGCCTGAGCGCGATCCTGCGCACCGGCCTGTGGCTCAACCTGGCGCTCACCGGCACGCTGGTGCTGGTGGGCTATGTGCTCTCGCACAAGCTGATGGGCCTGTTCCTGCCCGAGCCCGCTGCGCGCGCGCAGGCCGCGCACCTGTTGCACATCATGTTGTGGAGCATTCTGGTGTTCGGCTTCCAGGCCATCGTGGGCGGTCTCATGCGCGCCAGTGGCGACGTGATGGTGCCGATGGCGATCTCGGTCTTCTGCATTCTGGGTGTCCAGCTGCCCGCGGCGTATTTGCTCAATGGCCAGATGGGCCTGGCGGGTGTGTGGGTCGCGTTCCCGGTGGCGTACGTGGCCATGCTGGTGCTGCAGACCTGCTACTACCGCTTCGTGTGGCGCCACCGCAAGATCGAACGGTTGGTTTGAGACACAGGGGATAATCCACCCGTGAAGCGCACCAGGCCGTCGCTGGCACGATACCCCGAAAGGGAGTGCTGGAGGAACGTCCGGACTGCACAGGACAGCGTAGGAGGTAACACCTCTCCACCGACAAGCCCGACGGGTTCGCCCGAAAGGTCCTAAGGTGAGGATCAGAGCAACAGAGACGAGTCACCTTGGGTGCCGCACCGTAGGCGAAAGCCGAAGGTACGAGCAACCAAGGTGGGTGAAACGGGCAATCTCTACGCGCAGCAATACCAAATAGGCCAGCGTTGACGTGGTTCCGCGGAGCTGGCGGGTAGGTAGCACCGAGCCGGGTGGGCAACCCCCGGCCCAGATGAATGGCGGTCACATCCGGGGCAACCTGGATGCACAGAATCCGGCGTAAAGGTGCGCTTCACACTTTATTTGCCCCCTGGGCACCTGGTCGGCCTTGTCGTTGCAAAGACAACGCGAACGCCATGAGCTTGCTACCTTCAACGCGCGCTGGTTTGAGCGCGGTACGAAGGAGACAACATGGCTTGGACGATTGAGGTGATCGAGGACTGCGCGGTGGTGCGCATGAACACCAACAAGGTCAACGTGCAGAACGACCAGTTCTTCGCCGACCTGCATGGCGCGTTCGACCGCCTGGAGACAGAATTCCACGAGCTGCCAGTGGTGTTGACCGGCGAGGGTGACGTGTTCTCCGCCGGCATCGACTTCCAGTACAGCTTCGACATCTTTGGAAGCGGGAGCGACGACAAGGTCCGGCAGTGGTACAGCGCGTACCGCGAAACCAATTTGCGCATCTTCACCTACCCGCGGCCGACGGTGGCCGCCGTGAACGGGCATGCCATCGCCGGTGGGCTGATCACGGCCCTGGACTGCGACTTCCGCGTGGCCGCGCGCAAGCCCGCGACAAAATTCGGATTGAACGAAGTGCCCATCGGCATTCCCATGCCGGCTGCCTACGTGGAAATCATCAAGTACACCCTGGGGGACCAGGTCGGCGCCTTGACCACCCTGCGGGGCAAGCTGTACCCCTTCGACGAGGCCGCCCAGTTGGGCTTCTTCCACGAGGTCGTCGAGCCCGACCAGTTGCTCGCCACCGCCATCGGCTACGCGAAGTGCATCACGCCGGACTGCAACACGGCCTATGCCATGTCCAAGAAGGCCTTGCAGGACAGCGTGCTGCGGCAGATCCACGAACGGACGGTGGCGCTGGACGAACACATCGCCGTCGGCATGAGCGATCCGGGCAACCGCCGCGCCCAGGACCGGCGCAGGCAGGAGATCATGCGCAAGGGCCCCCGATGATCGACCTGTACAGCTGGCCCGCGCCGAATGGCCACAAGCTGCAGATCCTCGTCGAGGAGCTGGAGATTCCCTACCGGATCGTTCCCGTCAACATCACGAAGGGCGACCAGCACGGCGCCGACTACCTGGCCATCAACCCCAATGGAAAGATTCCCGCGATCGTCGATCACGCGCCGGCCGATGGCGGTGCGCCACTGAGCGTGTTCGAGACCGGCGCGATCATGGTGTACCTGGCCGAGAAAGAGGGGCGGTTTCTTCCCGCCGAGACCCGGGCCCGCAGTGAGGTGCTGCAGTGGCTGTTCTGGCAGGTCGGGGGCCTGGGCCCGATGATGGGGCAGGCGCAGCACTTCTTTCGTTATGCGCCGGAACCGGTGCCCTACGGCATCACGCGCTACCAGAACGAATCGCGGCGCCTGCTGAAGGTCCTCGACGACCGGCTGCAGGGACGGGACTACATCTGCGGCGACTACTCGATCGCCGACATGGCGTGTTTCCCCTGGATCCGCATCCACAAGCTCACGGGCGTTGCCCTGGACGGGTTCCCGCGGGTGCAGGCCTGGTACGGGCGCGTTCGCGCGCGGCCTGGCGTGGGTCGCGGTGTGGACCTCCTGCGCGACAGCTGGGTCGACGTCACGACGTCTGCCGAGGCGAAGGAAAACCTTTTCAGGAAGCCGTAGCGCCCATGAGCACGCAACACCTGGGCGGGGTCGACGCGTTCGTCGACCTGAGAAGCCCCTACTCCTACCTCGCCCTCGGCCCTGCGCGGGAACTGTCGCACCGTTTCGGCGTTCCCTTCGACTGGTGGCCTTTCATCACCGACTTCCGCGCGGCCTACGGCGGCGAGGTGGAACAGCGATCCAGCCGCGACGTCGCCAAGGTGAAGTACCTGTACATGGATTGCCGCCGACTGGCCAAGCTTCAGGGTTTGACGATCCGATCCACGGTCAAGCTGTGGGACGCATCGCTTGCCAGCCAGGCCTTTCTGTTCGCCAAGTCGCGTGGACGCTTGTGGGCGTTTCTTGATCCGATGCTGGCCGCCTTCTGGCGGCGCGAGTTCGACCTCGAATCCGCGGTGGCGCTCGAGGGCGCGCTGGTCGCGGCCGGTCTGCAGGCGAGCGAGTGGCGCGATTTCCAACTCGGTGCGGGTTATCGCGCGCTGGAAGAGGCCTTGGTTCACGCAGAGAGTCTCGGGGTGTTTGGCGCCCCCACGTTCGTCTGCGAAGGCGAGCTTTTCTGGGGCGGAGACCGGCTGGATCTGCTGAAGGCGAAGTTTGAACAGGGGCTTGTCAACGCGAAAGCAGCGGACGCTTAGTCGGCCTGCATTACGTAGGCGCGCAATTGCGCGACGTCCACGACCAGGATGCCTTTGTGCAGCTCTGTTCGCACGAACCCGGCGCGCCTGAAATCGCTGATGGCCATGTTCACCCGCTGGCGGGAGAGTCCGCAGATCAACGCCAGTTCCTGTTGCGGAATCAATATTTCCTGCGCGTCGCCGGCGCGGTCGTTGGCGAGCATCAACAAGCCGCGCGCCACGCGCATCTCCGGGCCCAGCAAGCGCGAGGCCGCCAACATGCTGACGAAAGTGCCCATGCGCTCGTTCAGGATGTCGCAGAGGTATTGGTTGAACTCGATCGACGATCCGCGCAAGGTCTGGAAGGTGTCGACGGGGACCATGAAGATGTGCGCGGGCGTCAACGCACGCAGGTCATAGCGCCGCAGTTCCTTTTTCAGAAGTGAGCCGTCGCCACCCCACTGCCCCTCACGCAGGCACAGCAGCGTGGTCTCGCTGCCGTCGCTCCCGACGACATACATCTGAAGAAATCCACGCTCCACGCCGTACCAGTGCAGGCAGGGCTCACCGGCGCGGGCCAGGTAGTCGCCAGCCGCCGCCGTTTTTTCCGTCGTCGACCTGAGCACCAGGGTCTGCAGTTCCGCGGGCAACGCGCGATACCAGGAGAACCGTTCCAGAAACTGAAGGAGGTTCTCAGGCGGTTGCTGTGTTTCGCGCGTGGTCATGGATGTGGGTCTGGCATCGCAAACGAGTTTACGTCTGCGCGCATGACTGTCTTTCGATCGACAGTCATGGCGGGCATGCGCCGATAGCATCCCGGCATGTCCTGCCCGATGCCCACGCCATGAACCGACTCGATCCCGCACCCGCCATCCCGCCGTCTCAGCTGCGCGGCGCCGTCGATTGGGCCGTCGTGTCGCGACGCAGCATCCGCGCTTTCCTGCCTGCCGACGTGGACAGAGAGGAGATCGATGCCATTCTGAACGTGGCCCGCCATGCCGCGTCGGGGGTGAACACCCAGCCATGGAAAGTGCACGTGCTCACCGGTGCGGCCAAGGACAGGCTGAGCACGGCGATTGCTGCCGTGGACGACGACCCATCCCAGGCAGCGGCGCTGGAAGAGCCCTACACCTACTACCCGCGGGACTGGGTGCCGCCCTATCTGGACCGCCGTCGCAAGGTCGGATGGGACCTGTACGGTTTGCTGGGCATTGCAAAGACCGACAAGGCCCGCATGCACGCGCAGCACGGTCGCAACTACCGGTTCTTTGACGCACCCGTCGGCCTGATCTTCACGATCGACCGGGTGATGCAGGCGGGCAGCCTGATCGACTACGGCATGTTCCTGCAAAGCGTGATGGTGGCCGCGCGCGCCCGTTCGCTCGATACCTGTGCGCAGGTGGCTTTCACAAAGTTCCATCGGGTCATTGCCCGCGAACTCGCCATTCCCGACACGGACATGGTGGTGTGTGGCATGAGCCTGGGCTATGCCGATCCGAGCCGCATCGAGAACGCACTGGTCACGCACCGAGAGAGCGTGGGTTCGTTCACGACATTTCACAGCTGAGAAAACACTGGAGACCACCGCATGCATCGAAATCCCTACCGGCATGGCCTGGAGCGTGTCGAGGCGAACCATGTGCCGCTCACGCCCCTCGGGTTCCTGGACCGCAGCGCGCAGGTGCATCCGCAGCGGGTCGCGCTGGTGCATGCAGGGCTGCGCCAGACCTGGGCGAAAACGCGGGAGCGGGCCTACCGCCTGGCCAGCGCCCTGGTACGCCGCGGCGTGCAGCGCGGCGATACGGTCTCCGTGCTGGCGCCCAACACGCCTGCGATGCTGGAAGCGCATTTCGGCGTCCCTCTTTCCGGTGCGGTGCTCAACGCCATCAACTGCCGGCTGGATGCGCAGGGCATCGCCTTCATCCTGCGCCATGGGGAATCGCGGGTTCTGCTGGTGGACAGCGAGTTCTCGGCGCTCGCGGCACAAGCCGTTGCGATGCTGGAGCACGCGCCCTTGCTGATCCGGATCGATGATGTGGCGACACCCGCAGGCACAACCACCGAAGGGCTGGATTACGAGACGCTGCTGGCCGAAGGGGACCCTGCATTCGACGGCGTCTGGCCGCAGGACGAGTGGGACCCCATCGCGCTCAACTACACCTCAGGTACCACGGGAGACCCGAAAGGTGTCGTCCCGAGCCACCGGGGCACCTACCTGATGAGCCTGCTTCAGCTCACCGACTGGGCCGTTCCACGGGCGCCCGTCTACTTGTGGACCTTGCCGATGTTCCACGCCAACGGCTGGTGCTTCACCTGGGCGATCACCGCGGCGGCGGGCACCCACGTGTGCTTGCGCAAGGTCAGCGCACAGACCATCTTCGACGCGATCGTGGAACACGGCGTGGACCATTTCTGTGCCGCGCCCACGGTGCTGGCCATGCTTGCCAACGCGACACCCGAGGAGCGCAAGCCGCTGCCGCGCCGGGTTCGCATCCTGACGGCGGGGTCGCCACCGCCCGCCGCGATCCTCCAGGCCATTGCCGCCATGGGGTTCGATGTTGACCACGTCTACGGCATCACCGAAATCTCGGGCACGCCGGTGAGCTGCGTCCGCCAGCCCGAGTGGGACGCGTTGCCGCCGGCCGATCGCGCGCGGCTGCAGGCGCGCCAGGGCGTGCGCGCGGCGGCACTGGAAGACCTGCGCGTCCTCGACCCCCAGACCCTGCGGGAAGTGCCGCACGATGGCGCCACGGCGGGCGAGATCATGGTCCGTGGCAACACGGTGATGAAGGGCTATCTGAAGAACCCCGAAGCCACCGCGCAAGCCTTCGCGGGCGGCTGGTTCCACACCGGCGACATCGCCGTCGTGCATCCGGATGGCTACCTCCAGATCACGGACCGCTCCAAGGACGTCATCATCTCGGGCGGCGAAAACATTTCATCGGTGGAGGTCGAGGACGTCCTGCACCGGCACCCCGCGGTGCTGCATGCCGCTGTGGTCGCCCAGCCGGACGAGCGCTGGGGTGAAGTGCCCTGCGCCTTCGTTGAACTCAAGCCCGGCGCGGATGTGGTCAGCGAGAGCGAACTGATCGGGTTCTGCCGCAGCCATCTGGCCCACTTCAAGTGCCCGCGCCGCGTGGTGTTCGATGCCCTTCCCAAGACGGCCACGGGCAAGATCCAGAAGTTCCGGTTGCGGGAGATCGCGGGCAGCCGCGATGCCATCACGCGGCTGGCCGGGCTGGCGGCGGACGTCTGAGCGGCGTCCCGCGCCTCATGCCTCGCGCGCCACGTCCTGCAGCACCTTGAGGTCAACCACCTCGATCGATCCGTAGCTGACACGGATGGCACCGCGTTCCTGCAACTCCTGCAAGGCCTTGTTGACCACCTGGCGGGACACGCCGCTGAGGCGCCCCAGCTCTTCCTGGGAGATCGTGATGCACCGCTCCGTGCTGGGGAACAGCGCGGGGTTGAAGAGGCCGGAGAGGCTGTAAGCCACTTGCGCCGTGGTGTCCCCCAAGCGGAAGTTCTGAACCAGCGCCACGTAGTGCCCCAGCCGTGCATTCAGGTGCGCGATCAACCAGAGCGCAAACGGGTGGCTTTCTTCCAGCAGCCGCAGAAAGGTGTCACGCGGCAGGAAGGCCACCCGGCTGTCGCGCAAGGCCACGACCTCGTAGGGCCTCAGCTCACCCTTGAGCACAGCGCCCTCGCCGAACCAGGCGCCGGCCGGCACGCTCGCAAAGCTGCTGCTCTTGCCGCCCTCCGAAATGTTCTCCAGCTTGAGCATGCCGCCGACCACACCGAGCCAATGCGCCGAGGGTGTGTGCCGCGCGCACACCGTGGTGCCTGCGGCAAAGGACACGATGGAGATCTCTTGGCGCACCCGACTGGCCTGCACGTCCGTCAGACAGGTCATCCAGGACGAGTGAGAAAGAAGGCGCTCCAACGGGTCTTCGGGCATGGCGGGCGGGCAAGGCAAGAGAGACCATGATTCTCATGGGGATCGTCACCCATGCCAATAACCCCGGTGCGCTTCACACTTTTATTTCAAGACTTCGGTCGGCGTGAAACGCAATCAGCGCGTCGACCAGCGCCTGCGCGAACGCCGGCAGTGGCTCGCCTTCGCGCGAGATCACGAAACGCTCCCGCACCCGCCAGGCGTCCTTGAGTTCGACCTGCACGAGCGGCATGTCCACCAGATTGCGCCGGGCACTGCTGGCGGGGACGATGCCAATGCCCACACCGGTGCCGATCATGCGGCAGACCGCGTCGAAGTTGGAGAGCTGCACGCGGATGCGCATGGGCTTGCCGGTGCCAGCCGTGATCGACGCGAGAAACTCGGTGAGTGTGCTGCTGGGGTGCATGCCGACGAAGTCTTCGTCCAGCGTGTCGGCAAAGGCGATCTGCTTGCGGCGCGCAAAGCGGTGGCTGCGCGGCACGACCAGCACCAGGCGGTCGGTGCTGAAGTGGATGCTCCTGATGCCAGGTGCATCCACCCGGGCTGAGACGATGCCGAGATCGGCGCTGCAATCGAGCACGTCGATCAGGATCTCGGCGTTCTGGCGCTCCTGCAACTCCACGTTGACGCGCGGGTGCGTCTTGAGAAAACCCGGCAGCACCTGCGGCAGGATGTCGGTGAAGGCGGTGGTGTTGGCGTGCACCCGCACATGGCCGCGCAGGCCGCGCGAGTACTCGTTCAACTCCGCGCGCAAGGCCTCCGTCTGGCGCAGGATCGCGCGCGCGTGGTGCAGGAAGGCCTCGCCCGCTGGGGTGAGCTTCACACCCCGAGCCTTTCGAATCAGCAAAGGCACACCCGCCGCGTCTTCGAGCGCTTTCACGCGCGCGCTGGCCGCTGCCAGGGACAGGTGGCGTGCTTCGGCACCATGCGTGATGCTGGATTTTTGTGCGATCGCGATGAACAGGCGCAGGTCAACGGCATTGAAGTTCATGGGCGGCATTGTCCACGAGGCTTCGGTAATTCCGAAGCCTCGGTCGGGAAATGGCGCATTGTGCGAAGGCGCCCGCGGGCGCACGATCCCGCCATGGACACCACCAACCACCGCATCACGCCTGCGGCATTGCAAGACCTGCGCGGCTGGATCGGCCGCGAAGAGACCTTCGACGACGACCTGAGCGCCGCCCCGGTGCGCGGTCTGGCCGCGACCCTCGATCTCGCGAACGTACCAGGCGAGCGCGGCGACGCGCTTCGGCCGCTCTGGCATTGGCTCTACTTTCTGCCGCGCGCGGCGCAATCGGATCTGGGTGACGACGGGCATCCGCGCCTTGGTGGCTTTCTGCCACCGGTGCCTTTGCCGCGCCGCATGTGGGCCGGCGGCCGCCTGGAGTGGCACGCACCGCTGCGCGTGGGCGACGCGGTGCGGCGCACCTCGCGCATCGCCTCGGTGGCGCACAAGGCGGGCCGTTCTGGCGACCTCGTGTTCGTCACGGTGCGCCACGAGGTCTCGCGCGATGGCGCCGTGGCACTGACCGAAGAGCACGACATCGTCTACCGCGCGGCCGCGCAGCCGAGCGACCCGGTGCCCGCGCCACAACCGGCACCCACCGACGCGGTGTGGTCGCGCGACATCCAGCCGGACCCGGTGCTGCTGTTTCGCTACTCCGCGCTCACCTTCAACGGCCACCGCATCCACTACGACCGCAGTTACGTGACGGGCGTGGAAGGCTATTCGGGCCTGGTCGTGCACGGCCCCCTGATCGCCACGCTGCTGAGCGAGCTGGCGGTGCAGCAACGGCCCGACGCCCATGTGCGCCGCTTCGCGTTCAAGGCCTTGCGTCCCACGTTGGATACCCACCCTTTTCGCGTGTGCGGCAAGCCGTCGGCCGATGGCCAGGGCGCGCAGCTCTGGGCGCAGGACCACGAAGGCGCGCTCACCATGCAGGCCGATGCTCAGTTCGCTTGAAACCCATCCATGAAAAATCAAATTCCCGCACCCGACGCCTACCAGGACATCCGCGAGGCGATGCGCGACCTCTGCGGACGCTATGACGCCGCGTACTGGCAGGGCGTCGATGCCGCGCGCGGTTACCCCGAAGCCTTTGTCGACGCGCTCACGGCCGCCGGGTGGCTGGCCGCCATGATCCCGCAGGAATACGGCGGCTCGGGGCTCGGGCTGGCCGAAGCCTCCGTGGTGATGGAAGAGGTGAACCTCTCGGGGGGCAACGCGGGCTCGGTGCATGGGCAGATGTACAACATGGGCACGCTGTTGCGCCACGGCTCGCCCGAGCAGAAGCAGCAGTACCTGCCCGGCATCGCCAGCGGCCAGTTGCGGCTGCAGACCATGGCGGTGACCGAGCCCACCACCGGCACCGACACGACACAACTCAAGACCACGGCGGTGCGCAAGGGCGACCGCTACGTGGTCAACGGCCAGAAGGTGTGGATCTCGCGCATCCAGCATTCCGACCTGATGATCCTGCTCGCGCGCACCACGCCCTTGGCCGAGGTGAAGAAGAAGAGCGAGGGCATGAGCATCTTCATCGTCGACCTGCACAAGGCCATCGGAAGCGGCATGACGGTACGCCCGATCCCGAACATGGTGAACCACGAGACCAACGAGGTGTTCTTCGACAACCTCGAGATCCCGGCGAAGAACCTGATCGGCACCGAAGGGATGGGGTTCAAGTACATCCTCGACGGACTCAACGCCGAGCGCACGCTCATCGCGGCCGAGTGCATCGGCGACGCCTACTGGTTCGTGAACAAGGCGCGGGCCTACGCCAACGAGCGCATCGTGTTCAACCGCCCGATCGGGCAGAACCAGGGTGTGCAGTTTCCGATCGCCGATGCCTTCATCGAAACCGAAGCCGCGAACCTGATGCGCTGGAAGGCCTGCGCGCTGTTCGACGCGGGAAAGCCTTGCGGCGGGGAGGCGAACATGGCCAAGTACCTGGCCGCCAAGGCCTCGTGGGAGGCGGCCAACACCTGCCTGCAGACGCACGGCGGCTTTGGTTTCGCGCACGAATACGACGTGGAGCGCAAATTCCGCGAGACCCGCCTCTACCAGGTGGCGCCGATCTCCACCAACCTCATCTATTCGTACGTGGCCGAGCACCTGCTGGGCCTGCCAAGGAGCTTCTGACATGCCCCGTCCTCTCGATGGCATCACCGTGGTCTCGCTCGAGCACGCGATTGCCGCACCGTTTTGCACACGGCAACTGGCCGACCTCGGCGCACGGGTGATCAAGGTGGAGCGCCCGGGCGGCGGGGATTTTGCGCGCGACTACGACCACCGCGTGAAAGGCCTGTCCTCGCATTTCGTGTGGGTGAACCGCTCCAAGGAAAGCCTGACGCTCGACCTCAAGCAGCCCGGCGCCTTCGCGGTGTTGATGGACTTGCTGAAGGACGCGGACGTCTTCGTGCAGAACCTCGCGCCCGGCGCCGCCGCGCGCATGGGCCTGGGCCACACCGCGCTGCAGGCGCTGAACCCGCGGCTGGTGTGCTGCGACATCTCGGGCTACGGCGAGGACGGGCCCTACCGCGACCGCAAGGCCTACGACCTGCTGATCCAGAGCGAAGCCGGTTTTCTGGACGTCACCGGCACGCCGGAAGAACCTTGCAAGGCCGGCAATTCGGTCGCCGACATCGCCGCCGGTATGTACGCGTACACCAACGTGCTCGCGGCGCTCATGCTGCGCCAACGCACGGGCGTGGGCTCGCACATCGACGTGTCCATGCTGGAGGCGCTGGGCGAGTGGATGGGCTTCCCGATGTACTACGCCTACGAAGACCAGCCCGCGCCCACGCGCAACGGGGCTTCGCACGCCACCATCTACCCCTATGGCCCGTTCCGCGCGGGCGATGGCAAGGACGTGATGCTGGGCCTGCAGAACGAGCGCGAATGGAAGGCGTTCTGCGACAAGGTATTGCAACAACCGCAGTTGGCCACCGACCCGCGCTTCGACCTGAACCCCAAGCGCAGCGAACGGCGCGACGAGCTGCGCGCCATCATCGAAGCGGCGTTTTCGGCCTTGTCCGCCGATCAGGTCGTCCAGCGGCTCGACAGCGCGCAGATCGCCAATGCCTACGTGAACCGCGTGGGCGATCTCTGGGCGCACCCGCAGTTGAAAGCACGCCAGCGCCTGCGCGCCGTGGGTTCGCCCGTGGGCGAGCTGCAGGCGTTCCTGCCGCCCGGGGTGAACGACAGCTTCGACTACCGGATGGACGCGGTGCCCGGCATCGGCGAACACAGCGAGGCGATCCTGCGCGGCCTGGGCCGCACGGACGGCGACATCGCCGCGCTGCGCATGGCGGGAGCGGTCTGAAATGAGCCTCACATCCGCGCGCAGCTTTCTGTTCGTGCCCGCGTCACGCCCGGAGCGGTTTGCCAAGGCGCTGGGGAGCGGGGCGGACTGCGTGGTCATCGACCTGGAAGACGCGGTCGTGCCGTCCGACAAAGACCGCGCGCGCGCCTTGCTGGCCGATGCGCTGCAGGCGTTCGACGCGTCTCGGCTCGGCCGAACCCTGGTCCGCATCAACGCGGCCGAGACCGAATGGCACGCCGCGGATTTGCAGGCCATTGCCGCAGGGTGTGCCAGTGGCTTGTGCGGTGTGATGGCCCCGAAGGCGGAGTCGGTCGAAACCTTGAGGGCGGTGGCATCCGCGCTAGGTCCCTCGGCCTCGCTCGTGCCGCTGGTGGAGTCGCTCGCCGGACTGGATGCCCTGCGCGAGATCGCTCGGGCCCCGCAGGTTCGCCGCCTCGCGTTCGGGCACATCGATTTCCAGCTGGATCTCGGCATGCGGTGCACGCCCGACGAACCCGAACTCGCGGCGGTGCGCTTCCAGTTCGTGGCCGCGTCGCGGCGCGCGGCGCTGGCCGCGCCGATCGATGGCGTCACGGTGAATGTCTCGGATTCGGCGCGTCTGCGGCACGATGCCTTGCGCGCGCGCGCCATGGGCTTTGGCGCCAAGCTGTGCATCCATCCCTCGCAGGCCGACGCCGTGAACGCGGCGTTCACACCCGCTGCCGCGGAGGTCGACTGGGCGCGCCGCGTCGTGCAGGCGGCGCAGGCCAGCGGCGGGGCCGTGATCCAGGTGGACGGCAAGATGGTGGATCTGCCCGTCATCCGGTTGGCGCAACAGACACTGGCGCAAGCCTCTGCCGCCGGCGAATGACCAAAGGCGGCGCGTGCACGCGCCGCCGCACTCAGCCGGTCGTCTGGGCCAGAAAGTTGCTGAACACCTTTGCCGCCTGCTGGAGGAGCTCGTAGTTCTGGTCGGAAAGGGTTCTCTGCACCACGTCAAAGTGGCACAGGGTGCCGCAGAGCTTGCCCTGTGTGTCTGTCACCGGGACGCCGCTGTAAGACACCATCACGCCCTGGTAAGGGTGCCCGTTCAGGCGGTCATCGGTGCCGGAGTTGCTCGTGAGGAACTGGCCCTCGCGCAGGACGAACTGACAGAAGCTCACCCCCAGCGGGACCTCGGCCAGGTATTCCGGCTTGACCTCTCCCGCCTTGTCGTAAAGCGCCACATTCTTGAGCAAAGAGTCGCGCAGGAGGTACACCGCCGTGTAGCGGTGTTCGGTGGACTGGTTGAGCAGCTTGAGCGCGCCGTCAAGGCCATCTTCTTCAAGAGCGGCATGCAGTTGTTCCAGGCCGACGTTTGTCATGAACGGATTCTGTAGAGGTGGGAAGGATGGTCCATTAAATCGGAAATTCGGCCGAGGCACCGGTTTTCAATTCCGGTGGTGCGCCGGCATACTTCAAGCCTCCGGGCTGTCCGTATCGACCTCCCCGCGCTTCAGCCGCGCCCGCGCCTGTGTGGCCAGCGCTTCGTACTTCGCACGGAACGCGTCGAGTTCCTCTTCTTCCAGTTCCTCCAGGTCCAGCAAGGCGGTGTGCGCGCCCTTGGTCGCGCGGATGAGCTCGTCCAGCTTCACCTGCATGGCCTCGGTGTCGCGGTTCTGCGTGTTCTGGATCAGGAACACCATCAGAAAGGTGATGATGGTCGTGCCGGTGTTGATCACCAGTTGCCAGGTGTCGCTGAAGCCGAACAGCGGCCCCGTGACCACCCACACCACGATCATCGCGACCGCCAGGGTGAACACGCGCGGGCGGCCGCAGAAATGGGACGCGGCTTTGGCGAATCGCGAATACCAGGTGCTGGATTTGGCCATCGCGATCTCCGTTCTTTTCATCAAAGGTTGAAACCACCCAGGCTCTGGATGCGCTCCACGTGCGCCATCAGCGAGCGCTTGGCGACGGGCCACAAACGGTCGGGCACGTCGTCATAAGCGAGCTTCACCCAGTCGTCGGGCGAGCCGTCGGGCGCGGCCTGCATGGCGCGCGCCACCTTGGCCTCGCGCGCCAGCCGGTGTGACTTGAGGTGGGCAATGGCCGCGCGCGCGCCGCCATGTTCCGGCGCGCTCGGGTTGTCGGCCGCGCGCCGCAGATCGCCCAGCACGTAGCCATGCGCCGGCAGCAGGAACTCGATGCCGTGGCGCTCGCACAGCGCGTCGAGCTTGTCCAGTGAGTCGAGGTAGGCGCCCATGTTGCCGTCGGGCGGGTCGATCACGGTGGTGCTGCCATTGAGGATGTGGTCGCCCGTGAACAGCAGGCCGTCTTCCACCAGCGCCAGGCACAGGTGGTTGGCGGCGTGGCCCGGCGTGTGCACCACTTCGAGCGTGTGCGACACGGTGGCGTCGCCGGCCTGGCCCAGCAGCACCAGTTGTTCGCCATCGGCCAGCACGCGCTCGGGTGTGAAGCGGCTGTTCTCGCGCGAGGTGCTCGCGCTGGGCAGACCGAGGATGGGCGGCTTCTCCAGCCCTGCCGCGACACACATCGCCTGCAGGCGCGGCGCGCCGGGCGAGTGGTCGGGGTGCGAGTGGGTGCAGACGATGGCCTGGATGCGGCCGCCGGCCGCGCGCCACAGGCGCTCGATGTGCGCGGGCTCGTCCGGCCCCGGGTCGATCACGATGTGGCCGCTGGCCGGGTCACCCACCACATAGCTGTTGGTGCCGGGGCCGGTCATGAAGCCAGGGTTGGGCGCGGTCAGGCGTTGCACGTTCTTGAGCAACTGCACCGGCTGCTCGTGCTGCCAGTCCAGGCTGTGCGCGATCTGGCCGTCGGGGCAGACCATGGCGAGTTCGCCGAACGGCGGCTCGTGCTCCATGTGGCGCGATTCGGCGCCGTGCGTGAGACCGGCGCGCGGGCAACTCGTCCACAGCGGTTCGTCGTTGGCCGCACAGGCGTCGAGCACGGCTTGCACGTCGGGGTACGCCTGCAGGCGTTCGAGCGTGCGGATGGTGGGGAAGATGATGAAGAAGCCACCGGCCTTGTGGCGTTCCAGCGCATCGGCCGGGCGCACCCAGCAGGGCTCGAACTGCTCGGCCTCGTCGGCCACCGGTTGCTGGCCTTCGGGCATGCGCGCGACGAGGAAGGGCACGTCGAAGCGGCGCGGCAGGTCGCGGTCGGTGATCCAGTGCGCGAGCACGAACACGCCCGCGCCATCGAGCTTGAGGCCCTTGGCCTGGCATTGCGCGGTGAACGGGGCCTTGCGGTCGAGCGTGGCGATGTCGCTGTCGTCCACCGGCGAGCCGTCGGCCCGGTGCGCGAGCAGCACACCGAGTTCTTCATAGCTCTCGCGGATGGCGGCGATCGCCTGCGTGAGGTGCAGGTCGCTTTGCGTGTCGCGCCGCGTGGAAATGCCGTGGGACTGCGCGTCGGCGGCGTCGATGCCCCCGCCGGGGAACACATAGGCGCCGGGCGCGAAGCTCGCCGTCATGGAACGGCGCGTCATCAGCACCTCGATGCCGGGCTTGGCGGGGTCGGTGCTGTCGCGCAGCAGCAGCACGGTGGCGG
>NZ_SCML01000041.1 GCF_005503365.1 Hydrogenophaga sp. 2FB
CCGCCAATGACCGCATTGCCCGCGCCGATCTGCTTGGCCACGTCCACGCCACCACGCGCGGTGACGAAGGTGACCTTGAGGCCTTCCTGTTCGTAGTAGCCCTTGGCCTGCGCCAGCATCCACGGGCCGAAGGCCGGCAGCGTGCCGGGCGCGGGCAGCAGGTAGGTGATCTCTTGCAACTGCGCATGGGCGGCCAGGGGCGAGACCAGCGCCGCGGTGGCGAGCAGGCTCAGGCAGGCACGGCGGGTTCCGTTGAAAGCGCGGGTCATCTTCATGGCAACTCCAGTGGGGCGGGTGAATGAAAAGCGGGTTGAGAAAGGGGTCAGTGCACGTCGGTCTGCGCGTCGAGCTTGAGCAGGTCCATCAGGCGGCTCACGTAGTCGCCAACCGCCGGATGCTTGCGGCGCACCATCGGGTTGGCGCGGTCGGGAATGTCGACCACGATTTCTTCGACGATGGTGCCGGGGCGCTCGCTCATCACCAGGATGCGGTCGGACAGGGCCACGGCTTCGGCCAGGTCGTGGGTGATGAAGAGCACGGTCTTCTTGTGTTCGGCCACGGTGCGCGCCAGGTCCTGCTGCAGGATCATCTTGGTCTGCGCGTCCAGCGCGGAGAAGGGCTCGTCCATCAGCAGCACGATCGGGTCGACTGCGAGGGTGCGCGCCATCGCCGCGCGTTGGCGCATGCCGCCGGAGAGCTGGTGCGGGTAGCTGTTGCCAAAACCCTTGAGGTGGCACTGGGCCAGCAACCGGGCGGAAATGGCTGCACGCTCGGAGGCCTTCACGCCGCGCAACTCCAGGCCGAACTCCACGTTCTGCGAAATCGTGCGCCAGGGCATGAGCAGGTCCTTCTGCAGCATGAAGGCGACGTGCCTGTTCGGACCGGTCACGGGTTCCCCGTTGACCTTCACCGTGCCGGCGGATGCCTTGGCTAGGCCCGAGCCCATGTTGAGCAACGTGCTCTTGCCGCAGCCCGAGGGACCGATCAGCGAGACCACCTCACCGGGCTGGATCGACAGCGTCACATTGCGCGCCGCGATCACCTCGGGGTTCTTGCCACGGGCGGGAAAACGCTTGTCCACGCCGATGAACTCGATCGCGGGATGCGTCGCCTGGGCGGTGACACTGGAGCCTTGCAAGTGGGTGGTCATAAGGGCCTGCAGATCGGGTTGGACGTTTTGCATATGAAACGCTGATTCATTACGGAATCAATGCTAGGGCTCTTGGAACGCTTTGTCTGCAAAACCCAAGTAAATCCGCGGGGTATTGGTGGGGCTCGCCTTTGCCACGGCGCTCGCACCGGGCACGGCGTTCGGGGAGGGCTGCGTCTATGGCCTAATAGCGGCTTTTGCAATCTCTCTCTCAGGAACCAGCCATGGGCAACAAAATCGTCACCGAAGCCGACCGCAAAGCCACCCCCCGTCCGAAGCCCGTCGCTGGCGTCACCCTGACCACGCCCGGCCGCGGCCAGCGCGTGAGCCTGGAGCGCGGCGTGGCCACGCGCAGCAAGAAGAACCCGGGCAAGCGCTCGAAGAAGGGCGGTTAACCCCCGCTGGCCTGCGTGGCCAACCCATGCAAAAGGCCCGCACTTCGCGGGCCTTTTGCATGGAACGCCTGCGCCAACGGGTGGCGCGCCTGTCGCCGCTCGGCAGCTAGCGCACCGGCGTCACCTTGCGGATCTTGTGGTTGAAGGTGTCGGTGATGAACAGCGTGCCGTCGGCCGCGATGGCCACGCCCATGGGGCTATCGAACCGGGCGTTCGAGCCGAGCCCATCCGTGGCGCCGGCCATGCCGGGGGCTCCGGCGAGGGTGGAGACCACGCCTTGGGGCGTGATCCTGCGCAGCACGTGCCCGTGCCTTTCGACGACGTAGACGTTGCCATCCTTGTCCACGGTCAGCCCGAAGGGTTCGGCGAAAGCGGCCTGCGTGCCGATGCCGTCCGCGGTGTTGTTGGCACCAGAGCCCGCCAGCGTGGTGACCACGCCTGTGGGCGTGATCTTGCGGATGCGATGGTTGTAGGTATCGCCGACATAGACGTTGCCCGCCGGGTCGACGGCGATGCCGGAGGGTGCGCTGAACGATGCGGAGGTCCCGGTGTCATCGGCGAAGGCATGAAGACCGGAGCCGGCCAGGGTGGACACCGCACCACCCGGCGTGATCTGGCGGACGGTGGCCTGGGTTTGGTCCACCACATACAGGTCGCCGGTGGCACCCGTGGCCACGCCCATGGGGCCATCGAACGTGGAGGTCGCGCGGTCCGCGTTGTGCGATCCGCTGGCCCCGGTGCCGGCAAAGAAGCTCACCACGGCCGTTGGTGTGATCTGACGGATGAAGTGTCCGGAGAAATCCGCGGCATAGGCATTGCCCGCGGCATCCAGCGCCAGCCCACGAAGGCCGAAGAAAGACGCGGCGGGGCCAACGCCGTTGACCGAAGCACCCGCGGGGCCGCCGCCTGCCAGGGTGGTCACATCGCCCGTGGACGAGACGCTGCGCACCCGCTCGCTCCCATAGTCGGACACCAGCAGGCCGCCATCGGGTCGGACGACAATGCCGAAAGGGAAGGAGAACGTGGCCGTGCTCGCGCTGCCGCTGTCCCACCCGGCGACGCCGGTGCCGGCGAAGGTGGACACCTCTGCTGCCGCCACCGCGCAGGTGACGCTGACGTTGCTCACGTCGGCCGTGGCGGTGCCACTGCCCTGGCCCACGCTGCAGTTCTGCCACAGGGGTTGGGTGCGCACGCTGACCTGGTAGGGCGAGTTCGTGGCGATGGCCGCGGGAAAAGCGAACGCGCCATCGGCCTTGAGTGTGAGTCTGTCGCCGGCGCTGGTTTGCAGTTCGACGGTGCCCGAGAGGCCGGTGACGGTGCCGCCGACGGTGTGTGCCGTGTTCGTGCTGGTGTTTGTGCTGTTGCCTCCGCAGGACGCCAGCAGCAATGCCGCGCACAGCGCCGCGATGCAGCGTTCCGACCGGGTGCCTGTTGTGAATGCCATGATTTGTTCCTTACGGTAGGGGCACGCCTCGTCGGACGGGCGTGACTTGCGGGTGTTGTTGAGATCGGTGATGAAGACGTGCCGTCGCCACCTGGTTCGACCGACGGCCCGCCCGCGTGGGTGCCGATGTTGTTGACGCCGGGGTTCCCTGGTGCTGACGAACGTGAGTCGCCGTTTTAGTAACGGCGTGTGTTCCCCGGTTCCAGGTGACAGGCGGGATGACCCGTGGTGCCGCGGCTGCCCGATTGGAGTGTTGACAAATGCCTTGTCAAATACTGCCTAGGCATGTATATTTGCCACCATGTCACGCAAAACCACCCCGGTCCAGTTCTACGACGGCGCGAACTTCCGCCCCGACCACAGCGTGGGCTACCTGATCAAGCGCGTGATGATGTCCATCAGCTACCAGGCCGACAAACGCCTGTGCATGCACGACCTCACCATCGCCCAGTGGGGCCCGCTCATGAAGATGCGCATGCACGGCACCGCCACGGTTGCCGAGTTGGCGCGTTGGTCGCAGTCAGACGCCGGTGCGATGACGCGCCTGCTCGACCGGCTGGAGAAAAAAGGCCTGTGCAAGCGGGTGCGCTCCACCGAGGACCGGCGCGTGGTCATGGTCGAACTCACACCCGAAGGGCAGGCCGCCATGGAGCGCGTGCCCGCCATCCTGGCCGACGTGATGAACCAGCATCTGGCCGGGTTCTCCGAAACCGAATGGAAGACGCTGCTGGGCTTGCTCCAGCGCATCGTCGACACGGGGGACGCGCTGCGCGGGTCCGATTGACCACACGGCTCTCCTGGGTTCGCCTTTTTTTATCCAATTACTTGCCTAAGCAAATGAAGCCCAAACAAACAATAAACCGTGCGTCGCGTCTGGCCCTGTCGCTGATGGCGGTGGCGGTGGTCGCGGGTTGCGCGAGCAGTGCCGGCATCCAGCCGCAATCCACCACGCTGGAGCCGCAAGCGATCGGCCTGACCTCTGTCGCCGACGGCGCTGGCGCGTCGGCCACGCAGGCCGACTGGTGGCGCAACTGGGGCGATGCCGAGTTGAGCCGCGTGATCGAGCAGGCTTTGCAGGCACAGCCGTCGCTGGGTGCCGCGCAGGCCCGCCTGCGCCGCGCGCAAGCCGCCACCGCGAGCGAAGAGGCCACCGATGGGCTGCAGGTGAAAGCCACCGCCGATGCGACGCGCCAGCGCTTCAGCGCCAACAGCATCTACCCCAAGCCGCTGGGTGGTTCGGTGCAGACGCTGGCCAATGCGCAGATCGCCGGTTCGTGGGAGTTCGACTTCTTTGGCAAGCACCGCTCGGCCATTGAAGCCGCGGTCGGCAGCGAACGTGCCGCCGCCGCCGACCTGCAGGCCGCGCGCAATGTGCTGGCCAGCCAGGTGGCGCAAACCTATGTGCAGCTCGGCCGCCTGCTGGCGCAGCGCGAGGTGGCGCTGCAGGCCCTCACGCAGCGCGAGCAGATGCTGGGCCTGATCCGCCAGCGGGTCGATGCCGGCCTGGACACGCGCGTGGAACTCAAGCAAGGCGAGGGCGCTTTGCCCGATGCGCGCGTGCAGATCGAGCAGGTCGACGAACAGATCGCCGCCGCGCGCCACGCCTTGGCCGCGCTGGCCGCGCTGCCGCCGCAAAGCTTTGACCACCTCAAGCCCGACCTGCAAACCCTGCGCACGCTGCCGCTGCCCGACGTGTTGCCGGCCGACCTGCTGGGCCGGCGTGCCGACATCACCGCCGCTCGCTGGCGCATCGAAGCGGCCACCAAGGGCGTGGGCGCGGCCAAGGCGCAGTTCTATCCCAACGTGAGCCTCACCGCGTTCGTGGGCCTCTCCAGCATCGGCCTGGACCGCCTCGTGGACTCCGGCAGCCAGCAATACGGCATCGGCCCGGCCATCCACCTGCCGATCTTCGACGCCGGCCGCCTGCGCGCCCAACTGCGCGTGCGCACCGCCGACCTGGACGCGGCGGTGGAGAGCTACAACGGTGCCGTGCTCGAGGCCGTGCGCGACACCGCCGACCAGCTCAACGCCCGCCAATCGCTGGAGCGCCAGCGCGACCTGCAGGCACAGGCGCGCAGCGCCGCCGAAGCGGCCTACGACATCGCCACGCAGCGCTACCAGGCGGGCCTGAGCAACTACCTCACCGTGCTCAGCGCGGAGACGACGCTGTTCAACCAGCGGCGCCAGACCATTGACCTGCAGGCGCGCGCCCTGTCGACGCAAGTGGCGCTCGTGCGCGCGCTGGGCGGCGGCTTCGCGCCCGACGCCGTCCACTGATTCATCTTCTTCCCATCTTCTCGCTCACCGAAACCGGAGCCTTCCATGAACGCCACCACCGACGACAACGCGCAACCCCAAGGCAACCCCACCCGCAAGAAGGCACTGACCGCCGTGACCGCCGCCGTGCTCGCCGCCGGCCTGGGCTACGCCGCCTATTGGGCATTGGTGCTCAACCACTACGAGACCACCGACAACGCCTACGTGCAGGGCAACCTGGTGCAGGTGACGCCGCAGGTGGCGGGCACGGTGGTGGCCATCAACGCCAACGACAACGACCGCGTGCAGGCTGGCCAATGGCTGGTGCGCCTGGACCCGACCGACGCGAAGATCGCGCTGGAGCAGGCCGAGGCCCAGCTCGCGCAGACCGTGCGCGAGGTGCGCACGCTTTACGCCAACAACCGCACCCAGATCGCGCAGATTGCCTTGCGTGAAGCCGATCTGGCGCGCGCGCAGAGCGACCTGCAGCGCCTGCAGGACGATGTGACCCGCCGCCAGCCGCTGGTGGCCAGCGGCGCGGTGGGGCAGGAAGAGTTCAAGCACGCCACCGCACAGCTCGCAGCCGCCAAGAGCAATGCCGAAGCCGCGCGTGCGGGCGTGGCCGCCGCGCGCGAGCAACTGGCGTCCAGCCAGTCGCTCACCGAAGGCATCGCGGTCGACCAGCACCCCAACGTGCTGCGCGCGGCGGCCCGCGTGCGCGAAGCCTACGTGGCGCTCAAGCGCGTGGAGCTGCAGGCGCCTGTGGAAGGCTATGTGGCGCGGCGCAACGTGCAGCTGGGCCAGCGTTTGCAGGCCGGTGCGCCGCTGCTGTCGGTGATCGCGCTCGACCAGGTCTGGGTGGACGCCAACTTCAAGGAAAGCCAGCTCAAGAACCTGCGCATCGGCCAACCGGTGGACCTCACCGCCGACGTGTACGGCTCGAAGGTGGTCTACCACGGCGTCATCGAAGGCCTGGGTGCGGGCACGGGCGCGGCGTTCGCGCTGCTGCCGGCGCAGAACGCGACGGGCAACTGGATCAAGGTGGTGCAGCGTGTGCCGGTGCGCGTGCGCCTGGACGCCAAGGAACTGGTGGACCACCCGCTGCGCCTGGGCCTGTCGATGGAAGCGCGCGTGGACGTGAGCAAGACCGACGGCCGCATGCTGGCCGATGGGGCCACGGCGCCGGTGGCGGCGCAGACCGACGTGTTCGCACAGGACAACCGCGAAGCCGATGCGCGCGTGCAGCAGCTCATCGGGCAGCACAGCGGGGGCGCCACGCGCACCGCCGCCTCACAAACCAAGTCCTCCAACGCCGCCGCGCCCGCCGCGCCCGCCGCCGTGGCCTTGGCGGCCCACTGAACACGCGCTGAGTCCGTTTTTTCATGACCAGCCAAGCCATCTCCCAACCCGCGGCATCACCGCCGCCACCACCGCCCGCAGCGCCCACGGTGTTCGAGCCGCTCAAGGGCGGGCAGCTGGTGCTGGGCACGTTTGCCCTGTCGCTGGCCACGTTCATGAACGTGCTCGACACCTCGATCGCCAACGTGTCGATTCCCGCCATCGCCGGCGACATGGGCGTGAGCCCCGCGCAAGGCACCTGGGTCATCACCTCGTTCGCGGTGGCCAACGCCATCTCGGTGCCGCTCACCGGCTGGCTCACGCAGCGCTTTGGCCAGGTGCGCTTGTTCACCGCGAGCGTGCTGCTGTTCGTCATCGCCTCGTGGCTGTGCGGTCTGGCGCCCAACATCGGCATGTTGATTGCGTTTCGGGTGCTGCAGGGCCTGGTGGCCGGGCCGATGATTCCGCTCTCGCAAACGCTGCTGCTGGCCAGTTACCCGCGCGCCAAGGCCGGCACCGCGATGGCCATGTGGGCCATGACCGTGTTGGTCGCGCCGGTGGCCGGGCCGCTGCTCGGTGGCTGGATCACCGACAACATTTCGTGGCCGTGGATCTTCTACATCAACATCCCGGTCGGCTTGCTGGCCGCCGCGCTCACCTGGTCGATCTACCGCAGCCGCGACCCCGGCCCGCGCCGTGTGCCGCTCGACGTGATCGGCCTTGTGCTGCTGGTGCTGTTCGTGGGCGCGATGCAGATCATGATCGACATGGGCAAGGAGCTGGACTGGTTCGAGTCGGGTGAAATCATCCTGCTCGCGGTGGTCGGCGTGGTGAGCTTCATGTTCTTCGTGGCGTGGGAGCTGACCGACAAGCACCCGATCGTGGAGATCCGCCTGTTCGCGCGGCGCAACTTCGTCACCGGCACGCTCGCGCTGTCCATCGCCTACGGCCTGTTCTTCGGCAATGTGGTGCTGTTGCCGTTGTGGCTGCAGCAGCACATGGGCTACACGGCGACCTGGGCCGGCCTGGCCACCGCGCCGGTGGGTTTGCTGGCCATCGTGTTCTCGCCCTGGGTGGGCAAGAACGTGAGCCGCATCGATCCGCGCAAGCTCGCGACGATCGCGTTCCTCGGGTTCGGCGCGGTGTTGTGGATGCGCTCGCACTTCAACACGCAGGCCGATTTCATGACCATCCTGATCCCGACCCTGTTGCAGGGCGCGGCGATGGCCTTCTTCTTCATTCCCTTGCAGGCCATCGTGTTCTCGGGCTTGCAGCCGCACCAGACGCCGTCGGCCGCGGGCTTGTCGAACTTCGTGCGTATCACGGCGGGCGCGGTGGGCACGTCGCTCTTCACCACGCTGTGGGAGAGCCGCGCGTCGTTGCACCATGCGCAGCTGGTCGAGTCGATCAACACCGGCAACGCCACCGCCATGGCCACGCTGGACCAGTTGATGGGCGGCGGCATGAACCGCGAGCAGGCGTTGACGACGATCGACCGCATGATCAACCAGCAGGCGTTCACGCTGGCCGTGACCGATCTGTTCTACCTGTCGGCGGCGCTGTTCTTCGTGCTGGTGGCCGTGATCTGGATTTCCAAGCCGGTGCACGGCGCCGCGGTGGACGCGGGCGGCGCGCACTGAAGGAGACTCCCCAGCCTTCTCCCCAAAGGGGGCAGAGCGCTGCCGTGATCGGCGAAGCAGACTTGCTCCTCCCCCAGTGGGGGAGGGAGTCAGAGCGCAGCGGTGGACGCGGGCCCGGCGGCGCGCACCGATCCACGCGCTCAGCGCGTGAAGCTCAGGAAGCGGCCTTTGTAGGCCTCGCCATCTTCGAGCTGTCGATCTGCGGTGCGCATGGCCAGCGTGAAGCCGAGCGCGGCCATGTCGCGGCCGAAGGCGCTGCGGTTGCCGCGGTCGGGGTCCACGATGATCACCACCGCCGCGGGCGTGGCATGGCGGAAGATGAAGGCGGCGAGCTGCGCCGGCTGCTGCCGTTCGTACAGCAGGTCGCTGCCCACGATCAGGTCGAAGCGCCCCAGCGCCGGGTTGTCGGTGGCGGCGGTGCTCTCCCAGTTGCCGGCCTGGTAGGGCAGCGGGCCGAGCGCGTTGAGCACGAGGTTGTGGCGCAGGAAATCCTCGGTCAGCGGGTGCCAGTCGCTCACCGTCACGTCCGCGCCGCGGCGGTGCATCACCAGGCTGCTCAGCGCCAGGCCCGCGCCGATCTCCAGCACGCGCAAGCCCGCCAAGGGATAGGTGAGCATGGCCAACGCAAGCACGCGCGACGAAGGCCAGACCTGGCCGAAATGCGACCAGCCCGCGGGCGGCAGGCCCACGGTGGCGGCGCTGTGGTCGGTGTCGTGGTACTGCTGGTCGTCGAGAAGGCGACGGATGTGCCAGTCTTCGCCGCCGAGCTGGAGTGTCTCGGTCCGGACCTGGTAGCCTGGCATGAGCGCTTTCGTTGAGGGTGTGGCCCACGGTACCATGCCCAGGCACCCGATGGGTGGTGCGTTTGCGGAGTGTTCACATGGGCTGGTTCTCGAAGAACAAGGACGGATTTTTTCTCAGCACCACCACGCCCGAGGGCGTGGGGCGGGGACAGATCCTCGGCGTGGTGCACGGCGAGGCCATCATCGGCGCCAACATCTTTCGCGACATGTTTTCGTCGGTGCGCGACGTGGTGGGCGGACGCGCCGGTGGTTACGAGCGCGCGCTGTCGGGTGCGCGCGATGCGGCCACGGAAGACCTCATCGAGTCCGCGCGCGAGATGGGTGCCGATGGCGTGATCGGCATCGACTTCGACTACGAAGTGCTCGGCGAGACCAACGGGATGATGATGGTCTGCGTGAGTGGCACCGCCGTGAAGCTGGGCTGAGCGCGTCCGACGCCTACGCCTCGACCTGCATCGCCGGGCGCGCCTGCACCTTGCCCAGCCAGGCCAGCACGTGCGCATGGTTCTGCAGCGGCGCACCGATGTAGGCGCTGTAGCCGATCACCGAGCCCACCACCAGGTCCACCAGCGAGTACGCGTCGCCCAGCATCCAGGGCTGTTGCGCCAGGCGCGCATCGAGCAGGGCCAGCAACTGGTCCATGGCCTTGTGGCCCGCGCTGCCGTGGGCGTCGTCGGGCGTGCCCATGTCGCGCGCGGCCTGCAGGCGCACCAGCTGCGCGCCGTAGGTGACGTAAGACCACACGCACCACGACATCGCCTGGAGCCGCTCGGGCGTGCCCTCGGCAGGCCACAAACCCTTCTCAACGCCGTACCGCTCGCCGAGCCACAGGTGCATGGCCAGCGCCTCGAACATGGGCGCGCCGTCCACCGTGAACGTGGGCACCTTGCCGTTCGGGTTGATCGCGAGGAATTCGGGGCGGCGCTGTTCGCCGGCGTGGATGTCGACCTTGACGCGTTCATGCGGCACGCCGAGTTCCGCCAGGGCGCAGGCGATGGGGGTGGCGCTGGACATGGGGTGCCAGTAGAGAACGATTTTTTGGGACATGGGAAGCTCCTTGAATAAGGGGTGAAGGTCGCCTGGGCACCGCGCCGAGAACGTGGTTGCAATGTCGCGTCAATTGAGGACAGTTTTTGCCCTCGATAAGAGCTAGAGTGCCCACCATGCTGTCTTCTTCTTCAAGACTCTTGCGCGTGTTGTCTCTGCTGCAGACCCGCAGCCACTGGGCGGGCGGTGAACTGGCCGAGCGGCTCGAGGTGCACCCGCGCACTTTGCGCCGCGACATCGACCGCCTGCGCCAGCTGGGCTACCCCATCCACGCCAGCAGCGGCGTGGCCGGCGGTTACGCGTTTCGCGCGGGGCAGGCGCTGCCGCCGCTGATGCTGGACGACGACGAGGCCCAGGCCGTGGCCATTGCCTTGCGCATTGCCGCGGCGGGCACGGTGAGCGGTGTGGAAGAGAGTTCGCTGCGCGCGCTGGTGAAGCTGGAGCAGGTGATGCCGTCGCGCCTGCGCCGCCGCATCGACGCGCTGCGCTCGGCCATCCTGCCGATGCAGCGCTCGGGCCCGACGGTGGATGCCGGCATGCTCGCCACGCTGTCCGCCGCGTGCCGCGACCAGTTGCAGGTGAGCTTTGCCTACCGCGACGGGAAGGGCCGCAGCACCACGCGCCAGGTGGAACCGCAGGGACTGGTGCACACCGGCAGCCGCTGGTACCTCGTGGCCTGGGACCCGGCGCGCGACGACTGGCGCACGTTCCGCATCGACCGCGTGGACGGTGCCGCGACGATCGGCGCGCATTTCGCGCCGCGCGCCGCGCCCGGTGGTGGCGACCTGAGCGCGTACGTGGCGGGTTCGCTGGCGGCGGCCGTTCAGGGCGAACAGGCGCGCGTGGTGCTGCACCACCCCCTCGACGTGATGTCGCAGCGCATCCCGCCGGCCGCCGCGCTGCTCGAACCCATCGACGACACGCGCTGCCTGATGCGTTGCGGCACGCACGAGATCGACACGCTGGTCTTCTGGCTCATGGCGCTCGATGTGGATTTCGAGGTGCTGGAGCCACCGGCGCTGGTGGATCGGTTGCGCATGGCGGGCGAGCGCATCGCGCGCGCACTGGCCGCGAGCACGGCTTCCTAGGGCGCGAGGGCCCGCCGGCAGGGCGCGCCGTGTGAATAGGGCGACCGGCCCATGAACCCTGCGGCGCGCACGCGGGGAAAAACGCATTCAAGAATGCCGGCCGCTTGCCGATAACGAAAGGCTAGTCTCCACGCGCGCGTGTCGCCGCTTGACGCACACGCCCCGCGCACTTTGCCGACTCCTCCCCGCTCCCCCGAATTCTTCCCATGAACGCGTTCATGCCTTTCAGCTACGACCTGTTCGTGGTGGCCGCCTCTTTTGCCATTGCCATGCTGGCGTCCTATGTCACGCTGGACCTTGCCCGGCGGGTGCGCACGGCGCAGCGCCGGGTGGGCCTGGCCTGGTGGGCAGCGGGCTCCATCGTCATGGGCACGGGCATCTGGTCCATGCACTTTCTGGGCATGCAGGCCTTCAAGTTGCCGATTGCCATCGGCTTCTCCGGCGGACTCACGCTGCTGTCGTGGCTGGCGGCCGTGGGCGCATCGGGCGTGGCGCTGGAGCTGGCCAGCCGCGAGACCTTTGGCCGCGCGCACCTCGCGCTGGGCGCCCTGGTCATGGGCGCGGGCATCAGCGGCATGCACTACATCGGCATGGCCGCGATCGACATGGCGCCCGGCATCGTCTGGGACTTCGGGATCGTGGCGCTGTCCGTGCTGATTGCGGTGCTGGCGTCCGCCACGGCGCTGCTCATCTTCAAGCTGCTGCGCCGGGTCCCGCGCAGTCGGCGCTGGGTGTACCAGATGGTGGCTGCGTTCGTGATGGCCGTCGCCATCTGTGGCATGCACTACACCGGCATGGCGGCGGCAAGCTTTGCGGTGGGCTCTGTTTGCATGAGCGCCGGGGAGTTGGGAGGGCCGGGCCTCACCGCCATGGTGCTCATGGCCACCGGCATGCTGCTGGTGAGCACGCTGTTCACCTCCATCCTGGATGCGCGGCTGCAAAGCACCGCGCAGCGGCTCACCCAGTCGCTGCAGGAGAGCAATGCGCGTCTGCGGGAAGCCAACGACGAGCTGCAGCAGCGCGCCTTTGCCGATGCCCTCACCGGCCTGCCCAACCGCCTGCTGTTCGAAGACCGGCTCATCCACGCCCTGCTGCGCCTGGAGCGCACCAACCACCTGCGCGTGCAGGACCGCCTGGCGGTGCTGTTCGTGGACCTGGATGGTTTCAAGCCCATCAACGATTCGTTTGGCCATGCGGCGGGCGACCTGATCCTGCGCGGCGCGGCGGGCCGGCTGCGCCAGGAAGCGCGCGCGTCCGATACGGTTGCCCGGGTGGGAGGCGATGAATTCCTGATCCTGCTGGAAGACGTGACCGACGTGGCGGCCTGCGTCGAAGTGGCCAACCGGGTGTTGGCCTCGCTGTCACGGCCGTTCGAGGTGTCCGGCAAGCAGGTGCAGATCACCTGCTCCATCGGCGTCGTGGTCCACCCCGACCAGGGCGAACGCACCAAGCTGGTGGCCAACGCCGATGCCGCCATGTATGCCGCGAAGCGGGCCGGCGGTGGTTGCTACGCCTTGTTCGAGCCGCACATGGGCTCGGATGCGTCCGAGCAACTGGAGCTGCAGAACGACCTGCGCCAGGCGCTGGACCGGGGCGAGCTGACCCTGCACTACCAGCCCAAGATCGATGGCCTGCGCGGCCAGATCAGTGGCGTGGAGGCCCTCCTGCGCTGGCACCACCCCAAGCACGGCCTGGTGAGCCCGGTGGTGTTCATCGCGCTGGCGGAACGTTTTGGCCTGATCGGGCGCCTGGGCAACTGGGTGATCAACGAGGCCTGTCGCCAGGTGGCCGAATGGGCGCACAGCGGCCTGCGCATGCGCGTGGCCATCAACCTGTCGGTGCACCAGCTGCGCGAGCCTGGCCTGGTCGAGCGCATTCAGCAGGCGCTGCAACGCCACAATCTCGATGCGTCTCAACTGTTGTGCGAGATCACCGAATCGGTGGCCATGGAGGACATCAAGGCCACGCAGCGCACCTTTGATGGCCTGGCGCGCATCGGCGTGTTCTTGTCCATCGACGACTTCGGTTCCGGCTACTCCAGCCTGAACTACCTGCGCCAGCTGCCCGCCCAGCAGCTCAAGATCGACCGCAGTTTCGTGAAAGACCTGGAGCGCAGCGAAGACGCGCGTGCCGTGGTGGTTGCCGTGGTGAGCCTGGCGCACGCGTTGGGCTTGCGCGTGGTGGCCGAAGGTGTGGAAACCGCCGGCCAGCGTGACATTCTTTTGAGCATGCACTGCGACGAGCTGCAGGGCTATTTCTACGCCCGCCCGATGTCGGCGGATTCGCTGCTGGCCTGGTCCCAGGGAGAAAAGCCGGCGGGTGGCGCGGACTTCGCGCCCTCGATCTTCGGGACCTCGTTTCCCGCGGTGTGACCGCTCAATACACCCGCTCGTTGGGCAGCGGCAGCGCCGTCTTGTAGCGCACCTGCTTGAGCGCGAAGCTCGAGCGGATCTTCTCGACCTGGGCGATCGGCGAGAGCTGTTCCAGGATGAAGCGCTCCAGCGCCGGCATGTCGGGCACGGCCACGCGCAGCAGGTAGTCCGCGTCGCCCGTCATGAGGTAACACTCCATCACCTCGTCGCGGATGCCGATGCGCGCCTCGAACTCCTCCAGCGCCTCGCGGTTCTGCTGCTTGAGGCTGATCGAGATGAACACGTTGAGGTGCAGCCCCAGCTGCTTCGCGTCCAGCAGCGCCACGTACTGGCGGATCAGACCCCGCGCCTCCAGCGCGCGCACCCGCGCCAGGCAGGGCGAGGGCGACAGGTGCACGAGCCGGGCGAGTTCGACATTGGACAGACTGGCGTCTTTCTGCAAGGCTTCAAGAATCCGGAAGTCGGTGACATCGAGGTGGTTTGTGCCGTCAATTTTCATACGGGTGGCAGTATATGCCGCAGGTGACGGGCTTTGCATGGCAGATCAACAGCACCTGCGTGCCGCGCACGCCTACAGTGCCTGATCCAGGAGATCCCACATGAACGATGTTTCGAAACAGCTTTATTTCAGTGACCCCGCACTGAGCGACCCGGACCCCGAGGAGACCCTCGAATGGCGCGAAGCGCTGCTGTCACTCACGGCCAGCCAGGGCCCGGCGCGGGCGCGGCAGATCCTTGACGAACTCGCGCGCCTGGCGCGCCAGCAGCGCATCGGCTGGCAGCCCGAGCTGAACACGCCCTACGTCAACACCATCGCGGTGGAAGACCAGCCCGCCTTCCCGGGCGACCTCGCCGTCGAAGAGCGCCTGGCTTCTCTCATGCGCTGGAACGCGCTGGCCATGGTGGTGCGTGCGAACCAGGCGTACGGCGAACTGGGTGGGCACATCGCGAGTTATGCGAGCGCGGCCGACCTGTTCGAAACGGGGTTCAACCACTTCTTCCATGCGCGCAGCGAGCAGCACGGCGGCGACCTGGTGTTCTTCCAGCCGCACAGCGCGCCGGGCGTGTACGCGCGCGCCTTCCTCGAAGGCCGCTTGAGCGAGGCCGACCTGCTGCACTACCGCCAGGAAATCACCGCGCCCGCCAGCGGCGCGCGCGGCCTCTCCAGCTACCCGCACCCGTGGCTCATGCCCGACTTCTGGCAGTTCCCCACCGGCTCCATGGGCATCGGCCCGATCAGCTCGATCTACCACGCGCGCTTCATGCGCTACCTCAGCCACCGCAACCTGCAGAACTGCGAAGGCCGCAAAGTGTGGGGCGTGTTCGGCGATGGCGAGATGGACGAGCCCGAGAGCATGAGCGCGCTCACGCTGGCCGCGCGCGAGAAGCTCGACAACCTCGTGTGGGTGGTCAACTGCAACCTGCAGCGCCTCGACGGTCCGGTGCGTGGCAACGGCCGCATCATCGACGAGCTGGAAAAACTCTTCGCGGGCGCGGGCTGGAACGTGATCAAGCTCGTTTGGGGCAGCGACTGGGACGGCCTGTTCGCGCGCGACACCACCGGCGCCCTGGCGCGCGCGTTCTCCGTTACGGTCGACGGCCAGATGCAGACCTTCGCCGCCAAGGACGGCCGCTTCAACCGCGACAACTTCTTCGGCCAGAACGAAGAACTCGCGCGCCTGGCCCAGGGCATGACGGATGAGCAGATCGACCGCCTGAAGCGCGGCGGCCACGACCTGGTGAAGATCCACGCCGCCTACGCCGCGGCCGCCGCCCACACCGGCCAGCCCACCGTGATCCTGGCGCAGACCAAGAAGGGCTACGGCATGGGCAGCGCGGGGCAGGGCAAGATGACCACGCACAGCCAGAAGAAATTCGAGGGCGCCGACCTGATCGAATTCCGCAACCGCTTCAACCTGCCGCTCTCCGACGAACAGGCCACCGGCCTCAACTTCTTCAAACCCGCCGACGACAGCGCCGAGATGCGTTACCTGCGCGAACACCGCACACAACTCGGTGGCGCCATGCCGCGGCGCGAAACCGCGTGCGCCGTGGTGCCCGTGCCCGCGATCGAGGCCTACGCCACCTTCGCCCTGAAGGCCGACGGCAAGGAGATGAGCACGACCATGGCCTTTGTGCGCATGCTCGGCAGCCTGCTCAAAGACCAGCAGCTGGGGCCCCGCATCGTGCCCATCGTGGCCGACGAGGCGCGCACCTTCGGCATGGCCAACCTGTTCAAGCAGGTCGGCATCTACAGCAGCGTGGGCCAGCGCTATGCGCCCGAGGACATCGGCTCGGTGCTGAGCTACCGCGAGGCGCTGGACGGGCAGATCCTGGAAGAGGGCATCAGCGAAGCCGGCGCGCTGGCGAGCTGGACGGCTGCGGCCACCAGCTACAGCGTGCACGGCCTGGCCATGCTGCCGTTCTACATCTACTACTCGATGTTCGGCTTCCAGCGCGTGGGCGATGCGATCTGGGCCGCGGCCGACCAGCGCTCGCGCGGCTTCCTGCTCGGCGCCACCTCGGGGCGCACCACGCTCGGCGGCGAGGGCCTGCAGCACCAGGACGGCAGCAGCCACCTCGTGGCCGCGACCATTCCCAACTGCAAGGCCTACGACCCGGCCTTCGCCGGCGAGCTCGCGGTGATCGTGGATGCGGGCATGCGCGAGATGCTGGTCGAGCAGCAGGACGTGTTCTATTACGTCACGCTCATGAACGAGAACTACGCCAACCCCGACCTGCCCGACGGCGCGGCAGCCGGTGTGCTTAAAGGGGGTTACCGCTTCGGTCGCTTCGGACCGGATGACGCAAAACAGCGCGTCACCTTGCTCGGCTCGGGCGCGATCTTCACCGAGGTGCTCAAGGCGGCCGAACAGCTCGCGGCGCAAGGCGTGGGCGTGGACGTGTTCAGCATCACCAGCTGGAGCGAACTCGCGCGCGACGGCGTGGCACAGGGCGAGCGTTCGCACCTCACGCAACTGCTGGCCGGCAGCGCGGGCCCGGTGATCGCCGCGACCGACTACGTGCGCACCGTGCCCGAGAGCGTGCGCGCCTTCGTGCCGGAAGGTAGGAAGTTCCACACGCTGGGCACCGACGGCTTTGGCCGCAGCGACACGCGCGCCGCGCTGCGCGCCTTCTTCCAGGTCGATGCCGACAGCATCGTGCGGCAGGCGATGGCGGCGCTGGTCAAGCCGGCGCGCTGAGCGCCGGGGCCGGCACGGGCGTCAGTGCCCGGCCGGTCTCGAAGAAAGCGATCAGGTTGTCCGCGGCCAGGTGCGCCATGCGCAGGCGTGTCGCACGGCTGGCGCTGGCCATGTGCGGCGTCAGCACGACGTTCGGCAATGACAACAGGGCCGGGTGCACGGCGGGTTCGTTCTCGAACACGTCCAGCCCGGCTGCCGCGATAACGCCGTTTCGCAACGCCTCGATCAGCGCGCGTTCGTCCACCACGCCACCGCGTGCGATGTTCACGAGCGTGGCGGTCGGCTTCATGCGCGCGAGCGCCGCCGCGTCGATCAGATGGTGCGTGGCGGCGCTGTGGGCCACGGTGAGCACGAGGTGATCGGACTGCTGAAGCAACGCGTTCAAGCCAACGAAGTGCGCGGGAATGGACGCCTCGCTGGCCGCATCGAGGCGGGTGCGGCTGTGGTAGATCACGCGCATGCCGAAACCGTGCGCGCCGCGCCGGGCCACGCCTTGTCCGATGCGCCCCATGCCCAGGATGCCGAGCGTGCTGCCGTGCACCTCCTGCCCTGCCATGAAGTCGTAGGACCATTTCGTCCAGCGGCCCTCGCGCACGCAACGCTCCGCTTCACCCGTTCTTCTCGCGGCCGCCATCAGCAGCGCGAAGCCGAAGTCCGCCGTGGTGTCGGTCAGCACGCCCGGCGTGTGCGTGGCCACGATGCCGCGCGCCGACATCGCCGCGATGTCCAGGTTGCCAAAGCCCACCGCCATGTTGGCGCAGATCCGCAGCGAAGGGCACTGCGCCAGCAACGCTTCGTCGATCACATCGCCCGCGGTGGACAGCAGGCCTTGTTGGCCCTGCAGCCTGGCGACCAGCTGCGCCGCGTCGAGCACTTCGTCGGCCTGGTTGCTGTCCACCTCGAAGCGCTGTGCCAGGCGCTGGATCACTTCGGGGAAAACGGCGCGCGCGATCAGGATGCGGGGTCGGGGGGTGGGTGTGTTCATGGTGCGGCCGAGTATCCGGAGCGTCTCGGGAAGCCGTCCATGCGCAAAGTGGATCGGCGTCATGCGGGCTGGGCATTGAGTGCGGCGGGTGCTGTTCCCATACTCGGCGGCATGCCAGACACCCTCGCCGATCCCACCACGTTCATGCGCCTTCAAGGGCGCGTCGAGTCGCGGCGCGTGCTGCGCCCCGCGCAGGACGGACCCCGCATGGAAATCAGTTTCAGCGCGGCGCTCACGTCCGACCGGCTCGGCCCGGGCAGCGCCGCCTGCAGCTTCATCGGTCATCTGCAACCCGGTGGCCGCTACCAGTGGCAAGGCCGCGGTGCGCTTTTTCTGAGCGCGGGCACCGTCACCACGCGCAGTTGGGGGCAGGGGCAACGGCAGGGCAACACCATCGTCTACCAGGGAACCATGGCCTTTCATTCGCACACGCCTTCGCTGACCTGGCTCGACGACTTGCAGGCGTCCTTCGAATACGTGCAGGACCTCGCCAGCCTGGACGTCACCGTGCACTGCAACGAGGCCACCACAACGCCGAACCACCTCCCCCCACAGAAAGGAACTTCACCATGCTGATGCACCAGTTGATCACCGACGGCGCGATGCGCCACCCCGACAAGACCGCCTTCGTCTGGGTGGACCGCCAGGCCAGCCTGTCGTATGCCGAAGCCGTTGCGCAGATGGAGCGCATGGCCGGCGCCCTCGCGCACCTGGGTGTGCGCAAGGGCGACCGTGTCACCGTGTTCGCGCACAACGGCATGGACTACCTGTTGGCCATGCTGGGCGCGTGGCGCATCGGCGCGATCGCGGCGCTGGTCAACGTCAAGTTCAAGGACGACCTCACGTACTACCTGGCCGATCACCAGCCCCGCGTGGTCATCTACACGCACGACATGCGCGACGCCGTGAACGCGGCCGTGGCCCAGGTGCCGGGCATCGAACACCTGGTGTGCATGGACGGTGCGCAGCCTGGCGCTCACGCGCTGCCCGAGCTGATGGCGCAAGGATTCGCCGTGCCACCCGACCCGCGGGACGAAGATGCGATCGCGCACCTGTCCTACACCTCGGGCACCACTGGCAAACCCAAGGGCGCTTGCCTGGCGCACGAACCGACCGTGCGCGCCAGCCGCTGCATCGCCGAACGCTTGCGCGTGCGGGCGGACGACATCTCGTTCGGTCCCACCGCGCTGTCCAGCTCGTACCAACTGGTGGGCAACCTGCTGCCCGCGCTTTCGCGCGGTGCGACCGTGCACGTCATGCGCTTCTGGACACAGCCGGCGGGTTGGGAGGCGCTCGAGAGGGCGCAGGCGACCATCCTCGTGGGCAACCCCACGCTGCTGGAAGAACTGCGCGCCGAAAGCGTGCTGCGTGGCCGGGCGCCGGGTCGCCTGCGCATGGGCCTGTCGGGTGGCGGTCCGGTGCCCGCGACGCTCAAGCGCGCCTGGCGCGATGAGTTGCAACTGCCCCTGGTGGAAAGTTTTGGCCAGAGCGAGCTCGGCGGCTTCATGGCGCTCGGTTACCCCGAACTCGAACCGGAGGACAGCAAGCTGATGCGCGTGGGCCCGGCGTTGCCCGACAAGGAGGTCTGGATGATGGGTCCCGACGGTCAACGTCTCGCGCCCGGCCAGCTGGGTGAGATCGTGCTGCGCGGCGGCTTCATGTGGGGCTACTGGAACAAGCCCGGCAAGACGCAGGAGGTGACCGCCGACGGACTGCTGCGCACCGGCGACATCGGCCTGATCGACCACGACGGCCACGTCACCATGCGCGGGCGGCGCTCCGAGCTGCTGCACGTGAACGGCATGAGCTGGTTTCCTCGCGATGTGGAAGAGGCGCTGTGCCGCCAGCCCGGCGTGCGCCAGGCCGCGCTGATCGGGCTGCCGGCGGAGGAGGGCGGTGTGCTGCCCCGGGCCTTCATCACCTGCCATGCAGGGACCGACGTGGACCTGGCCGGCCTCAAGAAAGCGGTGCAGGCCGAGGTGTCCTACGACCTCAAGACCATGGACGTCGTGACCATCGACGAACTGCCCATGACGCCCACCGGCAAGATTGCCAAGGGCGATCTGCTCACGCTGGCCATGGCCACCTGAGGGGCGCTGAGGAGAACCGAGGCGGGCTTAACCTAGGAACGCCTTCACCCGGTCGGCAAACTCGGCTTGCCGACCGGCTTGTACAAAGCCCTCGACTTCTTCCCGCAAATGGCTCTGCAGCGTGTGGTTGGCGCTCGCCGTCAGCAACCGCTTGAAGTTCTTGAGCGACTGCGGCGGCACGGCCAGCCACTTCGCCACAACCGTGTCGACAGCGGCCATCAGTTCGGTGGCCGGCACCACCTGGTTCACCAACCCCCAGTTGCAGGCCTGGTGCGCGTTGAGCGTGGGCGTCAAGGTGAACAATTCAAACGCCCGCAAGGGATTGACCAGGCGTGGCAGAAACCAGGAGGTGCCGCCATCGGGACTGCCCCCCAGTCTTGCATAGGCCAGGTTCAGGCTCAGGTTGTCCGCGGCGATCACATGGTCGCCGGCCCAGACAAGTCCCAAGGTGCCGCCGGCGACGGGTCCCTGGATGCCCACGACGATGGCGGCGTCCAGGGCGCGCAGCCCACCAATGGCCGCGTTGAAGTGGCCGATGGCTTCGCGCAGCCAGGTCTCCATGGCACCTTGGTCCAGCGCCTCGCCGAACGACGCGATATCACCACCAACCCCGAAGGAAGCGCCTTCGGCCACGATGCTCAGCACCCGGGGTGGGTCTTGCAACAGCGCCGCCGCGGCCTGGGCCAGTGCCTTGAGCTCCTGGATGCGCAGGGCGTTCTTGCGTTCGGGTCGTGCCAGTACCAGACGGGCATGCTCTTCGCTCGGGCGTTCGAGCCGGATGGTGTCGTTCATCGGCATCTTTCGGTGGGTGGGTTCATTGCGCGCGAGGACGTGTGCCAGCCTCGTGCCACAGGGGGTGGTCGGCCACCCGCGGCATGGGCAAAGGCGCCATCGTGTCCAGTCCTCGGAGGTGTTCACGGTAGTCGGTCAACATCGCCGTGCGGCCTTCGTTCCCCGCGTAGGGCACGTGGTAGGAGAGGAAGGGTGGCAGCACGGACATGCCGGTGAAGGCCAGCACGCCGCGGTGCAGCGGCGCCAGCAGGTCCAGCACATCGCCATTGAGTGCGCCAGGGCCGAAGGCTTGCATGGGCGCGCCTGTGGTCACACACACCATGGCGCGTTTGCCGCGCAACTTGCCCTGCTCGAACATGGCGCTTCGGCCGTAGACAGCGCCAGAGACAAACACGCGATCGATCCAGCCCTTGAGGATTGCCGGCATGCCGAACCACCACATCGGAAAATGCAGGATCAGCAGGTCGGCACGTTCCAGCTTGTCGAGTTCAGCCCGAATGTCCAGAGACAGCCCGCCATGGGCATGCGCATGGCGCTGCTCCAGCGAGACGTTGAACCGCTCTTCGTCGTGACAGGTCAGAAAATCACCGCGGTCCACCACCGGCTTGAAGTTCATCGCATAGAGGTCGGAGAGCTCCACGGCATGGCCTTGCTGGCGCAACTCGTCCACCGCGGCATCGCGCAACGCGGCGTTGAAGGAACGGGGCTCCGGGTGGGCGTAGACGATGAGCGTGTTCATGCCAATCCGTCGACGTTCAGCCGCGGAGCATTTCCTCGCTGATGATGATCTTGCGCACCTCGGTCGTGCCCGCGCCGATCTCGAGCAGCTTGATGGCGCGGTACAGGCGGTTGACCTCGGACTCCCAGATGTAGCCGGTGCCGCCGTGGATCTGCACGGCCTCGTTGAGCACCTTGTTCATGGTCTCCGCGGTGAACATGACCGAGGCGGCCGTGATCTTGTGGATGCTGCCGCGCCCGCCGCCGCCAATCTCCATCTGGTTGGCCGCGCGCAGGGCCTGGTAGGTGAACAGGCGCATGGACTCGACCCACACGTACATGTCGGCCAGCTTGGCGCGGATCATCTGAAAGTCGCCGATGGGTTTGCCGAATTGCACGCGCGTGCGGGCGTAGTCCAGCGACAGTTCCAGCGCCCGCTCGGCGATGCCCAGGCAAATGGGCGAGATCATGGAGCGTTCCAGATCCAGCCCGCTCATGACGACCTTCACACCCTCGTCGAGCCCACCCACCAGGTTGCGCGCGGGCACGCGGCAGTTGTCGAACAGCAGCTCGCCGGTCTGGCTGCCGCGAAAACCCATCTTGATCAGCTTCTGCGCCACGCTGAAGCCCGGCATGTCCTTCTCGACGATGAAGGCCGAGATGCCCTTGGCGCCGCGCGCCTTGTCGGTCTTGGCATAGACCAGCAGCACGTCGGCCACCGGGCCGTTGGTGATGAAAATCTTGCGGCCGTTGAGCAGGTAGTCGTCGCCGTCGCGCGTGGCGGTCGTGGCCATGGAACCCAGCGCGTCCGAGCCCGCACCGGGTTCGGTCAGGCCCAGGGCGCCGGTCAGCTTGCCGCTGCACAGGCCGGGCACGTAGCGCTGGCGCTGCTCGTCGTTGGCGTTGCGGAAGATGTTGTAGAGGCACAGGTTCTCGTGCGCCACCCAGCTCAGGGCCAGTGCATGGTTCCAGCGCGAGAAGGCCTGCAACACCAGGCCGCTGGTGAACAGATCCATGCCTGCGCCGCCCAGCGATTCGGGCACCGGAATGCCGAAGTAACCGGTCTCGCCAATGCGGCCAAAGGCATCGGTGGGCCACCACTCTTCGCGGTCCATGCGTTCGGACAAGGGGTACAGCTGCTCGCGCGCAAAACGGTCGGCCTGATCGAGCACGGCCTGCTCGTCTTCAGAAAGACCGGAGAACAAGGTTTCAACGGAAGTGGCGGGGTTCACTGGGGCTCCTGCAAGAGGTGAGTGGGCGTTGCACCCGGGACAACTTGTATGGCACCCATTTATTTGAGTGACGCTTTAACTTTGCCACCAAGTTTGTTTATGGTATCTAGGGAAAACACTGGCGTCGAAATATTTATTCATTTAAATCAAATACTTAACAATGAATTTTTGCATGTTGCAATGCAAAAAAGAGTCTTGATTATTTGAGTTGCACTCATTTTATGTTGACGATCGGGCCGGACGCTTCCTAGAATCCGCCAACTTTCAACACACCCAAGCATGTTGACCATCACCAACCTACAGGTCTATTACGACCGCGCCGTCGAGGCCTTGCGAGACGCCTCGCTGGAGGTGCGAGCCGGGCAGATCGTGGCGCTGCTGGGCAGCAACGGCGCCGGTAAATCCACGGTGCTCAAGTCCATCTGCGGCGTGCTCTATCCGGAGGATGGCGAGGTCCTGGGGGGCACCATCACCCACGATGGCGTGTCGTTGACCGGCTTTGCACCCCACGAGATCGTGCGCCGCGGCATCGTGCAGGTGCCCGAGGGGCGCCGCCTGTTCGACAAGCTCACCGTGGAAGAGAACCTGCTGATGGGCGGCTACTCACGCCCCGCGGGCGAAGTCAGCGCCGGGCTGGACCAGGTGTTCGAGCTGTTTCCCGCCGTCAAGCAGCACCGCAGCCGCGTCTCGGGCTACCTCTCCGGCGGGCAGCAGCAGATGGTCGCCATCGGCCGGGCGTTGATGTCGCGCCCGCGCCTGCTGCTGCTGGACGAACCCTCGCTCGGGCTGGCGCCGCAAATCATTGCCGAGATCTTCGAGGCGGTGCGCCGGCTGCGCGACGAGCAGGGCGTGACCGTGCTGCTGGTGGAGCAGAACGCACAGCTGGCGCTGTCCCTCGCCAACTACGGCTACATCATGGAACGCGGCCGCGTCGTGCTGGACGGTGAGCCGGCGAAGTTGCTGTCCAACGACGACGTCAAGGAGTTCTATCTCGGCATGGGCGCCGGCAGCGACACGCGGCGCAGCATGCGGGACGTCAAACATTACAAGCGTCGCAAAAGGTGGTTGTCATGAGCGGCACGAGCACAGCCATGCTGGAGATGACGGGCGTGTCCAAACGCTTTGGCGGTCTCGATGCGCTCTCCGGCATCGACCTGAAGGTGTTGCCCGGCCAGATCTGCAGCGTCATCGGCCCCAATGGCGCCGGCAAAACCACGCTGTTCAACATGGCCTCGTGCCTGTTGCACCCCAGCGCCGGGCGCATCCACTTTCAGGGCGAGGACATCACCGGCCTGGCGGCCCACGCGCTGTCGGCGCGGGGCATGGCCCGCACCTTCCAGAACCTGGCGGTGTT
The DNA here is from genome assembly GCF_005503365.1 of Hydrogenophaga sp. 2FB. Lineage (GTDB taxonomy): Bacteria > Pseudomonadota > Gammaproteobacteria > Burkholderiales > Burkholderiaceae_C > Hydrogenophaga. The sequence continues at coordinate 23,907 of NZ_SCML01000041.1, forward strand.
CAAGCACGAGTCGGTGATCAACAACATCCTGACCGGCATGCACGCGCAACTGCCGACCGGCATTCTGGGTGCGGCGCTGTTCTGGGGACCGACCCGCAAGGCCGAGATCGCCGCGCGCGAAGCCGCCGAGGAGATCGTCGAGTTCCTCGAAATTGAAACCATACGGGACGTGCCCGTGGGCACTCTGTCCTATGGCCTGCAAAAGCGGGTCGAACTGGGCCGCGCGCTGGCCATGCGCCCGCGCTTGCTGTTGCTGGACGAAATGGTCTCGGGCATGAACCAGGAAGAAACCGAAGACATCGCGCGGTTCATTCTCGACATCCGCGAAGAACGTGGCATCACCGTGATGATGATCGAACACGACATGGGCATCGTCATGGACATCTCGGATCATGTGACGGTGCTCAACTTCGGCCGCAAGATCGCCGAAGGCACGCCGGCCGACGTGTCGGCCAACCCCGCCGTGGTGTCGGCCTATCTGGGCCTGGCGGATGGCGCCGTGGCGAGGGTGCAGGCATGAGCCGTCTCGACCCGGCTATCGCCGACCGCGAACTGCCCCCTGGCGTGCTGGCAGGGCAGGCCACCTTGCCCGGCCTGCTGCGCCACCGCGCGCGCCAGACGCCCGATCGCATCGCTCTGCGCGAGAAGGTGCGCGGCATCTGGCTGGGCATCACCTGGGCCGACTACTTCGAGAAGGTACAGGCGTTCGCCCTCTACCTGCGCGCCCAGGGCTTCGGTGTGGGTGACAAGCTGGTGATCGCCTCCGATGGCTCACCCGAATGGTTTTATGCCGACCTCGCGGCACAGTCGCTGGGCGGCGTGACGGTGGGCATCTACCCGACCAACCCCTGGCCCGAGCTGCAATACATCGTGCGCCACTGCCGCGCCAAGTTCGCCGTCTGCGGCGATCAGGAGCAGACCGACAAGGTGCTGGACGCCATGCGCAACGGGGACGGCCTGCCCGACCTGAAGCAGGTGCTGACCGTGGACACCAAGGGCATGCGGCACTACCACGAAGCCTGCCTCCGGCCCTTCGAGCTGGCCCTGAACGAAGGGCGCACGCTGGCCCGCGATGCCGCGCAGCGCGATGCGTTCGACCAGCAGATCGACGCCGTCACGTCCGAGCAGGACGCACTCATCGTCTACACATCGGGCACCACCGGCATGCCCAAGGGCGCGCGCATCGCGCACCGCGGCATCATCCACAACGCCGCCCAGGTGGGCCAGGTGCAGGGCTATGCCGGCCGACCGCTGGAGGTGGTGTGTTACCTGCCGCTGTGCCACGTGGCCGAGCGCCTGATGTCGCCGGTGGCGCAGCTGGTGTACGGCTCGGTGGTGTATTTCGCGGAATCCATCGACGCGGTGACGCAGAACCTGCGCGAGGTGGGCCCCGGTTTCTTTTTCGGCGTGCCGCGCATCTGGGAGAAGCTGCAGCAGCAGATCGTGATTGCCTCACGCGAGGCCCGGCCCTGGGTGCGTCTCGTGTTCGAGCGCGCCATGGCCGTGGCCCAGCCGATCGCCGAACGCACCATTGCCAACGGGGACCGTCCGGTCAACTGGCGCGACGCCGCCACGGCCCGCGTGCTGCGCTGGCTGGTGTTCAGCAACCTGCTGGCCTCGGTCGGTCTGGACCGCACCTGGATGGCGATGACCGGCGGTGCCGCCATCTCGCCAGCGGTGATCCTGTTCTTCCGCGCCATGGGTGTGCCGATCTACCAGGTCTATGGCATGACCGAAAGCAGTGGCGTGAGCCACGCGCAATGCCACGGCCACGCCCGCCTGGGCTGGTGCGGACCGCCGCTGCCGCGCGTGGTGGAGCAGCGCCTGGGCGACGACGGTGAACTGCTGGTGCGCGGCCCGGTGGTCTTCAATGGCTACCTGTACGACGAGGCCGCCAGCGACAAGGCGCTGGAGGGCGGTTGGCTGCACACCGGCGACATCGTCGAGATCGACCCCGAGAACGGCGAGCTGCAGATTCGGGACCGCAAGAAGGCCATCCTCATCACCAGCGGGGGCAAGAACATCACGCCTTCGCTGATCGAGAACGCGCTCAAGGACAGCGTCTACATCAGCGAAGCCGTGCTGCTGGGCGACGGCCGGCACTTCCTGGCCGCGCTGATCCAGATCGACCTGGACACGGTGGGCAAATGGGCGCAGGAGCGCGGCATCGCCTACACCACCTACGAATCGCTGGCCGCGCTGGACACCGTGCGTGAACTGGTGGACGCCGACGTGAAGCGCGTCAACGAACGTTTTTCGCGGGTCGAGAACATCCGCAAGTTCGTCATCCTGCGCAAGCAGCTCGACCACGACGACGGCGAGCTGACCGCCACCATGAAGGTGCGCCGCAACGTGATCGAGAAAAAGTTCGCCACCGAGATCGCGCAGATCTACGGCCAGGAGGCCCGCCCATGAACTACTTCCTCAACCTGCTGATGTCGGGTCTGGTCATCGGCTCGCTCTACGGCCTGATCGCCATGGGCTTCGCCATGGTCTACCGCGCCACCGGCATGGTGAACTTCGCCGTGGGCGAGGTGATGATGCTGACCGCGTACATCAGCTTCAACCTCGCGCAGGTCCCGGGCATGGGCTTTTTCGGCCTGCTGGCCACGACCCTGCCCACGGCCATGCTTCTGGGTCTGCTGATCGAGCGCGTGTTCATCCGGCCGATGCTCGGTGAGCCCATGTTCTCTCGCGTGATGGTCACCATCGGCCTGGCGGTGGTGATCCGGTCGGTGGTGATCCTGATCTGGGGCGTGGAACCCAAACCCTTTCCGCGGCCGCTGGGCGACGACGTCATTCGACTCGGCGAACTGGCGCTGTACCCCGGGCAGATCTTCTCGCTGGTGATGCTGGCGCTGCTGTGCCTGCTGATGTGGGTCTTCTTCCGCCACTCGCGTGTCGGCATTGCGATGCGCGCCACCTCCAACAACGAGACCACGGCCCTGCTCATGGGCATCAACGTCAAGCGCATCAGCGGCATCGCCTGGGCGCTGTCCTCGCTGTTTGCGGCGGTGGCCGGGCTGTCGTTCTGCCTGATGTTCGCCCTGGAGCCCGAGATTTCCCAGATGGGCTTGCGCGGCTTCCCGGCCACCATCCTCGGCGGCCTGGACTCGGTGGTGGGCGGGGCCTTCGGTGGCCTGGTGATCGGCGTGGTCGAGAACCTGGCCGGTGGCTACCTGGGCCGTGGCCTCAAGGAGATCGCTGGCTTCGTGCTGATCATCGTGGTGCTGATGGTGAAACCCTACGGCCTCTTCGGCCAACGAGAAATCGAGCGTGTCTGATGCGTACCCGAATCTACAAAACGTCCTACGCCGATCTCGTCGCACTGACGCCGCACCGCAGCACCTGGGTCTGGGCAGGCGTCGGCTTGCTGCTGGTGGCCTGCGCGCCGCTGGTGCTGGGTTCGCATGGGCTGGGCATCCTGTCGGCCATCTTCGTCATGGCCATTGGTGTGCTGGGTCTGAACCTGCTGACCGGCGTGACCGGACAGATCTCGCTCGGTCACGCGGGCTTCCTGCTGATCGGCGCCTACGCACAGGCCGTCCTCACCACCGACTACCACGTGCCGGCCTGGCTGGCCATCTTCGCGTCGGGTGCGGTGGCGGCGGTGGCGAGCCTGGTGGTCGGTGTTCCCTCGCTGCGGCTCAAGGGCCTGTACCTCGCCATCACCACGCTGGCATTCACCTTCATCGTGCGCCACCTGGTGCTGTTCGCCGAAGACATCACGCGCGGCTCGGAAGGCATGGCGGTGGCGCCGCTGGCGCTGCTGGGCTACGAGGTCAAAAGCGACCAGCCCTTCTTCTATGTGGCGCTGGCCATGCTGGTGCTGTTCGTGTTGCTCACGCTCAACCTCATGCGCTCGCCCATCGGCAGGGCCTGGCTGGCGGTGCGGGACCACGACATCGCCGCCCGTGCCATGGGCATCAACCTGATGCGCTACAAGCTGCTGGCCTTCATGGTCAGTGCCTTCTACACCGGCGTGGCCGGCGCGCTGGTGGCCTTGCAGACGCGCTACATCAACGTCGACACCTTCAGCATCCTGATCAGCATCGAGGCCCTGGCCATGATCATCGTCGGCGGCCTGGGCCGGGTGCACGGCGCTTTGCTGGGCACCGCGCTGATCCTGCTGTTGCCCGAACTCCTGAACTTCGGTTTCTCGCTCGCGGGCGACCGCTTCACCACCCTCATGTCCGATCGCATCTACGAGATCAAGGGCTTGATGTACGGCGTGGTAATCCTGCTCTTCCTGCGGCTGGAGCCCGAGGGCCTGGCGGGCATCTGGCGCAAGGTCAAACGGTTCTGGGTGCATTGGCCCCTGTCCCAGTGAACGGGACGGGGACATGGCAGCGTGGCACGGCACCGGAATTCCCCGGCCCGGCCGATTCAAAAGAGGAGACAGCAATGCAAGGTGATTCGATTCTGAGGTGGACGCGGCGCCTGGGCCGTTGTTCGATTCTGGGCCTGGCCATCGGCGCCGGCGCGGCCGGCGCCCAGGACGTGGGCGTGACCGCCACCGAAATCCTGCTCGGCGAGGTGCAGCCCATGTCCGGTCCGGCCTCGCTGATCGGCAAGGCCGGCGCCGCCGGGTCCAAGCTGGCGATTGCCGAGATCAATGCCAAGGGCGGCATCAACGGCCGCAAGCTGCGCGCCATCTACGAGGACGATGGCTACGTGCCGGCGCGCTCGGTGTCGGCGGTGAAGAAACTGATCGACTCGGACAAGGTGTTCGCGTTGACCGGCACCACCGGCAGCTCGCACATGGTGGCCATGTTGCCCACCGTGGAGGAAGCCAAGATTCCCACCATCGTGCACATGGCGCCCAACCCGGCCGTGGTCAGCCCGCGCCGGCCCACTGTCTTCATGATCGGCCCCGACTACGACTGGGCCGGCTTCGTGCCGATCGCGCACATGGTCGAGAAGATGGGCCAGAAGAACGGCAAGTTCGGCATCCTCTACCAGGACGACGACTTCGGCAAAGCGCTGCTGGCCGGTTACCAGAAGGCGGTCAAGCAGCACGGCGTGGCCAGCGTGGCCGAGATCCCGTTCAAGCGCGGCGCCAAGGACTTTTCCGCCGAGGTGCTCACCCTGCGGGAGAAGGGCGTCACGGCCGTCTACCTGGGCACGCTGACCACCGAGTCGGCCGCCGTCATGAGCGAGTTCCGCCGCCTGGGCATGACGCCGCTGATCGGCACGCTGTGGGCCGGGCAACTGCCCGCCGCCGTGAAGCTGGCCGCACCGTCGGGCTTCGAGTACCTGATCCCCGACTACTACGCCTCCAACTACGACCCCGCCGGCAAGAAGCTGATGGAGACCGCCAAGCAGTACCTGAGCGCGGACGATCTCGCCAACTTCAACCGCTACACCGTCAGTGGTTATGTCGGCACCCAGGTGCTGGCCGAGGGCATCCGCCGCTGCGGCGCCACCGTCACCCGCACCTGCGTGGTCGACCAGCTCAACAAGCTGAAGAACTTCGACACCGGTGGCCTGACCGGTCCGCTGTCCCTGGACAACCCCAAGGCACAGGCGGTGCTGCCGATCAAGCTGTTCCAGACCGACCCGAAGAACGCCACGGTCAAGGCCTTGACGGACTTCATCAGCTACTGACCACGCCCACGCCATGCCGCAAGCCACCCCCTCTCCATCGGCCCAGGCCGAGCGCTACCGCTCGGTGTTTCGGCCCGGCCTGTTCGAGGGCCAGACCATCGTCGTCACCGGCGGTGGCAGCGGCCTGGGCCGCTGCGCCGCGCACGAACTGGCCAGCCTGGGCGCAGGCCTCGCACTGGTCGGGCGCAAGCGCGAAAAACTGGAGGCGGTGGCGGCCGAGCTGGTGGCGGCCTACCCCGAGGCCAGCGGGCGCGTCTCGCTGCACAGCTGCGACATCCGCGAGGAAGCATCGGTGCAGCAGACCGTGGCCGACATCCTCGCGACCCACGGCGCCATCCACGGCCTGTTCAACTGCGCGGGTGGCCAGTACCCGGCCCCTCTGCGCGACATCACCCTCAAGGGCTGGGACGTGGTGGTGCGCAACAACCTGCACGGCACCTTCCTGTTCTCGCGCGAGTGCTACGTGCAGTGGATGGAGCAGCACGGCGGCAGCATCGTCAACATGCTGGCCGACATCTGGGGTGGCCTGCCGGGCATGGGCCACTCGGGCGCCGCGCGGGGCGGCGTGCTGACCTTCACCGAAACGGCTGCCTGCGAATGGGGTTGCGCCGGCGTGCGCGTCAACGCCGTGGCGCCGGGCTGGATCGCGTCCGCCGGGATCGACACCTATGACGACAACTACCAGGAGCTGCTGCGCGGCCTGCGCACCAAGGTGCCGCTGCAACGCTTTGGCACCGAGGCCGAACTGGCGTCCGCGGTGACCTACCTGCTGTCGCCCGCGGCCGGCTTCATCAGTGGCGCCGTCATCCGCGTGGACGGCGGCGTGCCCACCGCCCGCCACACCTGGAAGCTCGAGCCTGCGCGACAGGACTTCACCTACAACGGCTTCCCGCTCTACCAGCCGCCGCAGGCCTTTTCGCAACCCGCTGAAGGAGAGCAACCTTGAGTGCAATCACCCCAGAGGTGCTGGTGGAGCGCCGTGGCCTGGCCTGCCACATCACCATCAACCGCGCCGCCGAACACAACACCATGACCGATGCCGTCATGGTCGCGCTGCGCCAAGCGCTGCTGGCCGCCGAAGCCATGGAAGGCGTGCGCGCCATCGTGCTGACCGGCGCCGGTGAACAGACCTTCTGCGCCGGCGGCAAGCTCAAGCCGGGCGCCGACGGCTCGCCCTTCGCGCTGGAACCGGGCCGTTTTGACAACCCGATCGCCGAGCTGTTTCGCGCCATGGACCGTTGCCACCTGCCCATCATCGCGCGTGTCAACGGCAGCGCCTTCGGCGGCGGCGTGGGCCTGATCTGCGCCTGCGACTTCGCCATCGGCGTGGACACCGCGCGGTTCGGCACGACCGAAGCGCGCGTGGGCGTCTTCCCCATGATGATCCTGCCGCTGCTGATGCGCGTGATCCCGCGCCGGCGCCTGCAGGAGATGTGTTTCCTGGCCGAACGTTTCCCGGCCGAGAAGGCGCTGGAACTGGACATCCTGGGCCAGCTGGTGCCCGCGGCCGAACTCGACGCGGCGGTGGACGCGCTGGTGAGCCAGCTGGCCGCCAACTCGCCGGTGGCCCTGCGCATGGGCCGGCGCGCGTTCGCGGCCATGAGTGGCCTGGCCTTCAACGATGCCCTCAACCTTGCGCAGATGGTGCTGCCCGTCATGTCGCAAAGCGAAGACACGCGCGAAGGCATGCGGGCCTTTGCAGAGAAGCGCTCCCCCGTCTGGCCCAACCGTTAAGAAATCGACATGACCGTTACACCACGCTCCCGCCGAGATCGCGCGCTTCGCATTGGCTGTGCCAGTGGCTTCTGGGGCGATTCCGAAGCGGGCGCCGCCCAGCTGGTGCAGCACGGGCAGATCGACTACCTCGTGTTCGACTATCTCGCTGAAATCACCATGTCGCTGCTGGCGCGCGCCCGCGCCAAGTCGCCCGAGGCCGGCTACGCGCCCGATTTCGTCAAGGTCATCGCCCAGCTCGCGCCTCAACTCCAGGCGCAAGGCATCCGGGTGGTGGCGAACGCGGGTGGTGTCAACCCGCAGGCCTGCGCGAGCGCGCTGAACGCCGCCCTGCAGGCACAGGGCATCGCGATGCACATCGCGGTGGTCGAGGGTGACGACCTCTCCGACCAGGCCGATGCCTTGCGCGCCGCGGAGACGCGCGAGATGTTCAGCGGCGAGCCCATGCCCGCGCGGCTGCTCAGCGTCAATGCCTACCTGGGTGCGCAGCCCATTGCCGCCGCGCTCGATGCGGGCGCACAGATTGTCATCACGGGACGGGTGGTGGACAGCGCCGTCACGCTCGGTCCCCTGGTGCACGAATTCGGCTGGGACTGGAACGACTGGGACAAGCTGGCCACCGGCAGTCTGGCGGGACACATCATCGAATGCGGCACCCAATGCACCGGCGGCCTGTACACCGACTGGCAAGCCGTGCCCGGCTGGGACAACATGGGTTTCCCCATCGCCGAATGCGCGCCCGATGGACGCAGCGTGGTCATCACCAAGCCGGCGGGCACCGGTGGTCTGGTGATACCGGGCACCGTGGCCGAGCAGATCGTCTACGAAATCGCCGACCCCAGGCGCTACCTGTTGCCCGACGTGGTCTGCGACTTCAGCGACGTGCGCCTGGCGCAAGAGGGGGAAGACCGCGTGCGGGTCAGCGGCGCGCGCGGCACACCCGCGCCGGCCCACTACAAGGTCAGCGCCACTTGGAGCGATGGCTGGCGCCTGTTGGGCACGCTGATGATCGGCGGCCACGAGGCAGCGGCCAAGGCCAGCCGGGTCGGGGAGGCCATTCTTCAGCGGTGCACCCGCCTGCTGGGCGAGCGTGGCCTGCCGGGCTTCAGCGAGACCAGCCTGGAGGTGCTGGGCGCCGAGTCCACCTACGGCCCGCACGCGCGCACCCGGCACAGCCGCGAGGTGATCCTCAAGCTGGCCGCCAAACACCCGCAGCGCGAAGCCCTGGAGTTGCTGGCGCGCGAGATCGCGCCGTCGGCCACGGCCATGGCACAGGGCATCACCGGTTTTGCCGCCGGCCGGCCCAGCCCTTCGCCGGTGGTCAGGCTGTTTTCTTTTCTGATCGCGCAGTCGCGCGTGGCGCCACGGGTCTCCATGGACGGCCAGCCGCTGGCCTTGGCACCGCACCCGCTGACCGCGCACGACCACGCGGCGGCATCGGCGCCCGCCGCGGACGCACCATCCGCCGCGGCACTGGCCGGCCCCACTGCGCGTGTTCCCTTGCTGCGCCTGGCCCACGGACGCAGCGGCGACAAAGGTGACAGTTCCAACGTGGGCATCATCGCGCGCTCGCCGGCGGCCTACGCGGAACTGCGGCGGGTGCTGGGCGCGAATGAGGTCGCAAACTACTTTTCCCACGTGGCGCAAGGCCCGGTCACGCGCTACGAATTGCCAGGTTTTCTGGCACTGAATTTCGTGCTGGAGCGGGCGTTGGGCGGCGGCGGTGTGGCATCGTTGCGCTACGACCCCCAGGGCAAGGCGTTTGCACAGATGTTGCTCGACCTGGAGGTCGAGATTCCAACCTCTGTACTGGACACACTGCCATGAACCTCAAGAAGCGCACTCCCGACATCGATGCCACCGAGGCACCGGCCGACTATGCACAACCGGTCGGGCCGCAAACGCCCCGACGCCTGCGCCGCGCCGCCGAGATTCTGGAAGCCGCGCGCGACATGTTCCTCGAGAAAGGCTTCGATCGTTCGTCGGTCAGCGAGATCGCGTCCCGGGTGGGTGTGGTCGAGGGTTTGGTCTACACCTACTACCCGTCCAAGCGAGACCTGCTCAACGCGGTGTTGCGCGGCATGTACGAGCCGCTGATTGCCGATCTGGAAGACAAGTTCTCGCGCCTGCACGGTGTGCGCAGCCGCATGCGCTTCCTGATCTGGCGCCACCTGCGTGTCTATGTCGAAGAGCCCAACCTCTCCCGGCTGGTGCTGCACGAGGTGCGGACCGGTCCCGAGTACTTCCAGTCCGTGCTGCACGATCTGCACGTGCGCTACACCGCCTTTCTCTTGCGCACCGTCGAGGACGCCATTGCGGACGGTGAGCTGAGTCCCGACACCGACGCCGAGTTGTTGCGCTCCATGGTCTACGGCGGGATCGAGCACCGCATGTGGGGCACGCTGTTTGGCCGCGGCACGGTCGACGTCGAAGCCATGGCCGACCGCTACACCGCCATGGTGCTGGGCCCGCTGCTGCCCGGCGGGCGTGCGCATTCGCCCGTGGTCGCATCGTCCGCGCGCAGCCACATCGGCCAGGTGCTGGACGAGGTGCGTGAGCGCCTCGACCAGATCGAACAGGCGGTGATGGCCGCGCCTTCCCCTTCATCCAACGAGAGGGCCGGTACCGCGCCGCCTCGCTCCCGCAGGAAAACGCAAACATGACCATACGCAAGCTGTTCATCGCGAACCGCGCCGAGATCGCGCTGCGCATCGTGCGCACTGCACAACGGATGGGCATTGCCACCGTCGTGCCCTGGCATGCCAAAGACCGCCATGGCCCCGCGCTGAAGGTGGCCGACGAGACCGTCGAACTGCACGGCGAGCCTCCGGTCTCGGCGTGGCTGGACGGGCCGGCGCTGATCCAGGCCGCCATCGCCAGCGGCTGCGACGCCATCCACCCGGGCTACGGCTTCCTGTCCGAGAACGCCGGTTTTGCCCACGCGGTGGCCGAAGCAGGGCTCACCTTCGTGGGTCCGCCGGCTCATGTCATCGAGCTCATGGGCGACAAGATCACCGCGCGCCAGTTTGCCCAGCGCCACGACGTGCCGGTCACGCCATCGGCCGACGAAGCCGAAGACCCGCAGCACTTCGCAGACCGCGCGGCGGCCATCGGGTTTCCGCTGCTCATCAAGGGGGCGGCCGGTGGTGGTGGGAAGGGCATGCAGATCGTGCGCGAGGCCACCGCTCTGCCACAGGCCATCGCCACCGCCCGCGCCGAGAGCCAGCGCTACTTCGGCGACGGCCGCCTGCTGGCCGAGCGGTTTGTCGAGCAACCCCGGCACATCGAGGTGCAGGTGTTTGGCGACAGCCACGGCCATCTCATCCACCTGGGCGAACGCGAGTGCTCGATCCAGCGGCGCTTCCAGAAGCTGATCGAGGAAAGCCCGGCGCCCACGCTGGCCCCCGAGTTGCGACAGCGCATCTGCGATGCGGCGGTGCGACTGGCCAGCGCGGCGGGCTACATCAACGCCGGCACGGTGGAGTGCATCGTCTCGCCCACGGGCGATTTCTACTTCCTCGAAATGAACACCCGGCTGCAGGTGGAGCACCCGGTGACCGAGATGGTGACGGGGCTGGATCTGGTCGAGTGGCAGTTGCGCGTGGCGCAAGGCGAGCCACTGCCGCTGCGCCAGGACGGGGTGCGCTGGCATGGCAGCGCCATCGAATGCCGCGTGCTGGCCGAAGACGCCGATGCCGGCTTCGTGCCGGACACCGGCCAGGTGTTGCTGCTCGGTGAGCCCCAGGGGCCCGGCATCCGTTTCGACAACGGCGTGACCCAGGGCGCGCGCGTGGGCGCCGACTTCGACTCCATGCTGGCCAAGCTGATCGCCCATGGCGCCACGCGCGAGCTGGCCATCGCCCGGCTGCGCCAGGCGCTGCAGGACACGCTGATGCTGGGCGTGACCGTGAACACCGACTTCCTGGGCCGCGTGCTGGCCCACCCGGCCTTCCAGGCGGGCGCCACCGACACCGGTTTCCTGGAGCGCCACAAAGCCGAGCTGCGCCCGAGCGACTGGAGCGAGGACGAACGGCGCGCCCTGCTGGCCGTGGCCGCCACCGCCAGCCGCGAGAGCCATGCCTGCGACGTGCCCGCCGTTTTTGCGGCCATGGGCGCGTGGCGCAACTGATCCCGACGCCCAACCCCACACCACGACGCCCCATGACCAGCTACGTCTTCCGATCCGACCCCGGCCGGCGCCATCAGGTGCTCAAGCGCGGCAACGCGCTCAGCGTTGACGGCACCACGCTACCCCTGCGCGCCCTCGACGCGACCCACTACACCACCCTGAACGGGCCGCGTCCGGCCCATGTGCGCGTGGTGGCCCATGGTGATGCGGTGTACCTGCAGCTCAACGGGCGCAGTTGCGTGATCGAGCGCGTGGACCCCACGCGCGGCAGCGCCACGAGCGGCGCTGCCGCGCAGGGCAGTTCCAGCGCGCCCATGCCCGGTGTGGTGGTGGCCTGGGTGGTCCAGCCGGGCGACCTGGTGCAGGCCGGCGACGCCCTGCTGGTGATCGAGAGCATGAAGCTGCAGATGACCATTGAAGCGCCACAGAGCGGCACGCTGGAGGCGTTGCCCTTCCAGCCTGGCCAGACCTTTCAGCGGGGTGCCGTGCTGGCCCGCGTGCGACCCGAGGAGACCCCGGCATGAGCCGCATCAACAGCCGCCTGGACACGGGCTCGGACAGCTACCGCCAGAACCACGCCGCCATGGTGCAGCGCGTCGAGCAGTTGCGCGAACGCCTGAACGCCGCGCGCCACGTGCGTCCGCAGCGCGACATCGACCGCCTGCACAAACACAAGAAGCTCACCGTGCGCGAGCGCCTGGATCTGCTGCTGGACCCCGGCACGCCGTTTCTGGAAATTGGCGCTCTGGCGGCCAACAAGTCCTATGGCGGTGAGGTGCATGGCGCCGGCCAGGTCTCGGGCATTGGCATCGTGCATGGCCGCGAGGTGGTCATCCACGCCGATGACCCCAGCATCAAGGGCGGCGCGTGGTACCCGCTGTCGATCAAGAAGATCGTGCGCACCCTGGACATCGCGATCGAGAACCGCCTGCCCGTGATCCACCTGTGCGACAGCGCCGGCGGCTTCCTGCCGGCGCAGGCCGATCTCTTCGCCGACCGCTACACCGCCGGGCGCATCTTTCGCAACCAGTGCACCCTGTCCAAGCTGGGCGTGCCGCAGATCGCGGTGGTGCTGGGGCACTGCACGGCGGGTGGCGCCTACATCCCCGCGTTGTGCGACTACAGCGTCATCGTGCGTGGCAATGGCGGCGTGTTCCTGGGCGGCCCGCCACTGGTCAAGGCCGCCACCGGCGAGGTCGTCAGCGCGGAGGCGCTGGGCGGCGCGGAGATGCACACCACCGTCTCCGGCACGTGCGACTACGCAGCCGACGACGAGCCGCATGCGTTTGCGATTGCGCGCGACATCTTTGCTCAGACCACGCCGGTGCAGAAGCAGCGCATCGACCGCATCGAACCCGAGCCACCGCACTACGACCCGCAGGAACTCTACGGCATCATCCCCACCGACTGGAAGACCGGCTTCGACATGCGCGAGGTGATTGCCCGCATCGTCGACGGCAGCCACTTCCACGAGTACCAGCCCGGCTACGGCACCACGCTGGTCTGCGGCTACGCGCGCATCTGGGGATGCAAGGTCGGCATCCTGGCCAACAACGGCGTGCTGTTCAACGACAGCTCGCTCAAGGCCGCGCACTTCATGCGCCTGTGCGACCGCGACCGCACGCCCCTGGTCTTTCTGCAGAACATCACGGGCTACATGGTGGGGCGCGAGTACGAGGAGCGCGGCATCACCAAGGATGGCGCCAAGATGATCATGACCCAGGTCGGCTGCACGGTGCCCAAGTTCACCGTCATCGTTGGCGGCTCCTTTGGTGCCGGCAACTACGGCATGTGCGGGCGCGCGTTCGACGGCCGATTTCTGTGGATGTGGCCACAGTCGCAGATCGCGGTGATGGGCGCGGAGCAGGCCGCCAACACGCTGGCCGACGTCAAGATCCGCCAGCTGCAGCGCCACGGTGAGCACCTCAGCGAAGCGCAGATCGCGGAGATCCGCCAGCCGGTGCTGGAGAGCTTCCAGGCCGAGAGCGATGCCTACCACTCCACCTCCGAGATGTGGGACGACGGCATCCTCGATCCCGTGGACACCCGCAATGCCCTGGGCATGGCCATCATCGCCTCGCTCAACGCGCCCTTGGGCGAGATGGGCTATGGCGTGTTGCGGCTTTGACGGGCCGCGGCCTCTTTGCAGCGAAGCGCCATGATTGACATCCGCGAAACGTCCACCGTGGGCGAGGTCTTCTTCGAGGCCGCGGCCCGCTACGGCGACCAGCCGTTCCTCGCGGCTCCCGCCAATCCCGCACGGGCCTACGCTCCCCAGGGGTTGGAATGGACCTATGCCCAGACCGCCACCGCGGTGCGCGGCCTGATGGCGCGTTATGCCAGCGCGGGCTACGGCGTGGGGCACCGCGTCGGGTTGCTGCTGGAAAACCGGCTCGAGCATTTTCTGCACAAGCTGGCGATGAATGCGCTGGGGGTGTGCTGCGTGCCCCTCAACCCCGACCACCGGCCGCAGGAAATGGCCTACGTGGTCGGGCACGCCCAGCTCGATCTGGTGGTGGTGCTGGACGGCCTCCTGCCGCTGTTGCAGCAGGCGATTTCGCTGGGCACGCACCGACCTGCCGTGGTGGCGCTGCAAGAGGCCGAGCTGGCCCTGCCGCCTCCCACGCGACGCGCCACCTCGACCCAGGCCGAGGCGGCGTCGGTGGCCAGCGTGCTCTACACATCGGGCACCACCGGGCGGCCCAAGGGGTGTCTGCTGTCCCACCGCTACGAACTGGCGGCCGGGCGCTGGTATGCCACGCGCGGGGGGCTGATGGCGTTCGGAGAGGCCTGCGAGCGCATCTACAACCCACTGCCGGTGTTCCACGTCAATGCCTCGGTGTTTTCCTTCTACTGCGCGCTCCTCAAGGGCAACTGCCAGGTGCAGACCGACCGCTTCCAGCCGTCGCGCTGGTTCACCGAAGTGCACGAATCGCGTGCCACGGTCGTGCACTACCTGGGGGTGGTGGTGCCCATGTTGCTGAACCAGCCGCCGCATGCGCTGGAGCGAAACCACCAGGTGCGTTTCGCCATTGGCGCGGGCGTGGACCCGCAACGCCATGCGGCGTTTGAACAGCGTTTTGGCTATCCCCTGATCGAGATCTGGGGCATGACGGAATACGTTCGCGCCATCTTCGATGCGGACGAACCGCGCCAGGTGGGCACGCGGGCCATCGGGCGCGCACAACCCGGACTGGAGGTGCGCGTGGCCAGCGACGCGGGCGAGGACGTGCCCGACGGCATGCCGGGGGAATTGCTCGTGCGCCACTCGGCGGCGACGCCTCGCAAGAATGCGTTCAGCGGCTACCTGCACGACGACGCCGCGACGGAAGACGCCTGGCGTGGCGGCTGGTTCCACACCGGCGACATCGTGGTGCGGGACCCGGATGGCTTGTTGCACTTTCTGGAACGGCGCAAGAACATCATCCGGCGCTCGGGCGAGAACATTGCCGCGGCCGAGGTCGAGGCGGTGCTGCAAACACACCCCGCGGTGGCGCAAGCGGCCGTGCTCGCGGTCAAGGACGAGGTGCGTGAGGAGGAGGTCCTGGCCTGCGTGGTGCTCAAACCCGGGTACGTGGCGCGGCCCGACGCAGACGATCCGCTGGTGTGCGCGCTGTTTGAGCATTGCAACCGCCTGCTGTCGTATTTCAAGGCCCCCGGCTGGCTCCTGTTCACCCATGAAATTCCCACCACCGGCACGCAAAAGGTGCAGAAGCACCAGCTGTTTTCCGCCGGCGTGGACCCCCGCACCGCGCCTGGCGTGATCGACCTCCGGCACCGGAAAAAGCGCGACAAGCCGCCCGAGAACGGAGCCACGGCAACCCAGAGGAAACGCACATGACCGAGCCCTATGTCCTGACGCATACCGATGGCGCTGTGGGCGTGATGACCTTCAACCGCCCCAAGACCATGAACACGCTGGACATCCCCATGGTGCTGGCCATGGAGGAGGCGCTCAACACACTCGAGGCCGACCCAGCGGTGCGGGTGCTCGTGATCACGGGCTGTGACGAGCGCACGTTCGTCGCCGGGGGCAACATCGCCGACCTCAACAGCCGTCGAGGCCTGGCGCACTACCAGGAATTTGCCGTGGTGCTGCACCGGGTGTTCCGCCGGTTCGAAGAAAGCGCCAAGCCCACCATTGCGGCGGTCAACGGCTGGGCACTGGGCGGCGGCGCTGAATTCCTGTTGGCCACCGACATCCGCCTGATGGCGGACGACGCGCAACTGGGTCTGCCCGAAATCAAACTGGGGCTGTTTCCGGGTGGCGGCGGCTCGCAGCGCCTGATGCGCCAGATCCCTTTGTGTCAAGCCAAGATGCTGATGTTCACCGGCGATTTCATCTCTGCCGCGCAGGCGGTTCAGCTGGGACTGATCAACCGCGCGGTGCCGCGTGCCGGTTTGATGGCTGAGAGCATGGCGTTGGCGCACCGCATCGCAGACAAGTCACCCTGGGCCCTGCGCCTGCTCAAAAGCAGCATGCTGCATGGCGCGGACATGCCGCTCAGCGCGGCACTTGCGCACGAGATGGCCACCATCAGCCTGGTGCTGGATACCGACGATGCCCACGAGGGCTGTTCTGCCTTTCTGGAGAAGCGCCAGCCCGGTTTCCAGGGCCGCTGAACCCCGCGGGCCGAGGGGTCAGCCTGCGGTGGTGGTGGTGTCGTCGAGTTCGCGGAAGTCGGGCAGGGCGGTGTCGATCGGGCGGCCACCGCGCAGCACCCGGCGTTGTGGCCGGCCGCAGGCTTCAAAGCTGTTGCGTCCCGCCAGCAGCACCAGATCGGCGGGCGCGCCCACGCGCAGGCGGCCATCCCAGGCCAGTCCCATCGCCGTGGCGGGCGTGGTGGTGATGCTGTCGATCCAGCGCGCGAGCGGGTCGTCCAGGTGGGCCGTCAGTGAGGCAATGGCCAACACCTGCAGCAGGTCGAAATCGGCCATGGGCACGAAGGCGTCCTGTACGTTGTCGGACGCCAGGCCGACCTGCACGCCGAGGTCGCGTGCTTCCAGCAGCGGTGCGATGCCGCGCAGGCGCGGCGTGCGGCCCGGGCCGCCGTCCTGCAGTTGCAGGTTGGCCAGGGGCAAGCCCATGAGCACGATGCCGGCATCGGCTAACGCGCGCAGCACGGATGCGCAGGCGTCGACCGGCACGACCGACAGCGCACACGCATGCCCGCAAGCCACACGGCCTTCCCAACCATGCCGCGCGGTCAGCCGGGCGATGGTGCGCAGGCCTTCGATGTCGTTCTGCAGGTGCTCGTCCGCGTGGAAGTCGAGGTCCAGGTCGTGCGCCACCGCCAGCTCGAACACCCGTTCCAGCAAGCTGCGTTGACCCGGCACCGGGTGCACTGAAGCACCGAGCACACCGCCTTGTTCGGCCACCGCGGCCGCCACCGCCGCGCTTGCGTCGGCATCGGCGAACAGCGGCAAGGGCGACAGGCTCGTCGGTTGCAGTTCGATGCGCGGCGACCATTCCCCGCGCAGTGACTGGGCCACGCTCCAGGCCAGTGGTGTGGAAGCACCCACCCAATCGATGTGGGTGCGGATGGCCCGCGTGCCCTGCGCATGCGCCGTGCGCAAGGCGAAGTCCATGCGCCGGCGGATGTCGTCCGCGGTCCACCGATCGCGGTCTTCACCGGAGGCCGCCACCGCGTCGCGCAGCGTGTGGTGGCTGCGGCCGATGCGGGTGGCCGTGTGGCTCTTGTCCAGGTGCGTGTGCAGGTCCACCCAGCACGACGTCACGATGCCGTCGGCGAGATCCACCACCGGCAGACCGTCGGGGCCCACGGCGGAGGCCAGTGCCGTGATGCGACCCCCTTGCACGCGCAGGCTGACCGCGCGCAACCCCGGTGCGGCCGGCGCGAGCGCGTCGCGCGTGGATGCGTCGAGCAACCGATCGGGCACGCGTGCGCGGGCCAGCCAGCAGTCGCCCGCGGGGAAAGCCGCGCCGGCTACCACGCCGCCGCGCTGTCCAGCGACGCGAGTGGCACGCGGTGGATGTCCTCCAGCACCTGGGCGAACTGTCCACCCACGTGGTCGAGCGTGGCGCGACCCTTTTCAGCGGTGGCCAGCGTGGCATTGCCGCAGGCGCCTTGCGGGTTCAGGTCCTGCGTCTGCCAGGCCACGCGGGCCTTGCCCTCCACGTAGGACAGGTAACGCGACCCTTCGCTGAGCGCGCGGTCGGTGCTGTCGAAGTTTTTGGCCCGGTCCATGTGCACGAGGTCCGGGTGGATCTCGAGCAGGATCGAGCTCTCCAGTTCACCGGCGTGGATGCCGTGGCGCATCTCGTCGTCGCCAATCAGCCCATCGGGCAGGCCGAGCTGGTACCAGTTCACGCACACCACCAGCATGTCGAAGCGTTCGCGCAGATCGCGCGCCACGATGTCCATGATCGACTCCTGCCCACCGTGGCTGTTGAACAGCACCAGCTTGCGCACGCCGGCCGATGCGACACACGCGCCGATCTCGCTCCACAGGGTGATCAGCGTCTGCGCCGACAGCGTCAAGGTCCCGGGGTAGCGCGAATGCTCGTTGCTCTTGCCGATGGGCTGCGTGGGCAGGAACAGCACCGGCAGGTCAGCGCCCAGGTGCGGCAGCGTGGCCGCCACCATCGCGTTGACGGTGGCCGTGTCCACCGACATCGGCAGGTGCGGGCCGTGTTGCTCGATCGCGCCCACGGGCAGCACGGCGATCACGCTCGGGCGGTCCAGGCGCGAGAAGGCCTCGCTGGTCAGGTCGGCCCAGAAGCGGGAAGGCACCGTGGAAGCAAAGGTGTTGGCCATGGCGGCGTCCTTCACGCGGACACGGTTTCAACACGGATGCCGAAGCGCGCGAGGTTGCGGGGTGTCCGCACCTCCTTCTCGCCGCGCGCCTCCATCATCTTCAGCAGCCGCCGGCGCATGGCCAGGCCCGGTCGGTCGGTGTACATGTGGGCTTCCTCGGCGTTCGCAGGAGCCAAAGGCACGTCGTGGTCGAGCCCTTCGAGAATCAGAATGTCCTCGTTGGTGATGCGGCGGTCCATCTCGATGCAGTCGGCGGCGCTGACGTCTTCTTCCGTGTCGTTGCGGTAGATCCACTGGCACAGCATGGAGCGCTCGTCGTCGATCGGCGTGGCCGAGGTCACCAGCGAATGGATCAGGCCGTTGGGGTAGTTGATCTGCGACTTGCGCATGAAGGGCATGTACCAGTTGCTCACCATGTGCCGCACCGACTCCATCCCCTGGTCGCGCACGACGCGCTGGATGTGTTCGTCGGCGTTGAGCACCGGCACGTCGCCGCGCAGCACGATGCCATGTTCGGTTTCTTCGATCTCGGTCTTGCGCGGCGTGGCGTCCACCATGTTGCCGAAGGTGCCCTTGTGCACGAAGCTGGTGTGCGAGAAGTCGAAGAAGTTCTCCATCAGGCGCAGGCCGGTCGAGCGGCAGGGCTCGTAGAACTCATGGATCAGGCGGAAGCCCGGCGCGCCGTCTTCTTCCAGCACCGGTATGGTGTTGATCGGATCGGGCTCCAGGCACACCCACACGTAGCCGTAGCGCACGTCCACGAGATGGCTGTTCACCTTGTACGGAATCTTGGTGGCTTCGGGGTTTTGCGGCATGGACACACACTGCCCCGTGCAGTCGTAGGCCCAGCCGTGGTAGCCGCACACGATGCGGTCGTTTTCCACCCAGCCCATCGAGAGCTTCGCGGTGCGGTGGCAGCAGCGGTCTTCCATCGAGGCGTAGCGTCCTTCGCCCACCTTCCAGAGCACGATGTCTTCGCCCAGCAGCCGGAAGGGTTGTGGGCTGCCGGCATCCAGCAAGTGCGTGGGCATGACCGGGTACCAGAAATGGCGAAACATCTTTTGTTGGGTGATCAGCATGGTGAACTCTTTGTCTCGGTTTCAGTTGGAGGGGTACAGCTGCTTGACGAACTGCATGTCATAGGCCTTGCGCACATCCATGCCAGGCGGCAGCGCCTTGGCCGCGACCATCTCCTGGTAGAAGGCGGTCCAGCGGGCATCGCTCATGTTGCCGATCCGGCCGTTGGCCGCATCGCCGGATTCGAGCAGGCCGTGTTGCTTCATCTGGGCCATGGCATAGGCGATCTGCTCGTCGGCCATCGTGGGGTTGTTGGCCTTGATGAGGCGCGATGCCGGCGCCGGGTCGCGCATGAAGGCGCGCCAGCCTTCCACCGTGGCCTTGATGAAATCCGCCACCAGCTTCGGGTTCTCCTTGATCAGCTTCTGCGTGGTGTCGATGGTGTAGTTGTAGCTGGACCAGCCGTAGTCGGCCAGCAGCATGCATTCCATGGCGAGGTTCTGGCGCTTGAACTGGAAGCCGTCGTTGGTGATGAAACCCTGCTGCACCATCTTCGGGTCTTGCAACAGCGCCGCGTAGCTCGCGTCAAAAGGGCGCAGCTGGCTGTCGTCAAACCCATGGCGGGCTTTCAGCCAGGGCCACCAGCTGCCGCGCGCGAGTTGCGCCACGCGCATGGGAGCGCCCTTCATGTTCTCCAGCTTGGGGTACGTGCCCTGGTGGTGCACCAGGCATTGCGGGTCGCGCTGGAAGATGGCGGCCACCGAGACCAGCGGAATGTCTTCGCGCACGGCGTTGAGCGCGCGCATGTTCCACCCGTTCACGAAGTCCACCTTGCCCGAGACCATCTGCTGCATGTTGTTGCCCTGCGGGCCGACCTGCGTCACCTTGACGTTCAGGCCATGCTTCTCGTAGATGCCTTCGGCCATGGCGGCATAGTAGCCGCCATGTTCCGCCGACGCGTAGAAGCTCAAGGCCACGTTGACGTCGCGCAGGGCCTGGGCATGGACCGCGCTGGCGGTGGCGGCCACCGTCAGGAAGACCGCGGTGGCGCCGCGGGCCGCCATCAAAAGGGATCGGATCGTCATACTGAACTCCTGGTGTGTGGGGGCAAGGAAGGGATGCAGAGACCTAGTGCTCGGTCTTCACCGTGCTCTCGTGCCAGGCGCCGAGCACCCGGTTCGACACGAAGACCATGAACGCGAAGAGCGTGATGCCGGTGAGCGAGATGAGGAAGAGGGCGGCGAACATGCGCGGCACCTTCAGCTGCACGCCGGATTCGAGAATGATGTAAGCCAATCCCGATTGCGTGCCACCGGTGCCGGCCACGAACTCGGCTACCACGGCGCCGATCAGGGCCAGCCCGCTGCTGATGCGCGCACCCGCAAAGAAGTAGGGCAGCGCGGCCTTGAGCTTGAGCCGCGTCAGCGTCTGCCAGCTGGACGCGCGGTAGATCCGGAACAGGCTTTGCAGGTTGGGCGCCACGGAGCGCAGGCCCAGCGTCATGTTGGCCACGATCGGGAACAGGGCCGTGATGCTCGCGATGGTGACCAGGGCGACGAAGGTGTTGCTGACCCAGATGATGATGAGGGGCGCGATCGCCACGATGGGCGTGACCTGCAGGATCACCATGTAGGGCATGACGCTTTGCTCCACCAGCCGGCTTTGCGACAACAGGAACGAGATCGACACGCCCGCGATGACCGCCACCGAAAAAGCCAGCACCGTCACCTTGAGGGTGAACAGCAAACCGGTGAAGAGCAGCCCGGCGTCCGCATACAGCGCCTTCAGCACATCGAGCGGACCCGGCACGACATAGACCGGCAGCGACAGCGCCACCACCAGCAGTTGCCAGGCCGCGATCAGGCCCACGCCGATCGCCAGCACCGGGATCTTGCTGTTGCTCCAGTCCACTTGCCGGGACACGCTGCGGGACAGGTCGGTGACTTTCATGGTGCGATCTCCTCGCCCCGGCTGGCGGCGTCCAGCGCGGTCGTCAAGCGGGTCATGTATTGCAGGTAGTCGGACGAGAGGCGGAAGGCCGGGCCCCGAGGGAAGGGCGCGTCGATGTCCACCTCAGCGATCACGCGCCCGGGCCTGGCGGCCATGACGACGACCCGCGACGACAGGTAGACCGCCTCGTGCAGGCTGTGCGTGACGAACACCACCGTGAGCTTGCGTTCGTGCTGGATGCGCAGCACGTCGTCGTTCAGCTTGTTGCGCGTCATTTCGTCGAGCGCGCCGAAGGGCTCGTCCATCAGCATCAGGTCGGGCTCGGTGATGAGCGCGCGGGCGATCGACACCCGCATCTGCATGCCGCCCGACAGCTCGCGGGGGTAGGACTGGTGAAACGCGCCCAGGCCCACCAGCTCCAGCACCTCGTCCACCTTGGCCTTGATGGCCTGGCGGTCCAGCGTGCCTTTGAGCTCCAGGGGCAAGGCCACGTTTTCGGCCACGCGCGCCCAGGGCATGAGCGTCGGGTCCTGGAACACGAAGGCCAGCTTCTGGTCGGCCCGCTCCAGCACCGGCGTGGCCTCGCCCCACCACTTGACCTGGCCTTCGGTAACGCCACCGAGCCCGGAGAGGATGCGCAGCAGTGTGCTCTTGCCGCAGCCCGATGGGCCGATCAGCGTGACGAAGTCGCCGCTGCAGATGTCGAGGTCGGCCTTGGCCAGGGCCACCGTTCCGTTGGCGTACCGCTTGCCCACGCGGCTCACTTGAATGATCGGTGCCGATCGCCTGGGGACCAGGGCGCTGACACCATCGGGACGCGGGACGCTGACGTCGCGCAAGGCTGCTGTATTCAAACTGACTGCTCCTCGTGGGTGCCGGTCCATGAAGGTCCGGCTTGTCTGCCTGGCTTGTGTTCTCGGCGTCTTGGTGCGCCCGTGCTCGATTCGCTTGAGTTGAACTAGTATCCCGAAGTGGAAACTCCCAGTCCATGCGGACTGCGTATAAAAATCATGCGCCAAAGAGATGATCTGTCCCTGAACTTCTTTCTGCTGAGGTGCCTGGTTGCACTGGTGGAACACTCCCAGGTGACGCGCGCCGCCGACGCGCTAAACATGAGCCAGCCGGCCATGAGCCGCGCCATGAGCCAACTGCGACAGCTGACGGGCGATCCGATTCTGGTGAAGGCCCAGGTTGGGCTTGTGCCGACCGCCAAAGCCATGCAGCTGCGCGATTTCGCGCAGCGCATCCTGTACGAGATGGACCAGTTGCTCGGGCAGGCCATCGCATTCGATCCGGCGGTGGCTCGGCGCAACTTCCGGGTGGTGGCCACGGACTACCTCGAGTGCGTGTTTCTGGACCCGCTGGTCACGCGGCTATCGCAGCAGTTTCCCGGCATTTCGGTGACGGCCTGCCACCCTGTCGATCCCCGCCACCTCAACCAGGTGCTGGAGAGCGGCGAGGCGGATTTCTGCGTGGGCATGTTGCCACCCACCCTGGAGGACCTGCGCCACCGGCTGATCTTTCGCGACCGCATTGCCTGCCTGGCCGCCCGGGACCATGCCGCACTGGGGCACACGCTCAGCCCGCAGGAGTTCGCCGCGCTCGATCACATCGTGATCAAGCCCACCGTGCGCGTCTTTGGTGACGATGTCGACGAAGCCTTGGCCCGCCTGGGACTGGCGCGCAACACGCGGCTCACGACCCCCGGTTACCTGTCGGCCCCTTACCTGATCGAGTCGACCAGCATGGTGGCGCTGATGCCGGAGTCGTTGGCCAGCCGGTTCTGCGAGCGGTTTTCACTCGCGCGGATCGACGTGCCGTTCGATGTGCCGCCGTACGAGGTCTACCTCTACTGGCACGAGCGCACGCACAACCACCTGGACCACATCTGGTTCAAGGAGCAGGTGTTGAGCGACCTGTGACGTGCTGCTCCCGGATCGCCGCACCGCGCAGCCGCAGCGCGTTGCCGATCACCGACGCCGAACTCAGGCTCATGGCCAGCGCGGCGATCATGGGTGACAACAGCCAGCCGGTGAACGGGTACAGCAAGCCCGCGGCCAGTGGAATGCCCAGGGCGTTGTAGAGGAAAGCGAAACCCAGGTTCTGCTTCATGTTGGCCACCGTGGCCACCGAGAGCGCGCGGGCCGTGGCAATGCCACGCAGGTCGCCTTTGACGAGGGTGAGCTGGGCGCTGTTCATGGCGACGTCGGTGCCCGTGCCCATGGCGATGCCCACGTTGGCGCGGGCCAGTGCCGGTGCGTCGTTGATGCCATCGCCCGCCATCGCCACGACGCGGCCCTCTGTCTGGAGTTTCTCCACGAGCGCGAGTTTGTCGGCGGGTTTCACTTCGCCGTGGATCTCGTCAATACCCAGGCGCTGGCCGACGGCGCGCGCGGTGGTCAGGCCGTCGCCCGTGGCCATGACCACGCGGATGTTCGCCTGGCGCAGCGACGCCAGCGCATCGGCCGTGGTGGCCTTGACCGGGTCGGACACCGCCAGCAGACCGGCGAGGGTCTTGTTCACCGCGAGAAACATGACGCTGGCGCCCTGTGCGCGCAGCGCTTCGGCCTCGGTGGCCAGCGGCTTGACTTCCACGCCCTGCTGCTGCATCAGCGCCGTGTTGCCCAGGGCGAGGGACTTGCCGCCCACCACGCCCTTCACCCCGATGCCGGACTCGGAGTCGAACTGCTCGGGCTTGTCCAGCGCAAGCCCTTGTTGCTTCGCCGCGGCCACGATGGCGGCGGCCAGCGGGTGTTCGCTGCCCTGGTCCAGGCTGGCGGCGAGGCGCAAGACCTCGTCTTCGGGGAAATTCCCGTGGCCCACGGCGCGTTCGAAGCTCGGACGGCCTTCGGTCAGCGTGCCGGTCTTGTCGACGATCAGTGTGTCGACCTTGCGCAGGTTCTCGATGGCGGCAGCGTCGCGGAACAGGACGCCATGGGTGGCGCCGCGCCCGGTCGCCACCATGATGGACATGGGCGTGGCCAGGCCCAGGGCGCAGGGGCACGCGATGATCAGCACGGCCACCGCATTGATGAGGGCATAGACCCAGCTCGGCTCGGGCCCGAACAGGCCCCAGCCGAAGAACGTGAGCAGCGCCGCCACCACCACACCCACGACGAAGTAGCCCGCCACCTGGTCGGCCATGCGTTGCATGGGGGCGCGCGAACGCTGTGCCATGGCGACCATCTGCACGATCTGCGAGAGCACGGTGTCCGAGCCCACGTGCTCGGAGCGCATCACCAGCGCGCCGCTGGTGTTGAGCGTGGCGCCGATCAGCTTGTCGCCGACGCGCTTGGTCACCGGCAGTGGTTCGCCCGTGAGCATGGATTCGTCGAGCGCGCTGCTGCCTTCGACGACGGTGCCGTCGGTGGGCACCTTCTCGCCGGGGCGCACGCGCAGCAGGTCGCCCACATGCACGTGGTTCAGTGGCACGTCTTCTTCCTGGCCATCGGCCGAGATGCGCCGCGCGGTCTTGGGCGCCAGACCCAGCAGCGAGCGGATCGCCGCCGAGGTTTGTGAGCGCGCCTTGAGCTCCAGCAGTTGACCGAGCAGCGTCAGCGAGATGATCACAGCGGCCGCTTCAAAGTACACCGCCACCCGCCCCATGGAGACAAAGGCGTCGGGGAACACCTGTGGCGCCACCGTGGCCACCAGGCTGTACACGAACGCTGCGCCCGTGCCCAGGCCGATCAGCGTCCACATGTTGGGACTGTGGTTGGCGATCGACTGCGCGCCGCGCACGAAGAACGGCCAGCCGGCCCACAGCACGATGGGCACGGTCAGCACCAGTTCGATCCAGCTCTGCGTGGCCATGTCGAACCAGCCGAGGTCGTGGCCGAACATCGCCAGCACGGTGACCACCACCGTGAGGGGCAAGGTCCACCAGAACCGGCGCTGGAAATCCACCAGTTCCGGATTCTCTTCCGCGTCCAGTTCGGGCATGACCGGCTCCAGCGACATGCCACATTTGGGGCAGTTGCCCGGGTGGTCCTGCCGGATCTCCGGGTGCATGGGGCAGGTGTAGACCGTGCCGGGTTTGCCCGGCGGCGCAGGCGATGGAGTGGCCGCGTGGCCCGCAGGGTGGTGGTGATGGTGATGGTGTGCGTGTGTGTCCATGTCTTGTCCTCTCTGCTGTCAATTGGGGCGCTTGTCGGCGTGGTGCACGTGAACACCGCGCATCCAGGCCATGAGGTCGATGGAGCTGGAACTGCCGGCCGCGGCTTCGTCGCGCGAGACACGTCCTTTCCGGAGCTGCGGCTTGTGGTCCGGCTGGTGCTGGGCCGGGCTGTGCAGCGAGAGTTTGTCCAGGATGGCGCAATGGGGTTGGTCGTTGCCGTGGCAGGCCTGCACCAGCACCGACAGGCCTTCCATCATCTGCTCGATCTCGCGGCGTTTCTCCTCAAGATCGGCGAGGTGGCGTTGCGCCACGGCCTTGACTTCGCGGCTGCTGCGCTGCGAGTCGCTCCACAGGCCGATCAGTTCGGCGATCTGCGCCACCGAAAAACCCAGCCGGCGCGACTGGCGGATGAAGCGCAGCACCGACACCTCGCGCTCGCCATACAGGCGGTAGCCCGATTCGCTGCGCTCGGCCGCGGGCAGCAGGCCGATCTGTTCGTAGTGGCGGATCATCTTGGCCGATACGCCGGCGGCGGTGGCCGCTTCGCCAATGTTCATGAGGGGGGTCATGGTGCGCTCCGTGAGGGCAGGGTTCTGAATGGGGTGAAGGATGCACCTTGCCACCATGGGAAGGTCAAGACCCCCGAGGCGAGGTCTTGACGAATGGTGGGTCAGGCCGGTGGGTAGCCGGCTTCGCTGAGAACTTCGACCAGTGCGGCGCGGTCTTCGCCGCTGCGCACGCTGACCTTGCGCTGCGACAGATCGACCTGGATGTCGCAGGCCGCGTCGAACCGTTTGAGGGCGGTGTTGACCTTGGAGGCGCAATGGCCGCAGGTCATGGCGGGGATGTGGAATTCGTGCATGGATGACTCCGAAAAAAGTTGAGGGAGTCCGCACTCTGGGCATTGCCACGGGGGCAAGGTCAAGCGGTGTGGGTGTGGTTGACCTGACCACCGTGTCAAGGCCAAACATCCGGGGTCTCAATCCATCGGAGACCCCTCATGAACACCGCCACCCTCCCGCTCACCGAGCACGAGTTCCTCATTGAAGGCATGACCTGCGCGTCGTGCGTGACCCGCGTCGAGAAAACCTTGAAAGCCGTCGCTGGCGTCAACGACGTCAGCGTCAACCTCGCCACCGAGCGCGCCACGGTGCGCGCGGTGGGCGCCGCGCCGGCCGACCTGGTGGCCGCGGTGGACAAGGCCGGTTACCGTGCCACGCCGTTCGAGGACGGTGGCGCCGCGACACAGCCCGCCACCAGCAAGGGCGAGCCCTGGTGGCCGGTGGCGCTGGCCGCCGCGCTCTCCTTGCCGCTGGTGCTGCCCATGATCGGCATGCTGTTCGGCGCCGACTGGATGATCAATGGCTGGCTGCAGCTCGCGCTGGCCACGCCGGTGCAGTTCTGGCTCGGCGCGCGCTTCTACAAGGCGGGCTGGAAGGCCGTGCGCGCCGGCGCCGGCAACATGGACCTGCTGGTGGCGCTGGGCACCAGCGCGGGCTACGGCTTGAGTCTGTACCTGCTGTTCAAGCACGCCGAGCACGGTACGCCGCACCTGTACTTCGAGGCCTCGGCCGTCATCGTCACGCTGGTGTTGCTGGGCAAGTGGCTGGAGTCGCGCGCCAAGCGCCAGACCACCGCCGCCATCGCGGCGCTCAACGCCCTCAAGCCCGAGGTGGCGCGGGTGCGCATGGCCTATGGCGATGTGGACGTGCCGATGGCGCGCGTGAAGGTCGGTGACACCGTGGTGGTGCGCCCGGGTGAGCGCATCCCGGTGGACGGCGTGGTCACCATCGGCTCCAGCCAGGTGGACGAATCGCTGATCACGGGCGAGAGCCTGCCGGTGGCCAAACACGCGGGCGACAAGGTCACCGGGGGCGCGGTCAATGCCGAAGGCCTGTTGCTGGTGGAGACCACGGCCGTGGGCGCCGAGTCCACGCTCTCGCGCATCGTGCGCATGGTCGAGTCGGCCCAGGCGAAGAAGGCCCCGATCCAGCGCGTCGTGGACCGCGTGAGCGCGGTGTTCGTGCCGGTGGTGCTGGTGATCGCCGCGATCACCTTGCTGGGCTGGGGTGTGGCCACCGGCGACTGGGAGCAGGCCATCCTCAACGCGGTGGCGGTGCTGGTGATTGCGTGCCCGTGTGCCTTGGGTCTGGCCACGCCCACCGCCATCATGGCGGGCACCGGGGTGGCCGCACGCCACGGCATTCTGATCAAGGACGCCGAAGCCCTGGAAGTGGCGCACCGCATCGACACGGTGGCCTTTGACAAGACCGGCACGCTGACCGAAGGCAAGCCGCAACTGGTGTCGGCCGTGCCGGCGGTGGGCCATGAAGCGCACCTGCTGTCGTGGGGCGCGGCCATCCAGGCCGGCAGCGAACACCCGCTGGCGCGCGCCGTGATGAACGCCGCGAAAGAGGCCAACGTGCCCACGCTCTCGGCCGCCAAGGTGAGTGCCGTGCCCGGTCGTGGCATGTCGGCCGAGGTGCAGGGCCGCGCGCTGCGCCTGGGCAGCCCGCGCTACATGCAGGAGCTGGGTGTGGACACATCCGCGCTGGCCGAGCCGTCGCGCCGGCTCCAGGATGAAGGGCGCACGGTGTCCTGGCTGGCCGACGTGACGCACGCGCCCGTGCTGGTGGGCATGCTCGCGTTTGGCGATGCGCCCAAGGCCAGCGCCATCACCGCCGTGAAGAGCCTGCAGGCCTTGGGTATTCGCACGGTGATGGTGACCGGCGACAACCGCGGCAGCGCAATGGTGGTGGGCAACGTGCTCGGCATCGACCACATCGAAGCCGAGGTGCTGCCGGCGGACAAGGCGGCGATCGTGAACCGGCTCAAGGAAGGCGGCCACTCGGTCGCCATGGTGGGCGACGGCATCAACGACGCGCCGGCCCTGGCGGCGGCCGACGTGGGCATCGCCATGTCCACCGGCACCGACGTGGCCATGCACGCAGCCGGCATCACGCTCATGCGCGGCGACCCCGCGCTGGTGGCCGACGCGATCGACATCTCGCGCCGCACCTACCGCAAGATCCGCCAGAACCTGTTCTGGGCCTTTGCGTACAACGTGATCGGCATCCCGTTGGCGGCAGCGGGTTTGCTCAACCCGGTGGTGGCAGGCGCGGCCATGGCCTTGAGCAGTGTGAGCGTGGTGAGCAACGCCTTGTTGTTGCGGCGCTGGCGCGCTGGCGCCTAAAGGTCGAGCACCAGCCGCTCGCTCAGCGAACCGGCGCAGCAGAGCGCCAGTTCACTGAGACGCTCTTTCGGGTTCAGGAACGAGTCCCCGTGTTCAGGGCTGCCCGACAGGTACCGCGTCACGCAACTGCCGCACACGCCCATCTCGCACGAAGTGTCGGGGTTCACACCGGCACCCCGCAGGGCCTGCAACAGGCTTTGGCCTTCTTCGACCCGCACGGTCTTGCCACTGCGCGCCAGTTCCACCGTGAACGTGCTTCGCCCAAGCTTGTCCACGGGTGCGGTGGCGGAGAAGCTCTCTTCGTGCACATGGTCGGGCGGGTGCCCGCCTGTGGCCTGTCGCACGGCGGCCATGAAGCCCGCCGGGCCGCACGCATAGAAGTGCGTGTGGGCCGGCTGGGCCGCGCACAGCGCGTCGAGGTTCACGCGGTGCTCGGTGGAATCGTCGAAGTGAAAGCGCACGCGGTCGGCCCAGGGCGCCGTCTGCATTTCTTCGAAAAACGCCGCATGGGCGCGGCTGCGCGCGAAGCAGACCAGTTCAAAACGGGCGCCGCGTTGCCACAGGGCTTTCGCCATCGCCATCACCGGCGTGATCCCGATGCCACCCGCCATCAGGCAGTGGTGCGCGGCCTGCGGCGCGAGGCGAAAGTTGTTGCGCGGCGTGCTGATCTGCAAGCGATCGCCCTCGCGGCATGTGTCGTGCATCCAGCGCGACCCGCCGCGCCCGTCCGGCTCCCGCTTCACACCCACCACATAGGGGCCGTTCCCGGCATGCAGGTTGCACAGCGAATACTGGCGCGCCCCGACGCCGGTGTGGATGTCGATGTGCGCGCCCGCCTCGAACGCCGGCAAGGCGCCCTCGGTGGCGGTCAGTTCGAACGAGCGGATCTCCGCGGTCTGCCGCCACACACGGGTCAGAGTCACGTCCAACAGTTTCTGCGTCATGGCTACCACCTCGTCGGCTTCGGGTTCCGCTCCTCGATCTGCATCTGGTGCCAATAGGGATAGATCGGTGTCTCGCGGCTGGCGTCGTCCAGCCGGGCGATGGCCTCGGCCTCGAGCGCCCAGCCGAGCGCGCCCAGGTTCTGTTTCATCTGCTCTTCGTTGCGCGCGCCGATCACGACGTTGGCCACGGTAGGGCGTTGCAGCAGCCAGTTGATGGCGACCTGGGGCACGGTCTTGCCGTAGTCGTGCGCCACGGCTTCGAGCGCATCGACCACGCGGTACAGGTACCCGTCGGTCACGGGCGGTGCGCCCAGGCCGCCGCCTGTGGCGATGCGGCCTTGCGCCACGGGTTGGTCGCGCCGGATCTTGCCGGTGAGACGGCCCCAGCCCAGCGGCATCAGTTCCCACTCATAGTGGCGACCGATCAGCGAGTAGTAGCCCTGGTACACGACGTAGCGCGCCAGGCCGTTTTTCTCCGACGTGGCCAGCGACTTCATCAGGTGCCAGCCCGAAAAATTCGACGCTCCGATGTAGCCCACCTTGCCGCTGCTCACCAGGTCGTCCAGCGCACGCAAGGTTTCATCTACCGGCGTCAGGGCGTCGAATGCGTGCATAAAGTAGAGGTCGATGTGGTCCGTGCCGAGCCGTTTCAGGCTGGCCTCGCAAGCGCGCGTGATGTGGTAACGCGACGAGCCCTTGTCGTTCGGCCCCTTGTTGCCCGTGGGAAAGTTCGTCTTGGTCGAGATCAGCGCGTTGTGGCGCCGCCCCTTCAAGGCCTGGCCCAGGATTTCTTCCGAGGCGCCGTCGGAATAGCCATCCGAGGTGTCGAAGAAGTTCATGCCGTGCTCCATGCACAAGTCCACCATGCGTGTGGCCTCGGCCACCTGCGTCTGGCCCCAGTGCTCAAAAAAAGCGTTGGTGCCACCAAAGGTGGCGGCACCCAGGCTCAGGACCGGGACCTTGAGACCGGATCGGCCCAGTTGGCGATGTTCCATGGAAAGCGTGCTTCGTGTGATGAGAGGCGCATCGTATGGGGCCGCGCTTTGATGGTGCAATCCGCACGCTGGATCACACCCATTCGTCGGGAGCATGGAAATGGCGCGCGTGGCCGGCGGGTTCGCCGGACACCCGACCGATCAAGGCATCTAGTGACCCCGAAGCGACTTCAGCAGCTTCTGCCCGGCGCGCCCGCTGGCTTCCTGGCCCAGGCGTTCCTGCTCGACGCGGATGGCGGTGCGGCTCTTGTCGCCGAGCATGCCGTCGACCTCGCCAATGTCGTGGCCGCGCGCGAGCAGCAGCGTCTGCACCTCGCGGCGTTCGGCGCGCGAGAGGCCCGGGTCGTCGGTGGGCCAGGGCGTGACGAACGGGCCACCGCCGCGCAGGCGGTCCGACAAATGCGCGATCGCCAGGCCGTAACTCTCGGACGCGTTGTAGCTGTAGATCGCATCGAAGTTGCGCAGCACCAGGAAGGCCGGCCCTTGCGGCCCCGCGGGCGTGATCAGGCCGCCCGCGCCCACGTTGGTCGGCAGCGGCGAGCCGTCGACGCGCGTGACATCGCGCTCGGCCCAGTCGCTCATCGGCCGCTTGGTGCGACGGCCTTCGTTGCTGGTGTTGAAACCGCGCGGCAGTTTCACTTCGAAACCCCAGGGCTGCCCGTTCTGCCAGCCCGACTTGACGAGGAAGTTCGCCGTGGAGGCCAGTGCGTCGGTCGCACTGTCCATCAGGTTCGCTTTGCCGTCGCCATCAAAATCCACCGCCAGGCGCTCGAACGTGCTGGGCATGAATTGCGTGTGGCCGAACGCGCCGGCCCACGAGCCGATCAAGCGTTCCGGCGCGATGTGGCCAGCTTGCAGAATGCGCATCGTGGCGAACAGCTCGGTGCGGAAGTAGCCCTGCCGGCGACCGAAGCACGACAGCGTGCCCAGCGATTGCACCAGCGGCGACTTGCCGAAGGTCTGGCCGAAGTTGCTCTCCACCCCCCACACCGCCACCACCGTGGCCGGGTCCACGCCATAACGTTCCTTCACACGCTGGAGCGTGTCGGCGTGCAACGTCAACATGGCCTTGCCTTCGGCGACACGTTGCTCGTCCACCAGGCCGGCAAGGTAGTCCCAGATAGCGGTGCGGAACTCGGGCTGGTAGTTCAGCTTGTCGATCACGCTCATGTCGGGCTGCAGGCCTTGCGTGTGCAGCGTGAAGGTCGCATCGCTCACCCCCACCGCGCGCGCCGGTGCGCGCAAGGTGGCCAGGCAATTTTCAAACTCGCCGGGGGCGGGTGCTGGGG
>NZ_SCML01000042.1 GCF_005503365.1 Hydrogenophaga sp. 2FB
GGGCGGGGTGCAGCGGGGGCAGGTCGTCGTCGTCGGTCATGCCCGGGAGTTTAGGCGCCGGCCTTGATCGGGATGGCGGGTCGCGGCACGTAGAACTCGCCACCCGCGGCCTTGAACTCGGCCGACTTCTCGGCCATGCCGCGCTCGGCGTAGTCGCGCACGTCCTGCGTGATCTTCATCGAGCAGAACTTCGGCCCGCACATGCTGCAGAAATGCGCTTCCTTGCTGCTGTCCTTGGGCAGGGTTTCGTCGTGGAAATCGCGCGCGGTGTCCGGGTCCAGGCCGAGGTTGAACTGGTCGTGCCAGCGGAACTCGAAACGCGCCTGGCTCATGGCGTCGTCGCGCGCGCGGGCACCGGGGTGGCCCTTGGCGATGTCGGCCGCGTGCGCGGCGATCTTGTAGGCGATCAGGCCTTGCTTCACGTCGTCGCGGTCGGGCAGACCCAGGTGTTCCTTGGGCGTCACGTAGCAGAGCATGGCCGTGCCCATCCAGCCGATCATGGCCGCGCCGATGGCCGAGGCGATGTGGTCGTAGCCCGGGGCGATGTCGATGGTGAGCGGGCCGAGTGTGTAGAACGGCGCTTCGTGGCAGTGCTTCAGCTGCTCGTCCATGTTGGCCTGGATCAGGTGCATGGGCACGTGGCCGGGGCCTTCGATCATGGTCTGCACGTCGTGCTTCCACGCGGTCTGCGTGAGCTCGCCCAGCGTCTTCAACTCGGCGAACTGGGCCTCGTCGTTCGCGTCGGCCGCGCTGCCGGGGCGCAGTCCGTCACCGAGCGAGAAGCTCACGTCGTACGCCTTCATGATCTCGCAGATCTCGTCGAAGTGCGTGTACAGAAAACTCTCCTGGTGGTGCGTGATGCACCACTTCGCCATGATCGAGCCGCCGCGCGAGACGATGCCCGTGCGCCGGTTCGCCGTGAGGTGGATGAAGGGCAGGCGCACGCCAGCGTGGATGGTGAAGTAGTCCACGCCCTGTTCGGCCTGCTCGATCAGCGTGTCGCGGTAGATCGCCCAGGTAAGGTCTTCGGCCACGCCGCCCACCTTCTCCAGCGCCTGGTAGATCGGCACCGTGCCGATGGGCACCGGCGAGTTGCGCACGATCCAGTCGCGCGTGGTGTGGATGTTGCGGCCGGTGGAGAGGTCCATCACGTTGTCCGCGCCCCAGCGGATCGCCCACACCAGCTTGTCCACTTCCTCCTCGATGCTCGAGGTGACGGCCGAGTTGCCGATGTTGGCGTTGACCTTGACGAGGAAGTTGCGCCCGATCGCCATGGGCTCGACCTCGGGGTGGTTGATGTTGGCCGGGATGATGGCGCGGCCGCGTGCCACCTCGTCGCGCACGAACTCGGGCGTGATCAGCTCGGGAATGCGCGCGCCCATGGGGTTGCCGCGCAGGCGTTGTTCGCGGTTCGCATCGCCCAGGTAAGCGGCCATCCACTCGCGCTTGCCGTTCTCGCGCACGGCCACGTATTCCATCTCGGGTGTGACGATGCCGCGGCGTGCGTAGTGCATCTGCGTCACGTTCATGCCACTGCGCGCGCGGCGCGGCGTGCGTTGCAAGCCAGCGGCCTGGGCTCGCAGTGCTTCGATGCGTTCGATGGTGGTGTCGTTCTGGCGAGCCTCGTTCTTCACGCCGTCGTCCAGCGCCTGGCGGGCGCGTCCTTCGTAGGCTTCGGTGTCGCCGCGCGCTGTGATCCACGCGCCGCGCACGTCGGGCAGGCCGCGTGTCACGTCGATGGCGGCCGATGGTTCGGAGTAGGGGCCCGAGGTGTCGTACACCACGACGCGTTCGCCGTTGGTGAGTGCGATCTCGCGCATGGGCACGTTCACGCCGGGCAACTGGCCGGGCACGTGGATCTTGCGGGAAGCGGGGAAGGGTTCGCGGCTGAGCGCGAGGGATGGGGCGGCGGGAAGTTTCTCGGGGGCATTCATGGTGGCGGTCTCCGGTTCCGGTGGATGGACATCGATCAAACAATGCTCCGGAGGACCGCCCCAATGACTGCGATGGCGGACGCAAACCTTCAACCGTCAGACGGATTCAGGGCCACGCCCGCATGCCGCCGTGGGGCATGCGCTCTTCTTTCGCCGGTACTAACCGGATCAAGTTCACGGGTTCGGCGGTAAAGCCGTCTCAGCGCCGGACCTGGGAAGGTCCGTGCACCCCGGAGCAGAGGAGAGTGTATGCGCTGTGCCGCTTTCAATGCCTTTCGGGTTGTCACGTCTTGTCACACCGAGACACGGGAGCGCAGTGATCAAGGGGTAGATTGGCCCGCGAATGCCCAAACTGGAAAGGAACAACACATGGACAAGTCAATGGTGAAAGGACTGGTCGTCGGCGGACTCGCCACGGTCGTCATCGGCGCGAGTGGCGTGACGGGATACCAGACGCTGATGAAGCCCAAGGAGGCCGACGTGATCGCCGTCAAGGACGTCATGGAAACCGTGGTGACCCCGCGCGAGCGCTGCGAAGACGTTGCTGTGCAGCGGCAGGCACCGGTGAAGGACCAGCATCGCATCGCCGGCTCCGTGATCGGTGGCGTGGCCGGCGGCCTGCTGGGCAGCACCATCGGCGGCGGCAATGGCAAGACGCTGGCGACCGTGGCCGGCGCAGCGGCCGGCGGCTACGCCGGCAACCAGGTACAGAAAAACATGCAGCAGAAGGACGTCGTGAACACCACCGAGCGACGCTGCAAGACGGTGAACGAAAAATCGCAGAAGCACAGTGGCTACAACGTGACCTACCGCCTCGATGGCAAGGACGACACGGTGCGCATGTCCTTCAAACCGGGCGCCACGCTGCCGGTGAAGGACGGGAAGGTGGTGACGGCGCCGCCGCCCGGAGCGCAGCTGTGAAGGCGGCGTCGACAGATTGAAAGAAAGTGCAACGTCTGAGCGCCGCTGGGCTCACTTCAGGATATCGAACAGGTTCGAGAACGTGTCCGTCCAGGGCCGAAAGCCGGGTCGGGGCTGCAGCACCTGAGCACCCTGCAGTGCCGGTGGCAGCGCGGCAGCCTGCGCCGCGTTGACGAACACCACCCACGACGAGCGCCGGCAGAACGGGTCGCCGTGGCCCGAGGGCAACTCCAGCAGCAGCGCGGTCTTGCCGATGTGTTGCGCGGCCGACGCCATGACCGGGCGCAGATCGAGGTAGGTGTTGGTGATGTGCACGGCCAGCAGGCCATCCGGTCGCATGTGGCGCTGGTAGGCGTCGAAGGCCTCGAGCGTGAGCAGGTGTGTCGGGATCGAGTCGCCAGAAAACGCGTCGATGGCCAGCAGATCGAAAGCCTGTGGGGGCTCGCGCTCCAGGACCAGGCGGCCATCGCCCAGCAGAGACACGATGCGGGCGGCGCTGTCCGAGAGGAAGGTGAAGTGGCGGCGCGCGAGATCGAGCACCTGGTCGTTGATCTCGACCATGCGCATCTCATCGCCCGCGCGACCGTACACCGCGAGCGTTCCCGCGCCCAGACCCACCACGCCGATCTGGCGAGGCCGGTCGGTGGGCAAGCTTTGCAACGCACGGCCGATGCCGGTGCGCTCGCAGTAGTACGCCGTGGCACGCTTCGGGTGGTTCAGGACCTGTTCGCCGTGGGTGATGCTGCCGTGCACCATGCTGCGCACGGGGCCCAGGCCGTCCGGGTCCATGCTTTCTTCAATGCGGGTCTGGCTGTAGAAGTTGCGCACGACCTCGGTGTAGCCCAGCACGTAGTCCCGTGAAATGCTGGCCAGGCGCGCGCCATACAGCAGCAGCGCCAGCAGCAGCGCGCCACGCAGCCAGCGGCGCCATGTGCCGCGCACCTCGGGCCAGAGCACCAGCACCACCAGCAGCGCGCACAGGAACAGGCCCAGTGGCAGTTCGAAGTACGCGTTGAAGGCCACCGGCGCCACCAGCCCGACGAACAGGCCGCCGAGCGCGCCGCCCACCGAGAGCATGAGGTAGAACAGTGTGAGGTGGCGCAACGGTGGCCGCCGCCGCACCAGTTCGCCGTGGCAGACCATGCAGAACACGAACACCGCTGCGCACAGCAAGGCCACCAGCACCGGCACCTCCAGTCCCTCGTTCATCGCGAAGTCCAGCGCGACGAAGGCCAGCGGCAGCAGGCCCAGGAAGAGCGGGCGCACGTAGTAGCGTGGCGCGTCGAAGCACAGGATGAAGCTGAGCAGGTAGAGCGCGAGCGGCAGCACCCACAGAAAGGGCACCGGCGCCACGTCCTGCGTCAGGTGGCGCGTGATCGCCAGCAACAGCATGGAGGCGGTGGCGGCCAGGCCGACCCACATCAGGCACGCGCGCCAGCCGGGGTGGGGCGCGTCGTCCAATGGCGTCGCGTGCGCGGCCAGACTGCCGTTCTGCCGCCGCAGGGTGTAGGCGGCGGTGGCCACGCAGGCCAGCACGAACAGCCCATACCCCACCGACCACACCCATGCTTGCGGCTTCACCGCCAGAACCGGCTCGACCAGCACCGGGTAGGTCAACAGCGCGAGCATGGACGCCAGGTTGGAGAGCGCATACAGGCGGTAGGGCTGCACGCCCTGGGCCACGAAGGCGCGCGCGTACCAGGCCTGCATCAGCGGGCCGGTGGTGGACAGCAGCAGGTAGGGCACGCCCACGGTGGTGGCCAGCACGCCGAGCACGCTCCAGGTCGGGTGGGCCTGCGCGTCGAGCTTCCAGGACGGATCGGCCACCACCGGCAGGGTGGCCAGGCTGAGCAGCAGCAGCGCGCCGTGCACCCAGGGCTGGCGCCGTGCGCCGAGCTTTTCGTGCACGAGGTGCACGTAGGCATAGCCCAGCAGCAGCTCAACCTGGAAGAACACCATGCACAGCGTCCACACCGAGGACGAGCCGCCGAACCACGGCAGGATCATCTTGGCCACGATGGGCTGGATCTGGAACAGCAGGAATGCCGAGAGGAAGACGGTGACGGCAAAAAGGGGCATGGTGGCTTGCGCTCCGGACCTGGGGTGCCGAAGTATGTGGGCGCAAGCCGGCATTCGGGCGCCTGGCTCCGTGCTTGCCAGGCCGTGTTGACACTATTTTTTCAACCCGTTCCCTTCGGGCTGCGGATCAGAGCGGGTCGGCCAGCAGCTTGGAGATGGCGGCGATGTTGGCCGCGCTGGGCACCTGCGGCTTCATTTCGTCTTCTTCGGCGGTGGCGTTCTCGTGCGCCTGGATGGCGGCGACCATGGCGTACTGGTTCTCCCAGGACAGGGTTTTCCCTTCCGGGCACAGGTCGCGCAGGGTGCCGTACCAGTAGTACCCGTCCTTGCCGCCAAAGAGTTGGTCGATGCCGCCGGCATCGCCGGTCTTGAGGCCCTGAGCGGCCAGGATGAGCTTGAGCTTGTGGTGCGAGAGGGAATACTGCATGGGGTTTGATAAGACCGTGGGTCGGCGATTGTACTGACGGTGCGCACGGCGGCGGCGCACTGGTAGAGTGTTTTCGTCACACCGTCGTCGGTCACCATCGGGAGCCCTTCCATGAACAGTTTCGGCAAACGCGCACAGGGTGAACGGCTGGAGCGCATGCAAGCGTCTCCGCGGTGGGATGGCATGGGCTTTCGCAACATGCACCCGGTGCTGCAGGGGCTGCGCGACACCACCGTGGCCAGACCGACGCTCAAGGACTTCTTCAGCTCGGGCGGCCGCCGCACACCCGGCGGGCCCTTGCCGGTGGTGGACCCGCGCGAAGCCTGGAGCCGGCCGATCCACAGCGGCCTGCGCGCGACCTGGCTGGGGCATTCCACGGTGTTGATCGAAATCGACGGCCACCGCGTGTTGACCGACCCGGTGTGGGGCGCGCGCGCTTCGCCGTTCCGGCTGGTGGGTCCCAAACGTTTTCATCCCGTGCCGCTGCGCTTGCGGCAGATGCCCGAGGTGGACGTGGTGGTGATCTCGCACGACCACTACGACCACCTGGACTACCCGACGATCCGCGCCCTGGCGCGGCACAGCGCGGTGCCGTTCGTGACCTCGCTCGGCGTCGGCGCGCACCTGGAAGCCTGGGGTGTGGCGCCCGAGCGCATCACCGAACTCGACTGGTGGGAAAGCCACCGTGTGCCGGGCACGGGGCTGACCATCACGGCCGCGCCGTCGCAGCATTTTTCCGGGCGCGGTCTGAAGGACCGCAACGGCACGCTGTGGTCGTCGATGGTGGTGAGCACCGACCGCCACCGCGTGTTCTTCAGCGGCGACACGGGCCTGACCACCGAGTACAGCCTGATCCGCGAGCGGCTGGGGCCGTTTGATCTCGTGATGCTCGAGGTGGGTGCCTTCCATCCTTCGTGGGGCGATATCCACCTGGGCCCCGTCAACGCGCTGCAGGCACACGCGTTGCTGGGCGGCGGCGCGTTCCTGCCGGTGCATTGGGGCACCTTCGGCCTGGCCATGCACGACTGGGACGATCCAGCGGAAACCCTGCTGGAACTCGCGGGCTCGCAGAACACGCCCTTGCTCATGCCGCGTCTGGGCGAGGCGGTGGAGCCCGCGGCGCAGATGCCGGTGACGCCGTGGTGGCGCTCGGTGGGGCAGGGCGCGCAAGCGCCCGAACGCGCCGCGACAGCGCCGGGGGTGGCGCGCGAGCTGCCTTGGCCGCTGGATTGAGCGGCGTCAGTCCAGCAACGACCGCACCGCCGGACCCCGCGTGCGCAGGCGCGTGGTGCGCTGGAAAAACAGGCTGTTGGGCACGCGCAGGTAAGACGGCACGTCGCCATCGGCCGTGTTTTCCTTGAGCGTGGTGTAGATGAGGTTGATGTCCATCACCTCGCCGCCCAGGCCGGGTTTGTCGCCGCTTTCCAGAATCTCGATGCGGTCGTGCAGGCCAAACGGGCGCGAGGTGAAGATCAGCACCGCGCAGAAGATGTTGGAGAGGACGCTCCACGCCGCAAAGAACGCAATGGCGCCTACCGCGACAAAACCGGTGAAGCCGGTC
The DNA here is from genome assembly GCF_005503365.1 of Hydrogenophaga sp. 2FB. Lineage (GTDB taxonomy): Bacteria > Pseudomonadota > Gammaproteobacteria > Burkholderiales > Burkholderiaceae_C > Hydrogenophaga. The sequence goes on from NZ_SCML01000042.1 coordinate 6,923, forward strand.
CAGATCACCGCGCCCGAGATGCCCACCCGGTCCAGCACCAGCAACAGCGCCGCGCCAAACAGCAGGAACGTGACCACGCGCCGCCCGCCCACCACGAACTCCAGCGGCAGTTGCTTGTCTTCCCCGATCCGGCCAATGAGGCGGTGCAACACGGAGCGCAACAGCAGCGCCACAAAGACGATCAGCGCGATCTGCAGGGCGATCGTGATGACGTCGATGAAGGGGTGGGCGGCGTCGGGGAGATAGTCTTTCATGTCGAGAACAGGCTGGCTTTGCAAAAGGCCTTAGCTTAGCCCGCATGGCATGGCCGCGAGGGCGGCGTGCGATACGATCCGCCGTCGGTCCGGGCCGACGCGATCCGAGACCGATGCCGGGAACTCTGCGCGGCGAGCAGGTTCCATGAGCAATAGAAAAAAACGACCGGAGACATGACGTGAAGAACGCAGGCAAGAACAAGGCGCCGCATGGCCGATCACGATCGGCCTGAACCGCAAGCCCATCTGTCGGTGTGGGATGCCGTGGCCATCGTGGTGGGCCTGGTCATCGGCATCGGCATCTTCCGCGCGCCGTCCTTCGTGGCCGCTGGTGTGAGCTCCGAGTGGATGTTCATGCTGGTCTGGGTCGTGGGCGGCCTCATCACCTGGGTGGGGGCCCTGTGTTACGCCGAACTGGCCGCCGCGCACCCCCACGCCGGCGGGGAATACCACTTTCTCTCGCGCGCCTACGGCACCTCGGTGGCGATGCTGTTTGGCTGGGCGCGGTGCACCGTGATCCAGACCGGCTCCATCGCGGCCGTGGCCTTCCTGCTGGGCGACTACGCCGCGCGCGTGCTGCCCCTCGGCCCGCATGGCCAGGCCTTGTTCGCGGCGCTGTCGGTGATCGTGTTGACCGCGGTGAACGTGGTGGGCACGGCGCAGGGCAAGAACCTGCAGATCGTCGTCACCCTGCTGCAGATCGGGGCCATGCTGGCCATCATCGTCTTCGGACTGTTCGGTTCCGCGCCGCCGCGCGAACTCACGGAGCCCGCCGTGCCGCCACAGACCGCCGCGTTGGGCATGGCCATGATCTTCGTGCTGCTCACCTATGGCGGCTGGAACGAAGCGGCCTACCTCACGGGTGAACTCAAGGACGCGCCGCGCAACATCGCCAAGGTGCTGACATTGGGCACCGCCATTCTTGTGGTGCTGTACGTGCTGGCCAACTTCGCCTTGCTGTCCGTGCTCGGGCTGGAAGGCCTGCGCGCCTCCGGCGCCGTGGCGGCCGACATGATGCACCTGGCGGCGGGCCCGGTGGGCGAGACCATCGTGACGCTGGCCATCGTGGTCGCGGCCATCTCCACGCTCAACGCAACCATCTTCACGGGGGCGCGTGCCTTCTACGCCATGGGGCGTGACATGACCGTGATGCGCTGGGTCGGCGAGTGGGACCACCGCCGCCGCACGCCCGTCAATGGCCAATTGCTGCAGGCCGCGATGGCCCTCGCGCTGATCGGCCTGGGCACGGTCACGCACGACGGCTTCAAGGCCATGGCGCGACTACACCGCGCCGGTGTTCTGGTTGTTCCTTCTGCTGGTCGGCATCGCGCTGTTCGTGCTGCGCTGGCGGCAGCCATTGCGCGCGTTGCCCTACAAGGTGCCGCTGTACCCGCTCACGCCCATCGTGTTCTGCCTCACCAGCCTGTACATGCTCTACGCCAGCGTGGTCTATACCGGTGCGGCGGCGCTGGTGGGTGTGGGCGTGTTGCTCGCCGGGGCGCCGGTCCTGCTGTTCAAATCCAGCCGCCCCCTCGAACACGTTCACCCGGAACCCGAGGCCTCGCTCGTGCTGCTCAAGCGCCCCCATTCATCTGGAGATCTGCCATGAAGACCCTTCGACACGCCTTGTGCGCTGCCGCCTGTGCATCGTTGCTCGCCGCCTTGGGTGGGCCTGCGTGGTCGCAGCCGGCCCCGGCGGCCACCGAGTACAAGCCCGCCGAAGGCCAGGCCGGCAAGGACGTGATGTGGGTGCCGACCTCGCAGGTGCTGGTGGACCGCATGCTGGCCATGGCCCAGCTCACGCCACGGGACCACCTGGTCGATCTCGGCTCGGGCGATGGCCGCCTGGTGATCACCGCGGCCCAGCGCGGCGCCACCGGGCACGGCATCGAATACAACCCGCAGCTCGTGGAGCTGTCCCAACGCGAGGCGGCCAAGGCCGGCGTGAGCGCGCGCGCCACGTTCGAGAAGGCCGACATCTTCGTGTCCGATTTTTCGAAGGCCACGGTGGTCACGATGTTCCTGCTGCCCGAGCTCAACGCGCGCCTGCGGCCGATCCTGCTCAACATGAAGCCGGGCACGCGCATCGTTTCCAACTCGTTCGACATGGGCGACTGGAAACCCGACCAGACCCAGCGGGCCGTGGAGGGCTGCCGCACCTACTGCGAGGCCTACCAATGGACCGTGCCCGCGCGCGTCGAGGGCATCTGGCGCCTGGGCGCGGGCAAGGAACTGGTGCTGGCGCAGAACTATCAGATGCTCGAAGGAACACTGCGCGAAGCCGGCAAAGCCACCGAGATCAACGGCGCGAAAATGGTGGGCACGCGCATCCACTTTTCGGTCGATCACCTGAGGTACAGCGGTGAGTTCGATGGCAGCGAGATGAAGGGCACGACCGACAAGGGCGAACCGTGGCGTGCCTCGCGCGTCACGCGCTGACTTGTTAGAGTGGTCGGCAATTTCTCGAAGGAGACGGACATGGCGACCAGGAAGGCAGCATCAACGGGCGCGATCCGCTCGGGCGTGGGCGGTTGGACCTACGAGCCCTGGCGCGACAACTTCTACCCCAAGGGCCTCGCGCACAGCAAGGAGCTGGCCTACGCGAGTTCGCAGCTGAGCGCGATCGAGGTCAACGGCACCTACTACAGCACCTTTAAGCCACCCACTTTCGCCAAGTGGCGCGACGAGACGCCGGAAGACTTCGTGTTCTCGCTCAAGGCGAACCGCTTCACCACCAACCGCCGCGTGTTGGCCGAGGCGGGCGACTCCATCGAACGTTTCATCGGCAGCGGCCTGAGCGAACTCGGCCCCAAACTCGGGCCGCTGGTGTGGCAGTTCGCGCCCACCAAGCTGTTCGACCCGGTGGACTTCGAGGCCTTTCTGAAGCTGCTGCCGAACAAGGTGGACGGCGTGCCGTTGCGCCACGCGCTCGACGTGCGGCACAACAGCTTCATGGACCCGGCGTACCTTGCGCTCGCGCGCCAGTACCAGTGCGCGACGGTGTTCACCGATTCGGACGACTACCCCTCGTTCGCGGACCTGACCGGTGACTTCGTCTATGCGCGCCTGATGCGCACCGAGTCGTCGGTGAAGACGGGCTATGCGCCCCAGGCGCTGGACCGGTGGGCCGAGGCAGCGAAGACCTGGGCCGCGGGTGGGGAGCCGGACGACGTGCCACGCCTGGAGGAACCCGGCAAGAAGGGCAAGGCGCGGGACGTGTTCATGTACTTCATCAGCGGTGCGAAGGAGCGCGCCCCTGCTGCGGCGATGGCGCTGATCGAACGCCTGGGTTAGTTCTCCACCCGCACCCAGCGCGCATCCTGTCGGTGGCTGTTGAGCACGGCCTCGATGAAGGCCATGCCGTCCAGCCCGTCCTGCAGCCCCGGCATGCCCGCGCTATCGCCACCGCGCCAGGCGCGCGCGAAATCGCGGTACAGCGCGGCGAAGGCTTCCAGATAGCCCTCGGGGTGGCCGGCGGGGATGCGGCTGGCCGCTGCCAGCGCCGGTGTCTGCGGTGACATGCCCCGGCGCAGCAGGCGCACCGGTTCGCCTTGCGGCGCGAAGCCGAGGAATTCGGGTTGCTCCTGATCGAAGTGCAGCGAGGCCTTGGTGCCGTACACGCGCAGGCGCAGCGCGTTGCACGCACCGCTGGCCACCTGGCTGGCCCACAGCATGCCGCGCGCGCCACCCTCGAAACGCAGCATGGCCTGCACGTGGTCGTCGAGCGCACGGCCCGGCACGAAGGTGCTGAGCTCGGCCGAGAGTTCCTGCACCGCGAGGCCGCTCACGTAGCGCGCCAAGTGGTAGGCGTGCGTGCCGATGTCGCCCAGCGCGCCGGCCGGTCCCGCGCGCTTGGGGTCGTTGCGCCACTCGGCCTGCTTGTTGCCCTGTTGCTCCACCGGCGTGCTCAACCAGTCCTGTGCGTATTCCACTTGCACGATGCGCAGCTCGCCGAGTTCGCCCGCGGCCACCAGCTCGCGCGCCTGGCGCACCATGGGGTAGCCGGCGTAGGTGTGCGTCAGCAGGAACAGCACCCCGCGTTCCTGCACGGCTTGTGCCAGCGCCTGCGCTTCGGCCAGCGAGGTGGCCAGTGGCTTGTCGCAGATCACGTGGATGCCGTGCTCGACGAAGGCGCGCGCCACCGGCACGTGCAAATGGTTGGGTGTGACGATGACGACGGCGTCGATACCGTCGGCGCGCTGCGCTTCGGCGCGCGCCATCTCGGCGTAGTCGGCATAGCTGCGCTCGGGCGCGATGTGCAACTTCGCCGCGCTGGCGTGCGCGCGTTCGGGCGTGGACGACAGCGCGCCGGCCACCAGCTCGTACTGGTCGTCCAGGCGCGCGGCGATGCGGTGGGCGCTGCCGATGAAGCTGCCCTCGCCGCCACCCACCATGCCCAGGCGGATGCGGCGCGTGGCGCGGTCGCTCATGGTGTTCTCCGATCCAGGCCCAGCAGCGTGGACAGCGTTTTCGCATCGCCCGCGCTCGCGGCGAAGTCGTCGAACGCACGGTCGGCCACGCGGATGATGTGGTCGCGAATGAAACCCGCGCCTTCGCGCGCACCGTCCTCGGGGTGCTTCAGACAGCACTCCCATTCCAGCACCGCCCAGCCGGCGTAGTCGTATTGGGCCATCTTCGAGAAGATGCTCTTGAAATCGATCTGACCATCGCCTAACGAACGAAAGCGTCCTGCGCGGTCGATCCAGTTGCTGAAGCCGCCGTACACGCCTTGTTTGCCGTTGGGACGGAACTCGGCGTCCTTCACGTGGAAGGCGCGGATGCGCTCGTGGTAGTGGTCGATGAAGGCGAGGTAGTCGAGCTGTTGCAGCACGAAGTGGCTGGGGTCGTAGAGGATGTTGGCGCGCGGGTGCTGGCCGACCGCGTCCAGGAAGCGCTCGAAGGTGATGCCATCGTGCAGGTCTTCGCCGGGGTGCAGTTCGTAGCACACGTCGACGCCCGCGTCGTCGAAGGCGTCGAGCACGGGCCGCCAGCGTTTGGCGAGTTCGGCGAACGCGGCTTCCACCAGACCCGGCGGGCGCTGCGGCCACGGATACAGATAGGGCCAGGCCAGTGCGCCGGAGAACGATGCGTGGGCTTTGAGGCCGAGGCGCTTCGAGGCTTTCGCGGCCATCAACAATTGTTCGTGCGCCCACGCGGTGCGGGCGGCCGGGTTGCCGCGCACGTGCGCTGCGGCGAAGGCGTCGAACTGCAGGTCGTACGCCGGGTGCACGCAGAGCAACTGGCCCTGCAGGTGGGTGGAGAGTTCGGTGATGGCCAGGCCGTGCGCCGCGAGTTTCCCTTTGATTTCATCGCAGTACGCATCGCTGCTCGCGGCGCGTTCGAGGTCGAAAATCGCCGGGTCCGACGTGGGAATCTGCACCCCCTTGTAGCCCAGCGCCGCGGCCCAGCCCGCCAACCCGTCGAGCGAGTTGAAGGGTGCGGCCGCGCCGATGAACTGGGCCAGGAAGATCCCGGGGCCTTGAATCGTTTTCATGGGGTCCTCCTGGCGCGCGGGATCAGAACGGCGAGTTCGGGAAGTAGAAATCTTTCGCGTTCTGCTTCGTGATGAGCACCGACGGCACGATGGTCGAAGCCGGCAGCTTCTCACCCTTCTTGCGCGCCAGCGCGGTCATCTTGATCGCCTCGTACAGGAACTTGGGCGAGTACGACACGTTGGCCTGGATCAGCGGGTTGCTGCCGTCCATGAGCGTCTTCACCATGGCCTTGGCGCCCGCGCCGCCGAACACGATCTTGATGTCCTTGCGCTTGGCCTGTTCGATGGCCTTCAGCACGCCGAAGGCCATGTCGTCGTCGGCTGCCCACACGGCGTCGATCTCCTTGAAGCGCGTGAGGTAGTCCTGCATCACCTTGAAGGCGTCGTCGCGGTTCCAGTTGCCGTGCTTGGCGTCCAGCACCTTGATGCCGGGGTGGTTCTTCATCACCGCGTTGAACGCGTCCATGCGCTCGTTGTCGATGGTGGTGGGGATGCCGCGCAGCGCAACGATGTTGCCCTTGCCGTTGAGGGCCTTGGCCAGGTACTCCGCCGGCACCTTGCCGAAGGCGGTGTTGTCGCCGGACACGTAGGCGTCCTGCGCGCTGGTGTCGGTCAGGCCGCGGTCGACCACGGTCACGTACACGCCCTTGGCCTTGGCCTGTGCCACCGGTTTGGTGAGCGCGGCGGACTCGAACGGCAGGATCACCAGCGAATCGATCTTGGTCGCGGTGAGCAAGTCCTGCAGCTGGTTGGCCTGTTCGGGCGCGCCGCTGGCGGTCTTGATCGTGACCTTGATGTTGGGGTCCTTCTCCAGTTCCTTCTTGGCCTCGCCCGCCCAGTACACCAGGCCGGCGGCGAAGCTGTGGGTGGCGGCCGGGATGGCCACGCCCAGGTTCACCTTGTTCTGGGCTTGCGCCAGCAGCGGGCTGGCCAGGCCAACGGCGGCCACGGCGGCCAGCGCGTGCAGACGGATGCGGTTATTCATGCTTGTCTCCTTTGGATGGTGTTGCTGACAGAAAAACAGAAGGCCCGGGTGTGCCTTCAAGGACGCCGCCGCTGCATGAATGCGACGGCGATGATCACGAAGCCCTGCACGGCAGCGTTCAGGTACACGCTGATGATGCTGGTGAGGTTGAGGATGTTGCTGATGACCGAGAGCAGGATGGCGCCGACCACGGTGCCGCCGATGCTGCCCGCGCCGCCGCGCAACGCGGTGCCACCCACGATCACGGCCGCGATCGCTTCCAGTTCCCACAGCAGGCCGGTGGTGGGCGATGCCGAGCCCAGGCGCGGCACGTAGAGCAGGGTGGCGATGCCCACGCACACGCCGAGCAGCGTGTAGGTGAGCACCTTGGTGCGGTCCACGTCCACGGCGGCGTAGCGCGCCACCTGCTCGTTGGAACCGATGGCCTGCACGTAACGGCCGAAGGCGGTTCGGTTGAGCAGCATGGCGCCCGCGATGGCCACCAGCACGAACACCCAGACCGGAATGGGAATGCCCAGCAGGCCGCCGTAGTAGACCGGGCCATAGACGTCGGCCAGTTCGTTGTCGAGCGCGAGCGCGCCGCCGTCGGCGAAATAGGTGAGGTAGGCGCGGAAGATGCCCAGCGTGCCGAGCGTGACGATGAAGGGCTCGATGCGCCCGCGCGTGATGAGCAGGCCGTGTGCCAGGCCGAACAGCGCGCCCAATAACACGGCGGCGCTCATGCCCACCATCACCACCGCCACGGGGGGCCAGCCGAGTGGCGCGATCTTGTTCATGAGCAGGATGGTCACGCCTGCGATGAGCGCGGCCATCGAACCCACCGAAAGATCGATGCCGCCCGAGATGATCACGAAGCACATGCCCACCGCGATGATGCCGATGAAGGCCGTGCGCGTGAGCACGTTCAGGGCGTTGTCCACGGTGGCGAACTCGCCATTGAGCAGCGTCCCCACGATGCACAGCAGCACCAGGCCGAGCAGCGGGCCCACGGCGGGCAGGCGCAGGGCGCGGCGTGGAGTGGCCGGCGCGCCGGGGGCGTTGGGAGTTTCAGTGCGTTCCGGTGGCATGGGCGATCAGCTCCTGTTCGTTGAGGTGCTCGGCCGACAGCGTGGCCTGCAGGTGGCCCGCGCGCATCACCGCGACGCGGTGGCACAGGCCGATGAGTTCCATGAGCTCGGACGAGATCACCACGACCGCGCGGCCCTCGTCGGCCAGGCCGCGGATGAGCGCGTAGATCTCGCGCTTGGCGCCGATGTCCACCCCGCGCGTGGGCTCGTCGAGCACCACCACGCGCGGTCCCGGGTGCAGCACCTTGGCCAGCGCGAGCTTCTGCTGGTTGCCGCCGGAGAGCGAGCCGGCCGGCACGTCGAGCGAACCGGTGCGGATGCCGAATTCGCGCACCGCTTCGGTCAGCGCGGCGGCCTCGCTGGCCCGGTTGAGCCAGGGGTTGGCGTGGCGCTGCAAGGCCATGAGCGTGAGGTTCTGGCGCAAGCCGAAATGCACGTGCAGGCCGCGGCCCTTGCGGTCTTCGCTCAGGTAGGTCAGGCCCGCGTTGGCGGCTTCGCGCGGCGAACGTGGCAGCACCGCGCTGCCCGCGATGTTCACTGCCTGCGCCGTGCGTTCGCGCAAGCCCAACAGACCTTCGAACAACTCGGTGCGCCCCGAGCCCACCAGGCCGGCGAAGCCGAACACCTCGCCCGCGCGCACCTCGAAGCTCACGCCCTGCGCCCAGCCGGGCACGTGCAGGTCTTTCACCGAGAACAACACCGGCGCGTCGGCCGGCACCGCGTGGCGCGGCGGGTACAGGTCGGCGAGCTCGCGGCCCACCATCAGGTTGGCCATCTGCGCGCGCGTGAGCGAGGGCGTGGGCTGGTGCGCCACCAACCGGCCATCGCGCATCACCACCACCTCGTCGGTGATGCGCTCGACCTCGTCGAGTTTGTGCGAGATGAAGACGATGGTCACGCCATCGGCCTTCAGGCGCGCCACCAGTTCGAACAGGCGACCGGTCTCGCTGGGCGTGAGCGTGGCGGTGGGCTCGTCCATGATCAGCACGCGCGCGTGGCGAGAGAGAGCCTTGGCGATCTCTACGAGCTGGCGTTCGGCCACGATGAGTTCGCGCACGCGCGTATCGGGGTTCACCTTGTGCAGGCCCACGTCGTCGAGCACGCCGCGCGCGACGGCGCGCATGGCCACGTCGTCGAGCCACCAGCCGCGCCGCTTCTCGTGGCCGAGGAAGATGTTCTGCGCCACCGTGAGGTCTTCGGCGAGGTTGAATTCCTGGTGGATCAGCACGATGCCTTCGGCCTCGGCGGCGCGCGGGCCGTCGAAATGCACGCTGCGGCCGTTCACCTGCAAGCCGCCTTCGCTCGGCTGTTCGTAGCCGGCGAGGATCTTCATCAGCGTCGATTTGCCCGCGCCGTTCTCGCCCAGCAGCCCGACCACGCGGCCGGGTTCCACGTCCAGGTCGACCCCATGCAGCACCTGCACCGGGCCGAAGCGCTTGACGATGCCGCGCAGCGCGACGTGGACGGCCGGACCCATCACGCCACCTCCATCTGCAGCAGGCTTTCCTGCATGGCGAGCACGCCCGCGCCGATCAGGCCGGCGCGTTCGCCCAACGGCGTGTATTGAATGTCCAGGTGCCGCGTGGAGAGCGCGAGCGAGCGGTGGTACACGCTCTGGCGCACGGCCGCGAGGAACAGCGGCCCCACGCGCGTGACGCCGCCGCCGATGAACACGTGCGAGGGGTTGAAGAAGTTCACCACCGAGGCCAGCATCTGCCCCACGAGCGCGCCCGAGCGCTGGATCACCTGGTTGGCCGCCATGTCGCCCGCGCGGCTGGCCTCGGCCACGTCCTGCAGACGCAGGCTGCCGCGCTCGGCCAGCAGGCGCGCGAGCAGCGGGCTCTGGCCGGCTTCAGCGGCTTCGGTCGCCATGCGCGCGATCGCCGGGCCGGCGGCCATGGTTTCCACGCAGCCCAGGTTGCCGCAGTGGCAGCGCGGGCCGTCGGGCACCACGCAGATGTGGCCCACGTCGCCCGCCGAACCGTTGGCGCCGCGGTAGACCTGACCGTGGCAGACGATGCCGCAGCCCACGCCGGTGCCCACCTTCACCACCAGGAAGTTCTGCAGGCTGCGCTGCATGCGCCAGAGCTCGCCCAGCGCCATCACGTTCACGTCGTTGTCCACGAACACGGGGGCGGTGAAGTCGGCGGCGAGGTCGTCGCGGATCGAATAACCGTCCCACAGCGGCATGAGCGGCGGGCTCACCAACTGGCCGCTGTCGAAATCCACCGGGCCGGGCAGGCCAATACCGATGCCGATCACCTGGCGCGGCGGCACGTCGCAGCGCGCGAGCAGTTCGTGCATGAGGGTGCGGATGCGCGAGAGCACCGGGCCGGGGCCGTCGCGCACGTCGGCCGGTTCGCTGTGGTGGGCCAGCACGGCCAGGTCGGGGCTCAGGATGCCCACCTCCAGCCCGGTCGCGCCAACGGCCACGCCGATCAGCACACCCAGGCTGCGGCTCAGGCGCAGCGTTTCGGCGCGGCGCCCGCCGGTGGGCACTTGCTCACCGGTCTGCTCCAGCAGGCCTTGTTCGAGCAGCTCCGCGACGGCCGCGTTGGCGCGGGTCTTGGAGAAGGATGAGGCGGCGGCGAGCGCGTCGCGCGACATGCCGCTGGCCCAGAACACGTGGTCCAGCACCCTGCGCTCACCGGTTTTCAGGCCTTTCCAGTTCACTCGCATGTCTCCGTTCGCGTGCCATCGTGGTGTGGCACTGGAGACGCATGCTATGCGGTCGAATTAGACCCGGCAAGTTCTAACTTTGACCCAAATCGGGTTTATATCGCCTTCAGCACCTCTTCCGCCGTCGCCGGTGCGTTCATCGCCAGCGGCTTCCCACCCGCATGGCCCACCGCATCGCGCAGCGCTTCGAACACGCTGATCGCCAGCATGAACGGTGGCTCGCCCACGGCCTTGCTGCCGTGCACGTTGTCTTCGCGGTTGGCCTCGGGCCAGAGTTCGACCTTGAAGTGTTCGGGGATGTCGCCGGTGGCGGGGATCTTGTAGGTGCTGGGTGCGTGGGTCTGCAGATAGCCCTTGTCGTTCCACACCAGCTGTTCGGTGGTGAGCCAGCCCATGCCCTGGATGAAACCGCCTTCGATCTGGCCGATGTCGATCGCCGGGTTGATGCTGCGGCCCACGTCGTGGAGGATGTCCACCTTCAGCACACGGCTCTCGCCGGTGAGCGTGTCGATGGCGACTTCGGTCACCGCCGCGCCGTACGCGAAGTAGTAGAACGGGCGGCCGGTGAGGGTGGTCTTGTCGTAGTGGATCTTGGGCGTGCGGTAGAAGCCGTCGCTCCAGAGCTGGATGCGGTTGGCGTAGGCGGCGTGCACCACCTCTTCGAAACTGCGCACGGTCTTGGGCGTGATGACCTGGCCGCCTTCGAAGCGCACCGCGCCCGCGCCGCAGCCATCGAGCCCGGCGACGAAGGCGGCGAGGTTGTCGCGCACGTGGCGCGCGGCGAATTGCGCGGCACGGCCGTTGAGGTCGGTGCCGCTGGAGGCCGCCGTGGCGCTGGCGTTGGGCACCTTGCTGGTGTCGGACGCGGTGCTGAGCACGCGCTCGAACGGCACACCCAATTCATCCGCCACGATCGCCGCCACCTTGGTGTTCAGGCCCTGGCCCATCTCGGTGCCGCCGTGGTTCACCTGCACGCTGCCGTCGGTGTAGACGTGCACCAGCGCGCCGGCCTGGTTGAACAGCGTGGCGGTGAAGCTGATGCCGAACTTCACCGGCGTGAGCGCGATGCCCTTCTTGATCACCGGGCTGTTGGCGTTCCAGGTCGCGATGCGCTCCCGGCGTTCGCGGTAGTGGCTGGTCTGCGCCAGCGTGGTCATGAGCGGTTCGAGGATGTTGTCCTCGACCTTCATCTGGTAGTGGGTGACGTTGCGGCTTTCGATGCCATAGAGATTGCGCAGCCGCACATCCAGCGGGTCCATGCCGAGCGCCTGCGCGATGTCGCTCAGGATGCGCTCGATCACGATCACGCCCTGCGGGCCGCCGAAGCCGCGAAACGCGGTGTGGCTCTGGGTGTTGGTCTTGCAGCGGTAGCTGGAGATCGAAACGTCTTCCAGGAAGTAGGCGTTGTCGGTGTGGAAGATCGCGCGGTCGGCCACCGGGCCGGAGAGGTCGGCGGAGAAGCCGCAGTTGGCGAGCATCTGCAGGTCGAGTCCGCAGAGCAGGCCGCTGTCGTCGAAGCCCACGCGGTAGTGGTATGCGAAGGGGTGGCGCTTGCCGGTGATCATGAAGTCGTCGTCGCGGTCCAGCCGCAGCTTGACCGGGCGCTGCAGCTTGCGCGCTGCCACGGCGGCCCACACCGCGAGGTGACCGGCCTGCGTTTCCTTGCCGCCAAAGCCGCCGCCCATGCGCCGGCATTCCACCGTGACCGCGTGGTTCTGGATGCCCAGCGCGTGTGAAACCCAGTGCTGCACCTCGCCCGGGTGCTGCGTGCTGGAGTAGACCCACCACTGGTTCTGTTCCAGCGGCAGCACGTAGGCGATCTGGCCTTCCAGGTAGAAGTGTTCCTGGCCGCCGACTTCGAACCGGCCTTCGAGCCTGTGCGACGCGCGCTTGAGGGCCGCCGCCGCGTCGCCCCGCTTCACATGCACTGGCGGCAGCACGTAGCTGGCCTTGGCGTGGGCTTCGTGCACGGTGAGCACGGCGGGCAGGGGGGTGATGTCGAGCTTGACCAGGCGCGCGGCGCGGCGCGCGGTCATCACGTCGTCGGCCACGACGATGGCGATCACCTGGCCGGTGAACTGCACGGTCTCGCTGGCGAACACGGGTTCGTCGTGCGCGAAGGCGGCCAGGGTCTCGTCGCCAGGAATGTCGCTCGCGCCGAAGATGCCGCGCACGCCGGGCACGGCCAGCGCGGCGGACGCGTCGATACCGCGCAGCGTGCCGTGCGGCACGTGGGAGCACACCGGGGCGGCGTGCAGCGTGCCGCGCACCTCGGGGATGTCGTCGATGTAGGTGGCGGCGCCGGCCACCTGGGCGCGGGCGCTTTCGTGGAAGCGCGAGACGCCGGCGGCGCGCGTGTCTGTGGGCGTGGTGACGGGTTCCGGCCGGGCCAGGGCCACGTCCTCGGGTTCCGCGACCGCGTCCGCCCGGGACGAGATCACCATGGGCGTTTCGGTGAGGTTGTTTTTGTCGCGTGCGGTCATGCCAGTGCCTCCAGCGTTGCCGCGTTGAGGTTGTCCAGGTTGATGTGTTGCAGGCCCTGGCTTTCCAGCCAGAAGCGCTGCAGCAGGTTGCCCAGCACGGTGTGCCGGTAGTGGGCGCTGGCGCGCATGTCGGAGATCGGCTGGAACTCGGCGCGCAACGCTTCGGTGGCCTTCTTCACGGTGTCGGTGGTCCAGGTTTGACCCCACAGCGCGGCTTCGGTTCGGCGGGCGCGCACGGGCGTGGCGGCCACGCCGCCGGCGCCGATGGAGATGTGTTGCACCACGCCCTCCTTGAGCGTCATCTGGATGGCGAGGCAGACGGCGGAGATGTCGTCGTCGAAGCGTTTGCTGATCTTGTAGACGCGCATGAATTCGGAGGAGGTTTGGGGCAAAGGCACCTTGACCCAGCACAACAGCTCATCGGCCTTCATCACATTCGTCCGGTACCCGGTGTACAGATCTTCCAGCGGCAACTCCCGGTGCGCGATCTGCCCCTTTCGGGCATCCCAGCGCATCAGCACCACGCTCGCCCCCAGCGCGATCAGCAGCGGCATCGAATCCCCGATCGGCGAGCCATTCGCCACATTGCCGCCCAGCGTGCCCGAGTTGCGCACCGGCAAGCCGGCAAAGCGCTGCGCGAAGGTCTTGAGCTGGGGCCGGTCCTGCACCAGCGCGTCGTACGCCTCGGTCAGATTCACCGCCGCGCCAATGGCGATGTGGTTCGGGTAGCGCTCCACGCGACGCAGCTCGCGCGCCGTGGTCACGTCCAGCACGGTGGCAAATCGCTTGTGCATCTTGGTCACCCACAGGCCGACGTCGGTGCAGCCCGCCACCACCTGGGCCTTGGGGTGCGCGGCGCGCTGTTGCAGCAATTCGGCCAGCGTGGTCGGGCGCAGGTACACCGCGCCATCCGCTTTTTTCTTGTTGAGCACCTGCAGCGCCGCCACCGTCTGTGCCTCGTTCACGCCGCAACCCGCGGGCAGCGGCAAATCGACCATCTGCTGCGCCGCGTCCAGAATGGGCCGGTAGCCGGTGCAGCGGCACAAATTGCCCGAGAGGTCGGCCTGGGCCTGGGCGCGGTCGATGCCCTTTCCGCCGTCCGTGTTCTGGTACATACCGAACAGGCTCATGACAAACCCGGGGGTGCAGAAGCCGCACTGGCTGCCGTGGCACTGCACCATGGCTTCCTGGGCCGGGTGCAGTTCACCAGCCGGCGCGTCGGCGCTGATATCTTCCACCGTCCACACCGCCAGGCCTTCCACCGAATGCGCCAGCCGGATGCAGCTGTTGATGGCCTTGTATTCCAGTTTCCCGTCCACCGCCTCGCCCAGCACCACGGTACAGGCGCCGCAGTCGCCTTCGCCGCAGCCTTCCTTGGTGCCGGTGCAGTGCAGGTCTTCGCGCAGCACCTCCAGCAAGGTGCGGTCGGGTGCCACGTTGTTCAGCGTCACGGGCTGGCCGCGGCGCAGGAAGGTCAGGGTTTGTGCGGATGTTTCAGTGCTCATGCGTGCCAGCATAGCGCTGGCCCCATGGCACAACATATGCTCGGTCATATGTCCAGAATGCCCAAATCACCATTCAGCCGCATACCGCCAGGGTATGAAATACATGTCCATGTTTGACAAGATCGACCTGCACCTGATCCGCGTGCTCCACACCGTGCTCACCGAGCGCAGTGTGTCGCGCGCGGCGCTGCGGCTTGGCATGTACCAGCCGGCGGTGAGTGCCGCGCTCAAACGCTTGCGCGAACTGGCCGGCGACCCCCTTCTGGTGCGCTCGGGCTCGGGCATGGTGCCCACCGTGGCCGGCCTGCGCATGATCGAGCCGGCGGCGGACATCCTGCGCAGCGCCGAGGTGCTGTTCTCCGACGCGCGCAGCTTCGAGCCCGCCACCGCCCGCCACAGCTTCAGCCTGGCCGCCAGCGACTACATGGACCCGCTGTTCCTGCCGCAGCTGGTGAGCCAGATCAAGAGCCAGGCGCCGAACTGCCCGATCGACATCCACCCGCTCTCGGCCGACTCCGACTACCGCAACCACCTCGCCCAGGGCGACGTGGACGTGGTGATCGGCAACTGGTCGCAGCCGCCCGACGACCTGCACCTGGGCCGCCTGTTCGGCGACGAGGTGGTGTGCCTGGTGTCGAACCAGCACCCGGCCGCGCGCCGCGGCTGGGACGTGGAAGCCTGGCTCGGCGCCGAGCACATCGCGCCCACGCCCACCCACCCCGGCGCGCGCGGCTTCATCGACGAGCACCTGGCCACGCTGGGCATGGTGCGCAACATCACCGCGCGCTGCCCGCATTTCGGCCTGATCCCGGCCATGGTGGCAGGCAGTCTGCTGGTGCTCACCACCGGCCGCCAGTACTGCGACCGCTTCACCGGTGTGCTGCCGGTGCAGGTGCTGCCCTGCCCGGTGGAATTTCCGCGAATGATGTATTACCAGCTCTGGCACGAACGCACCCACGCCTCCAAGGCCGGGCGCTGGTTGCGGGAGCAGATCAAGAGCGTTGCCGCTTCGCTCAAGCGGCCAGACGCCGACAACTGACCGCCCCATACAAAAGGAGACACATGACCACGACAAGACTGCAACTCAGCGGCATCACCAAACGCTATCCGGGCGTGGTGGCCAACAGCGGCGTTTCGCTCACCGTGTTGCCCGGCGAGGTGCACGCCGTGCTGGGCGAGAACGGCGCGGGCAAGTCCACGCTGATGAAGATCATCTACGGCTCGGTGAAACCCGACGAAGGCTCGGTGATGTTCAACGGCAAGCCGGTGCACATCCGCAACCCGCAGGAAGCGCGGGCGCTGGGCATCAGCATGGTGTTCCAGCACTTCAGCCTGTTCGACACGCTCACCGTGGCCGAGAACGTCTGGCTGGGGCTGGACAAGTCGCTCACGCTGCCGCAGGTGAGCGCGAGCATCACCGCCAAGGCGACAGAGTATGGGCTGGACGTCGACCCCTCCCGGCCGGTGCACACGCTCTCGGTGGGCGAGATGCAGCGGGTGGAAATCATCCGCGCCTTGCTCACGAACCCGCAACTGCTCATCCTCGACGAACCCACCTCGGTGCTCACGCCACAGGCGGTGGAAAAACTGTTCGTGGTGCTGCGCAAGCTCGCGTCCGAGGGCTGCAGCATCCTCTACATCAGCCACAAGCTGCACGAGATCCGCGAACTGTGCACCGCCTGCACCGTGCTGCGCGGCGGGCAGGTCACGGGCGTGTGCAACCCGCGCGAAGAGAGCAACGCTTCGCTCTCGCGCCTGATGATCGGCGCCGAGCCGCCCGCGCTGGAAGTGCGCGCGCTGCATGCCGGTGCCACGGTGCTGGAGGTGAGCGGCCTCACCCTGCAGAGCGACGACCCCTTCGGCACCCACCTGAGCGACATCGCGCTCAGCGTGCGCGCGGGCGAGGTGGTGGGCATCGCGGGCGTGTCGGGCAACGGCCAGAGCGAGTTGCTGTATAGCCTGTCGGGCGAAGACACGCGCGCACCGGCCGGCAGCGTCCGCATGGGTGGGCAGGATGTTTCGCGCCAGAGCCCCACGAAGCGGCGCGCGTTGGGCTTGCATTTCGTGCCCGAGGAGCGCCTGGGCCGCGGTGCGGTGCCCACGCTGTCGTTGGCGCACAACCTCCTGCTCTCGCGCGACGATGCGCTGGGCGCGGGCGGCTGGATCCGCGTGAACGCGCTCAAGACGCAGGCGGCCGACATCATCAGCCGCTACAAGGTCAAGGCCAATGGGCCGGACGCTGCGGCCAAGTCGCTCTCGGGCGGCAACCTGCAAAAGTTCATCGTCGGTCGCGAGATCGAGGCCAAGCCCAAACTGCTCATCGTGAGCCAGCCCACCTGGGGCGTGGACGTGGGCGCGGCCGCCCAGATCCGCGGCGAAATTCTGAAGCTGCGCGACGCGGGCTGCGCGGTGCTGGTGGTGAGCGAAGAACTCGACGAACTGTTCGAGATCAGCGACCGCCTGCACGTGATTGCCAAAGGCCGCCTCTCGCCCAGCCTGGACCGGGCCGACGCGACCATCGAGCGCATCGGCATGTGGATGTCCGGCCTCTGGGACACCACACCCCACCACAAAGAAAAGGAGACTGCCCATGTTGCGGCTTGAAGTCCGTCCCCAGCCCTCGGCGCGCTGGGGCTATGCCTCGCCGTTGCTGGCGTTGCTGATCACCGTGGTGATCGGCGTCATTCTGTTTGCCGTGCTCGGCAAAGACCCGGTGCGTGGCCTGCAGGTGTTCTTCTGGGAGCCGATCAAGAGCACCTACGCGCTGTCGGAGCTGATGGTGAAGGCCACGCCGCTGCTCATCATCGCGCTCGGCCTGGCGGTGTGTTTCCGCTCCAACGTGTGGAACATCGGCGCCGAGGGGCAGTACATCATCGGCGCGATCTTCGCCGCCGGCGTGGCGCTGATGGCCGACAAGACCACCGGCCCCTGGATCGTGCCCGTGGTGCTCGCGGCGGGGGTGTTGGGTGGCATGCTGTGGGCGGGCATTACCGCGCTGCTGCGCGACCGCTTCAATGCCAACGAAATCCTCGTGAGCCTGATGCTGGTGTACGTGGCGATCCAGGTGCTGAACTTCCTGGTCTATGGCCCGTGGAAGGACCCGGCCGGCTACAACTTCCCGCAGACCAAGACCTTCGAGGCGGTCACGCAGATCCCGCGCCTCATGCAAGGCTCGCGCGTGAACATCGGCTTGCTGCTGGCCCTGGGCGGTGTGGCGGCGGTGTGGATCTTTCTGTTCCGCACCTACGCGGGCTACGCACAGCTCGTGGGTGGCCTGGCGCCGGCAGCGGCGCGCTACGCGGGCTTCTCATCGCGCAAGGCGCTGTGGACCGCGCTGCTCGTCTCGGGCGGGGCGGCGGGTCTGGCCGGCGGGCTGGAAGTGGCCGGGCCGATTGGCCAGCTCACGCCGTACGTGCCGGCAGGCTACGGCTTCGCCGCCATCATCGTGGCCTTCGTCGGGCGGCTGCATCCGGTGGGCATCGTGTTCTCCGCGATCCTCATGAGCATGTTCTACATCGGCGGTGAGCTGGCGCAGTCGCGCCTGGGGCTGCCCAAGTCGATCACGGGTGTGTTCCAGGGCTTGTTGCTGTTCGCGTTGCTGGCGTGTGACACGCTCATCGCCTATCGCGTCAGGTTCACCCACACCGGGCTGCGCGTCACGCCCACGAAAGGACAGCATCCGCCGCCCGGTCTGAGTTCCTCGAAGGTCGGTTCCGCGGTGCCCCTTGACGGCGCCGCCACGGCCCAACGCACCTCCAACGGAGATCACTGATGGAATCCATCGCACTTCTGATCGCGGCCTCGCTCAACGCAGGCACGGTGTTGGCCATTGCATCGCTCGGCCTGCTCATCAACGAAAAAGCCGGCATCGTCAACCTCGGCGCCGAGGGCATGATGCTGTGCGCCGCGCTCGCCGGCTTTGCCACGGTGGTGCACACCGGCAGCACCACGCTCGGCTTCGCGGCGGGCATGGCCGCCGGGGCCTTGCTCGCGGCCATCTTCGGTGGCCTCGTGATCTGGCTCAACACCAACCAGTACGCCACGGGCCTGGCGCTCAGCCTGTTCGGCGCGGGCTTCTCGGCCTTCGCCGGCACCAGCTACGTGCAGGAAAAGCTGCCCGAGCAGACGCGCCACGCGATTCCGCTGCTCGGTGACATCCCGCTGATCGGCCCGGCGCTGTTCCGCCACCACCCCATGGTCTACATCTGCGTGGCACTGGTGATCTTCCTGATCTGGTTCCTCTACCGCACGCGCGCCGGCCTGGTGCTGCGCAGCGTGGGCGAGAGTCCCGAGTCCTCGCACGCGCTTGGGTATCCGGTGCGCCGCATTCGCCTGGTGGCGGTGATGGCCGGAGGCGCGCTGTGTGGCCTGGCGGGTGCGTATGTGTCCACCGTCTACACGCCGTTGTGGGTCGAAGGCATGATCGCCGGCAAGGGCTGGATCGCGCTCGCGTTGACCACCTTCGCCACCTGGCGACCGGCCCGCGTGTTGCTCGGCGCCTACCTGTTCGGCGGTGTGACGATGCTGCAGTTTCACCTGCAAGGTGTCGGCGTCAACGTGCCCAGCCAGTTCCTCACGATGATGCCGTACGTGGCCACCATCGTCGTGCTGGTGTTGATCTCGCGCAACCCGACGTGGATCCGTATCAACATGCCCTCGTCCATCGGAAAACCCTTCTACCCGGGCGCATAATCTTTTCTGCTTTTTGCAACCGTTGTCCCCTTTCCCAACAAAGAGGTTATCCATGACAGATTTGAGCAAACGTTCCCTGATGAAGGTTGCCGCGGTGACCGCGCTGACCAGCGCTGTCCTGATCGGCTGCGGCAAGAAGGAAGAGGCTGCCGCGCCCGCCGCCGCCCCCGCACCTGCTGCTGCGCCGGCACCCAAGGCCGAGCCGCTGAAGATCGCGTTTGCCTACGTCGGCCCGGTGGGCGACGGCGGCTGGACCTTTGCGCACGACAACGGCCGCAAAGCGCTGGAGAAGGAATTCGGCGACAAGATCGTGACCAGCTTCGTCGAGAACGTACCCGAGAGCGCCGACGCCGAGCGCGTGATCCGCGACCTGGCCGGCCAAGGCAACAAGCTGGTCTTCGGTACCACCTTCGGCTACATGGAGCCCATGCTCAAGATCGCGCCCGACTTCAAGGACGTGAAGTTCGAACACGCCACCGGCTACAAGACCTCCGACAACCTGCGCACCTACGACAGCCGCACCTACGAAGGCGCGTACATGGCCGGCGTGATCGCGGGCGGCATGACCAAGACCAACACGCTGGGCGTGGTGGCTTCGATCCCAATCCCTGAAGTGATCCGCAACATCAACAGCTTCACACTGGGCGCGCAATCGGTGAACCCCAAGGTCAAGACCAAGGTGGTCTGGGTCAACGGCTGGTTCGACCCACCGAAGGAAACCGAAGCCGCGACCTCGCTGATCAACGGCGGCGCCGACATCCTGTTCCAGAACACCGACTCGTCGGCCGTGCTGCAGACCGCCGAGAAGATGGGCAAGCGCGCCTTCGGTTGGGATTCGGACATGACCGCCTACGGCCCCAAGGCCCACCTGGGTTCGGCCGTCATCAACTGGGCGCCGTACTACATCAAGGCCACCAAGGACGTGCTGGAAGGCACCTGGTCCACCGGCGGCGTGTGGTGGGGTGTGAAGGAAGGCGCGATCGACATGGTCTCCGTGGCCGCCGACGTGCCCGCCGACGTGAAAGCCAAACTCGACACCGTGCGCGCTGGCTTGAAAGACGGCAGCTTCTCGATCTGGAAGGGCCCGATCATGGGTTCGGACGGCAAGGAAGTGCTGGCCAAGGACGCTGTTGCTGACGACAAGTTCCTGGGTGGCGTCAAGTTCTATGTGAAGGGCGTTGAAGGCAAAGTGCCGAACTAAGCTCACCCCCGCCGCGCTTCGCGCGACCCCCTCGAGGGGGCGGCACCAATGGCCCGGCAAAGCCGGTTCCACGGTGCCTCTGGACAAGAGAGCCGCCTCCGGGGGGCTTTTCTTTTTGGGTGAGGGGAAGTTGCTCCCTCTCCCGCTGGCGGGAGAGGGTTGAGGCGAGGGCAAAGCGCGGTCTATCAGGATGAAAGCCACATGATCGAACAACAACTCTGGCACCCCGTGACCGCCTCCCACCAGGTGCGCCACGAACCCGTGGCCTGTTCCCTGCTGGGCCAACCGCTCGTGCTCTGGCGCGAGCACTCCCACGACGGCTCGCACGTGCACGCCTGGGTCGACCGCTGTCCGCACCGAGGCGCCAGGCTCTCGCTGGGCCGCGTGCTGATCGGCGTGCACGGCGCGCGCCTCGAATGCCCGTACCACGGCTGGCAATTCGCCGCCGGCGAAGGCCGCTGCCAGCACATCCCCGCGGCACCCGATTTCGTGCCACCAGCCGCCCACCGCGCTACCGTGTTCGAAGCGCGCGAGCAGCACGGCCTGGTGTGGGTGCGCCTGCATGCGCCCACGAATCCCCTGTCGCCCGATCTGGCCGACCCGCCCGCCTTCGCGCAAAGCGACGACGCCACCTGGCGCACCGTGCTCTGCGGCCCCTACGAACTCAACACCAGCGCACCCCGCCTGGTGGAAAACTTCCTCGACCTGAGCCACTTCGGCTTCGTGCACGAAGGCTGGCTGGGCGAACGTGGCCACGCGCAGGTGCAGACCGGTGTGGTCGAGGAGGGCACTGGCCTGGCCGGACTCGTGGTGAGCGACGCACGCGCCTGGCAGCCGCGCGCGTATGCAAGTGCCGGAGAAGGCACCTGGATCGCCTACCGCTACGACGTGCCGCACCCGTTCGCCGCCATTCTGCGCAAGGACGCCACGCAAGGCGACCCGGTGAGCAACGCCATCGCGCTCTTCATCCGGCCCGACGGGAACGAGATGTGCACGGCCTGGTTCGTGATGGCCACGCAAGGCGATACATCGAGCGACAAGGAACTCATTGATTTCCAGGACGCGGTGTTCGCGCAGGACCGCCCGGTGGTCGAATCGCAGCGCCCTCGCGCCCTGCCGGTGGGGCGCACCGTGCCCGTCACCGAGGTGCACGGCCCGGCCGACCGCGTGTCCAGCGCATACCGCCGCTACCTGAACCGCCTGGGCGTTGTGCTCGGCACGTGTTGAATGCAACACCTGGGCGGGGCACGCGTGGCATCATTTCTCTCGAGGCGGTCTCGCCCCAACGCTGAGGACAATTCCCCATGAGCATGACCCCCACCCAACTCGCCGCCGCCATCCCCAAGGCCGAACTGCACATCCACATCGAAGGCTCGCTTGAACCCGAGCTGATCTTCGCGCTCGCGCAGCGCAACGGCCTGAGCCTGCCCTACGCCAGCGTGGAGGTTCTGCGCGCGGCCTATGCCTTCACCGACCTGCAGAGCTTTCTGGACATCTACTACGCCGGCGCCAGCGTGCTGTTGCACGAAGCCGACTTCCACGACATGGCCTGGGCCTACTTCCTGCGCGCCAAGGCCGACAACGTGGTGCACACCGAAATCTTCTTTGACCCGCAAACCCACACCGCGCGGGGCGTGCCCATGGCCGCGGTGATCAACGGCCTGTCCAGCGCCTGCGACCGCGCGCGGGCCGAGCTGGGCATCAGCGCGTCGCTGATCCTGTGCTTCCTGCGCCACCTGAGCGAAGAAGACGCCTTCGCCACGCTCGAGGCCGCGCTGCCGCACCGCCCGCGCTTCATCGGCGTGGGGCTGGATTCGAGCGAGGTGGGGCACCCGCCGTCGAAGTTCTCGCGCGTGTTCGCACGCTGCCGCGAGCTGGACCTGCGCCTCGTCGCGCACGCGGGCGAAGAAGGACCGCCGGCCTACATCTGGGAAGCGCTGAACGACCTGAAGACCGAGCGCATCGACCACGGCGTGCGCTCGCTCGAAGACCCGGCGCTGGTGGCCGAGCTGGCGCGCACGCGCATGCCGCTCACAGTGTGCCCGCTGTCCAACCTCAAGCTGTGCGTGGTGCGCGACCTGAAAGACCACCCCATGAAGCGCCTGCTCGACGCCGGCCTGTGCGCCACCGTCAACTCCGACGACCCGGCCTATTTCGGCGGCTACATGAACGCCAACTTCGTGCAGACCGTCGAGGCGCTCAGGCTCTCGCGTGACGATGTCATCACCCTGGCGCGCAACAGCTTCGAGGCCAGTTTCGTGAGCGACGAGCGGCGTGCCGAGTTGATGGCAAAGCTGGACCAAGCCATCGTAAGCTGAAGGTCGATGCGGCCATGACCCCATCACGGTTCCTGGTCGTGGCCATGCCTCCACCCTTGGTGCTGGAGGACCTTAAGAGTGTCTTGGACGCCATCGGCCTGAGGACACAATTGCAAGGCGCGATGTTCGATCCCGCGAACTGGCACCAGTCGCTGACGGTGCCGGTGTACGAACAATCGGAGGTCGAACGGTTATGGCGCGCCTGCGCGCAAGTCCGTGCATCCGCTTGCACCGTCGCGCTGACACGGATCCGTGGTTTGCGCTTCGCACACACCGTATCCGACCCATTCCGTGGACCATCGACAAAATCTTGCTGGTTGAAGGGCATGCCGTCAACGGCCACTTTGTTGACGACGTAATCGACCGCTGGCTACTGCAGCCAGCGGAGCCGTCCCAGCAACGCGATCTTTGACTGATCACGGCAGGCGTAAAATCTGCCCCAGCGAGCCCGGTGCTTCCCCGGCTCGCTTTTTCATTCACGGAAGCCATGTAGAGGACCACCATGTACAAAAACCTCGTGGCCAGGTGCGCGTGCGCACTGGCGGCCGCCAGCTTTTTACTCCCCCTTTCCACCCAGGCACAGACGACCGCACCACCGCTCAAGGCCGCGTTTGTCTATGTGACGCCGCTCACGCCCGCAGGCTGGGTGCGCCAGCACGAACTGGGCCGCCAGGCGGTGCAGGCCGCGTTGGGCAACAAGGTCGAAACGCACTTTGTCGAGAACGTGCCCGAAGGTGCCGACGCCGAGCGCGTGATCCGCGATCTGGCGCAGCAAGGCCACCGCATCATCTTCACGCCCAGCTTCGGCTATATGGAGCCCACGCTCAAGGTGGCGCGCGATTTTCCGGATGTGAAGTTCGAGTCCATCACCGGCTACAAGACCGCGGCCAACGTGGCCACCGCCAACGCACGCTACTACGAGGGCCGTTACCTGGCCGGCGTGGCCGCGGGCCGTGTGGCGACGCAGGCGGGCTACATCGCGGGCTTCCCGATTCCGGAGGTGGTGCAGGGCATCAATGCCTTCACGTTGGGCATGCGCTCGGTCAACCCGCGCGCCACGGTGAAGGTGGTGTGGCTCGGTGAGTGGTTCAACCCGCCGCGCGAGCGCGACGCCGCCATGACGCTGATGAACCAGGGCGCCGAGGTGCTGGCCTTTCACACCGGCTCCACGGCGGTGATGGTGGCGGCGCAGGAGCGCGGCAAACTTGCCGTGGCCTACCACTCCGACATGCGCTCGGTCGCGCCCGATGCGCAGATCGCCGCCGTGACGCACCTCTGGGGCGACTACTACACCCGCCGCGTGCAGGCCGTGCTCGACGGCACATGGCAAAGCGCCAGCGTGTGGGGCGGCGTGAAGGAAGGCATGATCCGCGTCGACGGTTTTGGCCCCAAGGTGCCCGAGAAGGTGCGCAAGGAAGTGCTGGCGCGCCAGGCCGACATGGCCGCCGGCAAGCTCCAGGTGTTCCGCGCCCGTGCCGACCTGCGCGACAACCAGGGGCGTACAGTGCTCAAGGCTGGCCAGTCGCTGACCGATGCCGACATCCTCAACATGAACTGGCTGGCCGAAGGCGTGCAGGGTTCGCTGGAGCGCTGAAGACATACGGCGATGGCATGGCCCCTATCGGCTGTGCCGTATGGCCGGACGCGAGCAACGCGTTAAGCTGCGCGCCATGAAAGCCTACCGTGCCTCGCTGCTGCGTTTTGCCGACGACCAGTCGCCCGTGTTCGATGCCGACGGCCTGCTCGTCGTCGGGCCCGATGCGCAGGGCCGCCGCGTGGTGCGCGCCGCGGGCAGCCATGCGGCGCTGATCGGTAATTTCCCCGGTGTGGCAGTGGAAGACCTGAGCGGCAAGCTGATCGCGCCGGGCTTCATCGACATGCACATCCACTACCCGCAGACCGACGTGATCGGCGCGCCCGCGGCGGGTTTGCTGCCCTGGCTGGAGAACTACACCTTCCCGCACGAATCGCGCTTTCACGATCGCGAGCACGCGCGCGAAGTCGCCACGTTCTTCTTCGACGAACTCGCGCGCAACGGTGTCACCACCGCGCTCACCTTTGCCACTTCGCACCCCGTGTCGGTGGACGCGGCGTTCGAAGAGGCGCGCGCACGCGGCCTGCGTTTCATCACCGGCAAGGTGCTGCAGGACCGCCACAGCCCAGACGGCGTGCGCGACGAGACCGAACAGAGCCTGATCGACACCGAAGCCTTGATCCAGCGCTGGCACGGCGTGGACCGCCTGGGCTACGCGATCACGCCGCGTTTTGCGCCTACCAGCACGCCCGCGCAGTTGCGCGGGGCCGGTGAACTGGCGGCGAAGTACGGCGATGTGTGGATCCAGTCGCACGTGGCGGAAAACCTGGACGAGGTGCGCTGGGCGGCCGAACTGTTCCCGGAGGCGCGCAGCTACCTCGGCGTGTACGGCGACTTCGGCCTGCTGCGCCCGCGCGCGGTGTACGCGCATTGCATTCACCTCGACAAAGCCGACCGCGAGCTCATGGCCCGCACCGGCACCACCGCCGCCGTGAGCCCGACCAGCAACCAGTTTCTCGGCAGCGGCTTCTTCGACTATCTCGCCGCGGATGCCGCCGGCATGGGCTACGGTCTCGCAAGCGACGTGGGCGGCGGCACCAGCTTCTCGCCGTTTCGCACCATGCTCGCCGCCTACTGCGTGGGCCGCGAGGGGCAGACCAAGCCAGGCACCAGCCTCACACCGGGCCAGCTGTGGTGGCAACACACGGCCGGTGCCGCGCGCGCCTTGGGCCTCGAAGGCACCGTGGGCAACCTGCAGCCTGGTCATGAAGCCGACTTCGTGGTGCTCAACCCGAAGGCCACGCCCCTGCTCGAACGCAAGACCTCGCAGGCCAACAACCTGGACGAGTTGCTGTTCGCGCTGATCGTGCTGGGTGACGACCGCGTGATCGAACGGACGGTGGTGGCTGCCGGCTGAGCCGGCGCACCACGGCGGGCCCGGCTTCGCACCTGGCCCGCCCTCTCTCTTGCAGGAGTTACGGGTGACGAATTCGCCCGACGCATGAACCTGCTCATCATTCCTCCGCGCCCGAAAGGCGTTTTGTTTGTTCAAACATTGGAGGAATTTCATGCAGACGATTGCACTGTCGCCTTACATCGGCTCCCACCGCGTTCCACGTGCGCGGCGCACCGTCGGGCTTCAAGACGGCCAGCGCGCGCATCTCGCGCCGCCAGCCGCGCTTTCGGGGTTGAGCGTGCGTGTGCTCGACATGGCCACCGAGCAGGCGCTCATCCAGGGCTTGCGCCAGCATGCCCCGATGGATGCCGAACGGGACCTGGAACCCAGCGCGGGAGAAATGGAGAGTCTGAAAGACCGGCTCGGCATGGTCATGGCCATTCAGCGCGGTGACGAGCTGGTGGCCACGATCCGTTTCATTCCCTGTGGCCACGGCGTCACCCTGGCGGAAAAGCGCTGGGCCGAGGCGACCCGATCGAAAGAGGGGTTCGGCGCGCGGAGTTGGGAGGTGGGCCGTCTGATCGTGGCGCCGGAGCACCGCAGCATGGCGCTGCTGCGGGCATGCATCACGCTCGCTGTGCAGGCGTTGGTCAAGGCCAGCGGCGCGCAGCACCTGCACGCATCCTGCTCACCGTTGCTGGCCAGGCTGTACCGTTGCTTCGGCTTCGTCACCGAAAAAGTCATTCAAAGCGAGAACGGTGTGCAGCATGTCCTGATCCATGCGCGGGTGAGCGATGTGGCGCGGGCGCTCGGCTTCGTGCCCGCGCCCTACGTCAGGCCGCTTCAGTTGTACGTCAACGGGTGCGCCTTGCCCCAGAAAACACGGTACATGAAGACCGTGTAGACGATGATCACCGGCAGCGTGATCGCCACACCGATGAAGAGCACGGTGAGGGAGCCCGTGGAGATGGCGGCCTGCCACACCGTCATGCGGCCGATGATGATGTCCGGGAAGATGCTGTACGCCAGGCCGAAGAAGGCCAGCACGAAGATCAACACGGTGGACGCGAACACCACCCAGCCATAGCCAGCCTTCACCACATTCGGGTGCGTGACCACCCAACGCACCGCGAAGAAGGCGATGGCGCAGCTCAGCGGGATTGGCATCAGGCCAAACACCTGGGGCATGCCGAACCATTTCTCCACCACGCCCGGATGCACCAGCGGCGTGGCCACCGAGATCGCGACCAGCGCGAAGCCCATGGGCCAGAGCACACGCCGTGCCCAGCGCACGGCGTGCGCCTGCAGCTCGCCTTCGGTCTTCATGATGAGCCAGCCCGCGCCGAGCAGGGTGTAGGCCGCTGGCAGCGTGATGGCGATGCCCAGGCTGAACGCCAGACCCAGCCAGCCGCTGTCAAAGGCGGTGATGTAGCTGCCCAGCATCCAGCCCTGCGAGGCGCTGGCCAGCAGCGAGCCGACGAAGAACGCGCGGTTCCAGAACGGCAGGTACTTCGTGGGTGCTTTCACGCGGAAATCGAACGCCACGCCACGCAGGATCAAGCCGATCAGCATCACCGCCACCGGCAGGTACAGCGCCTGCAACACGGGCGCGTAGGCCATCGGAAAGGCCACCAGCAGCACGCCCACGCCCAGCACCAGCCAGGTTTCGTTGGCGTCCCAGAACGGGCCGATGCTGGAGATCATCGTGTCCTTCTGCTCCTTGCTTGAGGCCAGTGGCAGCAGCAGGCCCACGCCGAGGTCGTAGCCGTCGAGGACGACGTAGGCCAGCAGGGCCAGGCCCATCACGGCGAGGAAGATGAGGGGGAGTGCTTCGGCCCATGTCATGGTGTTTCTCCTGTGTGCAGCATCAAACGCCGGCCTTGCCGAGTTCGGCGCCATGCGGCGCTTCGGGGGCATGCTTGAGTGGGTGTTCGGCCATGTACTTGAGCACGCCCGCGTAGGTGATGAGCAGCAGGCCGTAGACGATGAGGTAGGCCGTGAGCGTCACCGCGATCAAGGGCGAGGGCAGGGTGGTGGCCACGTCGGCGGTGCGCAGGTGGCCATAGACCAGGAAGGGCTGGCGGCCGATCTCGGTGACGTACCAGCCCGCGAGCGTGGCCAGCCAGCCGGAGAACGTCATGCCCGCCAGCACACCGAGCAGCAGCCTGGGCAACTGGATCTTCCCGTCCACCGACGACTTGCGCTGGCGCCACAGCCGCCAAGCCGCGGTCCAGGCCACGACCAGCATCAGCGAGCCCACGCCCACCATCACGCGGAAGGCCCAGAAGATCGGCGCCACCGGCGGATGGGCATCGGGAAACTCGTTAAGCCCCTTGATCTCGGCATCCACGTCGTGCGCCAGGATCAGGCTCCCCAATTTGGGAATCTTCACCGCGTAGTGCGTGGTGCCGGCGGCTTCGTCGGGAAAGCCGAACAGCGTGAGCGGCGCGCTCTTCTCGGTGTGCCAGATGCCTTCGAGCGCGGCGATCTTGGCGGGCTGGTGCTCCAGCGTGTTCAGGCCATGCATGTCGCCCACCAGGAACTGCAGCGGCATCGCGACGGAGGCGACGATCACGGCGGTGCGCAGCGCCTTGTGCGTGCCGCCAATGGCGCTGCCCTTGATGAGTTGCCAGGCGCACAGGCCGGCGATGAGGAACGAGGCGGTCAGCGTAGAGGCCAGCAGCTTGTGCGCCAGGCGGTAGGGGAACGAAGGATTGAAAACCACCGCGAACCAGTCGACCGGGATGAACTTGCCATCGATGATTTCGAAACCCGCAGGCGTTTGCATCCACGAATTCAGACTCAGGATCCAGAACGCCGACATGGTGGTGCCGAACGCCACGAGGAAGGTGGCGGTGACGTGCACGCGCTCGCTCACGCGGCCCCGGCCGAACAGCATGATGCCGAGGAAGCTCGCCTCCAGGAAGAAGGCGGTGAGCACCTCGTAGCCCAGCAGCGGACCGGCGATGTTGCCCGCTTTCTCCATGAAGCCCGGCCAGTTGGTGCCGAACTGAAAACTCATCACGATGCCCGAGACCACGCCCAGCGCGAAGCTGAGCGCGAACACCTTGGTCCAGAAGTAGTAGGCCTCTTCCCAGGCGTGGTCGCGCGTTTTCAGGAAGCGCAGGCGAAAGTACAGCAGGAACCAACCCATCGCGATCGTGATGGTCGGGAACAGGATGTGGAAACTGATGTTGGCCGCGAACTGGAGGCGCGAGAGGAGCAGGGCGTCCATGGTGTTGAGGTCCTGTGGGGTTGGGGTGGGTGCTCAGGTGGCCGTGTCGGGGCGCTTGGCGGCGCGGGCGGGCGACTTGCCGGTGAGGCGGTCCTTGAGCTCGAACACGCGTGTGACGGTGGCGCCCATGCCCATGAGTTGCATGGCGGTTTCGGGCGCGAGCTTCTGCACGTCGTCGAACCAGGTCATGAGCCGGTCGATCAGGTCGTGCATCTCGCGCATGCGCGCCTGCGCATGGCGTTCGGCGTCTGTCTTGGGCGTTTCGAGCAGCGCGGTGCGCAGCATGGAGAGTGTGGGCTCCACCTCGCGCCGGCGGCGTTCCTCGGCCAGCACGCGGAAGATCTCCCACACATCGGCCGGTGCTTCGAAGTACTCGCGCCGGTCGCCCGCCTGGTGGCGCAGCCGCACCAGGCGCCAGGCCTGCAATTCCTTCAGACCCATGCTCACATTGGAGCGTGAGAACTCCAGCGTCTCGGCGATTTCGTCGGCGTTGAGCGCGTTGGGCGAAATGAACAGCAGGGCGTAGATCTGCCCCACGGTGCGGTTGATGCCCCAGCGGCTGCCCATTTCCCCGAAGTGGGCAACGAACTCGCGGTTGAGGGGCGGGAGGTGGTCTTGCAGCGGCATGACGCGGACTGTAACGGTTTTGGCTTGAATTTTCAGTAATTACTGAAATTCCGGGAAGTTCGCGGGGACACTCGTGGGCCGGAGGGGTGGGAGACGGCACCTACAATCGCGCCCCATGAGCATCAAAAGCGACAAATGGATCCGCCGCATGGCCGAACAACACGGCCTGATCGAACCGTTCGAGCCTGGCCAGGTGCGGCAGGTGGATGGCAAGAAGGTGATCAGCTACGGCACGTCGAGCTACGGCTACGACATCCGCTGCGCGCCGGAATTCAAGGTGTTCACCAACATCCACAGCACGGTGGTCGACCCGAAGAACTTCGACGAGAACTCCTTCGTGGACATCAACAAGGACGTCTGCGTGATCCCGCCGAACAGCTTCGCGCTGGCGCGGACCATGGAGTACTTCCGCATCCCGCGCAACGTGCTCACGATCTGCCTGGGCAAAAGCACCTACGCGCGCTGCGGCATCATCGTCAACGTGACGCCGTTCGAGCCCGAGTGGGAAGGCTACGTGACGCTGGAGTTCAGCAACACCACGCCGCTGCCGGCCAAGATCTACGCCGGCGAGGGCTGCGCCCAGGTGCTGTTCTTCGAGAGCGACGAAGTCTGCGAGACCTCGTACAAGGACCGTGGCGGCAAGTACCAGGGCCAAGTCGGCGTGACCCTACCCAAAGCCTGAACGCGCCGGATAATGGCGTGAGCAACGGCTTGCGTTGCGCAGGAGGCATGCCATGAAATGGGAAAACAACCGCCAGTCCGACCAGGTCGAAGACCGCCGCGCTGACCCGGGCGGTGGTGGGTTCGGTGGTCTGGGTGGTGGCGGCAGACGCGTCGGTGGCAAAGGCATCGGCCTGGGCACCATCGCCATCGCGCTGGTGGCGGGCTGGATCTTCGGCATCAACCCCATGACCATCCTCGGCGTGCTCGGCGGCGTGGGCGATGGCTCGTCCCCCACGGCGCAGGTGGAAACCACGCAAGGCCCGACGCAGGCGCCCACCGACGACATGGGCAAATTCGTGGCCGCCGTGCTCGGCGGCACCGAGGACGTGTGGGGCCAGGTGTTCCAGCAGGCCGGCGCGCAGTACCAGAAGCCGCGCCTCGTGCTGTTCCGGGGTGCCACGCCCACGGCCTGTGGCACCGGCCAGGCGGCGATGGGGCCGTTCTACTGCCCGGGTGACCAGAAGGTGTATATCGACCTGGCCTTCTACGACACGCTGCGCCGCCAGCTCGGCGCGCCAGGCGATTTCGCCCAGGCCTACGTGATCGCGCACGAGGTCGGCCACCACGTGCAGAACCTGCTGGGTCTGACGGAACAGATGGAGAAGGCGCGTGGCCGCGTGAGCGAGCGCGAGTACAACGCCATGTCGGTGCGGCTGGAGCTGCAGGCCGACTGTTTTGCCGGCATCTGGGCGCACCACAACCACAAGAACAAGGCCATCCTGGAGCCGGGTGACGTGGAAGAGGCACTCAACGCCGCCGCCGCCATCGGCGACGACGCCTTGCAGCGCAAGAGCCAGG
The DNA here is from genome assembly GCF_005503365.1 of Hydrogenophaga sp. 2FB. GTDB lineage: Bacteria > Pseudomonadota > Gammaproteobacteria > Burkholderiales > Burkholderiaceae_C > Hydrogenophaga. The sequence goes on from NZ_SCML01000042.1 coordinate 37,914, forward strand.
GCCAGGTGGTGCCGGACAGCTTCACCCATGGCACCAGCGCGCAGCGCCAGCGCTGGTTCAATGCCGGTTTGCAGAGTGGCGCGATCCAGTCCTGCGACACCTTCAAAGCGGCGACGCTTTGAACGCCAGCCCCCGCGTCTGCGCGGGGTGCTCTCTCACTCCGACATGATCGCGACCGCGCGTGTCCAGCCGGCCGAAGCGCCTTTGATCTTGACCGGGAAGCACGCGATGCGGTAACCCGTGGAGGGCAACTGGTCGAGCTGGCCCAGCTTCTCCAGATGGCAGTAGCCAATGTGACGACCCGCCTTGTGGCCCTCCCAGATCAGGCTGGCATCGCCCGACTGCTTGAACTTCTCGGCCGTGTGGGAGAACGGCGCGTCCCAGCTCCAGGCGTCGGTGCCGGTCAGGCGCACACCGCGTTCCAGCAGGTACATCGTGGCCTCGTAGCCCATGCCGCAGCCCGACTCGACGAAGTCGTCGTGGCCGTAGCGCGCGCCGGCGGCTGTGTTGACGACCACGATGTCGAGCGGCTGCAGTTCGTGGCCGATGCGGGCGAGTTCGGTCGCCACGTCCGCGGCCGTGGCCACGTAGCCGTTGGGAAAGTGGCGGAAGTCCAGCTTCACGCCGCGCTGGAAGCACCAGTCCAGGGGAACCTCGTCGATCGTGAGCGCGCGCTCGCCGTGGTTCATCGTGGGATGGAAGTGGTAGGGCGCGTCGAGGTGGGTGCCGTTGTGGGTGTTCAACGCCACGCGCTCGAAGGCCCAGGCCGCGCCGTCGGGCAGATCCTCGGGTTGCGCACCGGGAAAATACTTGAGCATCGATTCCACCGCGGGGCCACGGTGGGTGAAGTAGGTGATCTTGGGCGCCAGCGGCGCGGGGTCGGAAAGCACGTCGTTCTCCAGGGGAATCGACAGATCGATGATGCGCGACATGAGAAGTCCTTTCGTGGGATGTTCAGTAGGGCGCTTCGAGCGCCGGCCGGATGAGGGTGGTGCAGCGGCCCAGACCGATGCGGCGAAACCCCTCGCGCTCGCACCACGCGGTGAGCGTGACCTCATCGCCGTCGAGCAGGAAGGTGCGCGATTCCCCGTGCGGTAGTGCCAACGGTCGGGCCCCGTTCCAGGTCAGTTCGAGCAGGCTGCCCTCGGTGCCCGGCTCGGGGCCGGAGATGGTGCCGCTGCCCAGCAGATCGCCGGGGCGCAGGTTGCAGCCACCGAGCGTGTGGTGCGTCAGCATCTGCGCGGGCGTCCAGCACACGTCGTGCGCGAAGCGGGAACGGGTGATCGGCACAGGCGGCTCGCCACGCTGGCGCATGGCTTCGGTGCGCAGCGATGTTTCCAGGCGGATATCGAACGCACCAGCGGCTGCATCGGCCGGGTGCTCCAGATAAGGCTGCAGCGGGGGTGCTGCGCTCTCGCGCGGCGCCGCTGCCGCACGGAAAGGGGCGAGCGCTTCCAGGGTCACCACCCACGGTGCCAGGCTGCTGCAGAAGTTCTTGCTCTGGAACGGGCCAAGCGGTTGCGATTCGAACGCCTGTATGTCGCGTGCCGACCAGTCGTTGAGCACGCACACGCCGGCCAGATGCTGCTCGGCCTCGCTCAGTGGGACCGGTTGGCCCAGCGGATTGCCCTGGCCTACGTAGAAGCCAAGTTCGACTTCGATGTCGAGCTTGCGCGTGGGCACCACCTGAGGTGAGCCGTCAGGATGGATTCGCACCTGACCCCAGGGGCGCCGCAGCGGTGCGCCGGCCGGCACGATGGACGATGCACGGCCGTGGTACGCGATGGGCAGATGAACGAAGTTGGGTAGAAAGGTTTGCCCCGGGCGGAACAGGTTGAAGGTGTTGCGCGCGTGGTTGGGTGAAGCGAAGAAGTCCGTGTAGTCGCCGATATCGCAGGGCAGGTGCAACACGACATCGGACTGCGGTCGCAATGCGTCCGCGGCGCGCTGGCGTTCGGCGAAGCCTGCTTCCAGCAGCCGCCACACGGCGTGCCGCACAGCGCCAATGGCCGGGCGGCCCAGCGCGAACAGTGCGTTCAGGCGCGGTGAGCACAGCGCCTCGCGCACCTCGGGCGGCAGCGCGGGCAGCAGCGGCAGCGCCTGTAGCAGATCGAACACCTGGTCGCCGATGGCGACGCCGATACGCGGTGTATCTTGCTCCCGCCCGCGCAGCGTGAAGACGCCCAGCGGCAGGTTCTGCAATGGGAAATCGGTGTCGGGGTGGTCCGCGCTGGCCACCCAGCTGCGGGCTGCAGGGTCGTGTGTGTGGTCGGTCATCCGCGCTTGCCTGCTCTTCAGTTGATGCGCACGCCGCTGGCCCGTGCGATCGGCGCCCAGCGCTCGGTCTGCGCGCGGTTGATGGCTTCGAACTGTTCCGGCGTGCTGGCTTCGGCCGTCATGCCCAACTTGGCGAAGATGTCCTTCACTTCCTGCTGCTGCAGCACGTCGGCCGAGGCGCGCGCGATGCGGGTGAGCACGTCGCGCGGCGTGCGCGCCGGTGCGTACAGGCCGAAGACATTCACGCCGTCAATGTCAGCCACCCCCAGTTCGGTCAGTGTGGGCACCTGTGGCAGGAATGGGGATCGGCTGCGATCGGCCACGGCCAGTGCGGTCAGCCGGCCCGACTGCACGAAGGGCAGCACCGCGCCGATGTCGGCGGTGAGCACGTCGATCTCACCGGACAACAGCGCGTTGACGGCGGGCGCGCCACCCTTGTAGGGCACCTCCGTCAGCGTGATGCCGGTCTCCTTCTGCAGCACCACGCCCGCAAAATGCGTGAGCGTGCCCGGTGCCGCCAGGCCGACGTTCAGCTTGCCGGGGCTGGCCTTCGCCTGGACCAGCCAGTCCTTGAGATTCTGTGGCCCGCGTCCGCTCTGCACCACGAAGACGTTGGGCGAATTGGCCACGCGCGTGACGGATGCGAAGTCTTTCGCCGGGTCGTAGGGAAGGTTGGCCAGGCTCGGCAGGATGGCCCGCCCGCCGACGCCCGCCATCAACAGCGTGTAGCCGTCGGGCGCGGACTTGGCTACCGTGTCCCAGCCGATGATGGTGGCGGCGCCGCCCTTGTTCTCGACCACCACCGGCTGGCCCAGGATGGGCGCCAGTTTCAGCGCCATCACGCGGGCCAACTGGTCGACGGGGCCTCCCGCGTTGAAGGGCACCACGATGCGCACAGGCTTGGCCGGCCATGGCGTCTGCGCCCAGGCGGCGGGCAGCGCGGCCACCGTCAAGGCAAGGCCAACGGCCAGCACGGTGCGGCGCGGAGCACGTGCAGCGGCGTTGAGACGAATGTCGTTGTCGAAAGGCATGTGGTTCTCCTGTGGTCGTTCAATGTGGGGTGGCACTCAGCGCGGCAGCGCAGCCGCCCAGTCGGCGATGGCGTCCGCCACCGCGAGTGGTTGTTCGGGGATCAAGGCGTGGCTGGCGCCTCGCACGGTGTGGACCGTGACCTTGTCGCCCAGCACATCCTTGAGTTCGTTGCGCGTTCCGGCGGGCCGCCAGGGATCCTGGTCGCCTTGCAGATCGAGGACGGGCGCGTTGGTCACGGGCCACCAGAGGTCTTTGGAGGGCACCGCACCGGCCTTGCGGTAGACATCGCGCAACGCGGGATGCCAGCCGTTCAACCAGGGCTCGGGGTCACTGCCCGGCGCGAAGAAGGCCAGGCGCAGACCCTGCAGGCGGTCTTCGCGCGCCTTCGTGGGGTCGGATGCGACGGCAAGCGCCTCCACCATGCCGGCAGGAAAGGTGCGTGCAGCGGCGCCCGCCACGACCACACCACGCACCAGCGCGGGGTGCTCCATATCCGCGACCCGCGCGACGAAGTGGCCGTAAGCGTGACCCACCAGAACGGCGCGTCCACCACCCAGCCGCCGCACAGTGGCGGCCACATCGCTGGCCAGCACGCTGAGGCTCAGACCTTCCATGGGCCCGCGGCTCGCTCCCATGCCGCGCGGTTGCGGTCGCAGCACGGTAAAGCCGCGCATGGCCAGCAGCGCCGCCAGCCCGTCGAAATCTTCCGAGTCGCGTTGCGAGGACGGCAGCAGCACCAGCGCCGGGCCGCGACCTTCGACGATCACGTCGATCTGCGCGGAACCCTCCTGAAGCAACACGCGGTGGCGGGCCTCGTTCAACGCACCGGCGGCCTGCACAGCGCCACAGAAGGCCATGGCCAGGACCGCGGCCAAGCTGCGCATGAGATGGGGCCGGCGCAGGCGAATGCTTCGCGCAGGGGAATACGGATCGGTCATGCAATGTCTCCGGTCGTTGTGGGAAAAAAGAAGCCGGCAGCGGATGTCCGTCTGCCGGCGGAGCGCTAGGCGGCAGGGCCCGCCGCCGCACCCAGCGCGCGTGCGGTGGCATCGCGCGTGGTGCGCAGATGGGCGTGCAAAGCCGCCACCGCAGCCTCGGGGTCTCGCGAGAGCACCCGGTCCATCAGGTCGCGGTGCACGGCGATGGCGCGCTTCGTCGAGCTGGGCGGGCTGTGCAGCGTCTTGCGGTAGCGGTAGGCCTGGTCGAACAGGTTTCGGTGCAGTGCGGCAACGCGTGGCGACACGACCCCGACGTACAACGAGGTATGGAAGTCGCGGTGTGTGGCGTCGTAGAGGCGGATCGCCTTGTCGTCAAAGTTTGAGAAGTCGCCCATGCGCCGCACTTGCAGCTCGTAGCGGTGGAACGCGGCCACGATGCCGGCTTCCCAGGCGTCGCCCCCGCGCGCGATGGCCTGTCGCACGGCGGCTTCCTCGGTCAGTTCGCGCAGCAGCGTCAGATCCTCGATGTCTTCCAGACTCAGCGCGGGCACCCGAAATCCCCGCTGCCCACTGAAATGCACAAAGCCTTCGCCCACCAGCCTGTGCAATGCCTCCCGGATGGGGCTCATGCCCATCGCATAGCGGGCACACAGGTCTTTCATGCCCAAACGCACCTCAGGTGCCAACGCTCCGCTCACGATGTCGGCGCGCAGGCTGTCGGCGACGGCATCGGAGAAAGTGGCCGATCCGCTGGGTGCCATGTTCGCCATTGGCACGGTCCATTGCGTCATGTGTGTCTCCAGTGTCCTGTTGACGTGTTCAGAATTTTCGAAATTATTTCTTTATTTCGACAATCTGAGTTGCGCCGATCGGCATAGGTGTCTTGCCTGGGCGTGCATGGCGCTGCCACGCACCGTCGGAGCACACTGGGCCGCGCAGGCGTCTCATGCCCGTCATCGGCGCGGTCTGTGGGGTTGTTCTTGCCGTCGCGGCAGGGGGAAATGCAGCAGCAGGGCGCGGTTTTCGGCCAAAAACCGTCAAAGTGAGACAATACCGGGCTAACTTTGACGCCAATGACCCAATCCTTCTCCGAACTTTCCCTTTCGCCTGCCATCGAGCGGGCCGTGGCCGAAATGGGCTACGAGACCATGACGCCGATCCAGGCGCAGGCCATCCCCGTGGTGCTCGAAGGCCGTGATGTGATGGGCGCGGCCCAGACCGGCACCGGCAAAACCGCCGCGTTCACGCTGCCCCTGCTGCAGCGCATGCTCAAGCACGAAAACACCTCCACCTCGCCCGCGCGCCACCCCGTGCGCGCCCTGGTGCTGCTGCCCACGCGCGAGCTGGCCGACCAGGTGGCCGAGCAGGTCAAGCTGTATGCCAAGTACACGAGCCTGCGCAGCACGGTGGTGTTCGGCGGCATCGACATGAAGCCGCAGACCCTGGAGCTGAAAAAGGGCGTCGAAGTCCTGGTGGCCACGCCCGGCCGCCTGCTGGACCACATCGAGGCCAAGAACTGCGTGCTCAACCAGGTCGAATACGTCGTGCTCGACGAGGCCGACCGCATGCTCGACATCGGCTTCCTGCCCGACCTGCAGCGCATCCTCTCCTACCTGCCCAAGCAGCGCACCACGCTCCTGTTCTCGGCCACGTTCTCGCCCGAAATCAAGCGCCTGGCCAACAGCTACCTGCAGGACCCGGTGACGATCGAGGTGGCGCGCTCCAACGCCACTGCCTCCACCGTCGAACAGCATTTCTACCGCGTCGAGGACGACGACAAACGCGGCACGCTCAAGCAGATCCTGCGCGAACGCGGCATCAAGCAGGCCTTCGTGTTCGTCAACAGCAAACTCGGCTGCGCACGCCTGGCGCGTTCGCTGGAGCGCGAGGGCCTCAACACCACCGCGCTGCATGGCGACAAGAGCCAGGACGAACGCCTGAAGGCGCTGGCCGCCTTCAAGGCCGGCGAGGTCGACCTGCTGGTCTGCACCGACGTGGCCGCGCGTGGCCTGGACATCAAGGACGTGCCAGCGGTGTTCAACTTCGACATCCCGTTCAACGCCGAAGACTACGTGCACCGCATTGGCCGCACCGGTCGCGCGGGGGCGTCGGGCCTGGCGGTGTCGTTCGTGAGCGGGCGCGATACGCGCCTGATGGGCGACCTGGAAAAACTGCTGGGCAAGAAGCTCGAACTCGAAGCACTGGAGTTCGAAGCCGATCGCCGTCCGGCGGGCCGCTTCAACGATGGCCAACGCGCCTGGCAACAGCCTGAGGGCGGGCAGGACAGCGAGAGGCGCGAGAGCCGGGCCATTCGCGAAAGCCGCGATAGCCGGCCATCCCGCGAGGCCCGTGGCGACCACCGTCCGGCCCCCCGTGCGCCGCGTCCACCGGCCGATCCCTTGTTCGACAAGCCCTACGAACCCAGCGCCGCCAGCGACACGCCGCCGGCCTGGGAAGCGTCCCAGCGCACCGCGGTGCGCAGCAGCGGTGTCTCGCCCAACATCAAGACACGCCGCAACAAGGTGCCCGCCTTGTTCAAGAGCGCGCCCGCGCCCGAGCCGGTTCAGGAAAGCTGAGGGCGAAGCCCTTGCCTGAGCCTGCCAGGCGGCCTTCGCCGCCACCGCGTTTCTCTCATCCCTTGCCCGGCTCGCGGGCCTGCGCGCAGGGCACCGACAGACGCTCCACCTGGCCGGGCACGCCCGTGATGCGCGCCGCCGTCAGACAACCGCCCCATACACAGCCGGTGTCCAGCGACTGCAGGTCGTTGCGCTGCAGCGCGCCCAGTGTGGACCAATGGCCGAACGCGATCGGCACGCCCGCGGTGCGCCGCCCCGGCACGTCGAACCACGGCATGAAACCGGCGGGCGCGTCGCCCGCGCTGTCCTTGCTCTCGAACTCCATCTCACCCTGCACGTTGCAGAAACGCAGGCGGGTGAACGCGTTCACGAGCACGCGCAGACGGTCCGCGCCGTGCAGCGCATCGCTCCACCGGGCGGGCTCGTTGCCGTACATGTGGTGCAGGAAATCCTTCCAGTCCGCGCCGTGCAAGGCGGCGTGCAGTTCGGCCGCGAGCGCCAGCGTGTCGGCCACATCCCATTGCGGCAGCACGCCAGCGTGCACCATGAGCCAGCCGTGTTCGTGCACCACCATGCGCCGCGTGCGCAGCCAGTCGAGCATGGCTTCGCAGTCGGGTGCCTCAAGAATGTCATGCACTGTGTCGTGGCGGTGCCGCTTGCGCACGCCATTCGCCGCGGCCAGCAGGTGCAGGTCGTGGTTGCCGAGCAGGCTGTGCGCGGCACCATCCAGCGCGATGAGCCGGCGGATCACGGACAGCGAAGACGGCCCTCGGTTGACGAGATCGCCCAGCAGGTACAGCGTGTCGCGGCTTGGTGAGAAATCGATGTGCTCCAGCAGCCGGCCCAAGGGCTCGTCGCAGCCTTGCACATCCCCAATCATGTAAATTGACATCCATCGATTATGGACACCCTCCTCATCGTCTTTCTCACGCTGCTCAATGGCGCGTTCGCCATGTCGGAATTGGCTTTGGCCTCCAGCCGCAAGGCGCGCCTTACAGCCATGGCCGAGGCCGGCGACAAGGGCTCGGTCACGGCGCTCAAGCTGCTGGAGAACCCGACGCAGTTCCTCTCGTCGGTGCAGGTCGGCATCACCTCCATCGGCATGCTCAACGGCATCGTGGGTGAGGCCGCGTTCAGCGGCGATCTCGGTGTCTGGCTGCAAGCCCAGGGGCTGACCGAAGGCACGGCCAACATCCTGGCCACCGGGCTGGTGGTGGCGGTCATCACCTTCATCACCATCGTGTTCGGCGAACTGGTGCCCAAGCGCATCGGCCAGCTCTATCCCGAAGCGGTGTCGCGCTGGGTCTCGCGGCCCATGGCCTTCGTGGCGCAGGCGGCCAAGCCCTTCGTGTGGCTGCTCACGCACACCACGCAGTGGGTGCTCAAGCTGCTGCGCATCGACACCAACGCGGTGCAGCACGTGACCGAGGAAGAGATCAACGCCAGCCTGGAAGAGGGGGTGGACGCCGGCATCATCGAGGAGCACGAGCACCAGATGGTGCGCAACGTGTTCCTGCTCGACAACCGCCAGCTCACCTCCATCATGGTGCCCCACTCGGAAATCGAATGGCTCGACGCCGATGACACCGTCGATGCCGCGGTGCAGAAGGCCTGGACCACCGGCCACTCCTGGTACCCGGTGTGCCGCGGTGGGCTGGAGGACGTGGTGGGCGTGATCCACCTGCCGCGCATGGTCGCGCTGCAGTCCGAAGGCAACAACGAGCCGCTGGCGCGCCATGTGCTGCCCGCCGTGTTCGTGCCCGAAACGCTCAGCGGCATGGAGCTGCTCGAACAGTTTCGCGAGCGCTCCACGCGCATGGTGTTCGTGGTGGACGAATACGGCGTGGTGCAGGGCCTGCTCACGCCGCTGGACATGCTCGAAGCCATTACCGGCGAGTTGTCGCCGCGCGCCGCCGTGGACGCCTGGGCCACGCAGCGCGAAGACGGCGCCTGGCTGGTCGACGGCGCGATGCCGGTGGCCGAACTCAAGTCGCGCCTGTCCATCGACGATCTGCCCGACGAAGACAAGGGCCGCTACAACACGGTGGCCGGTCTCATGCAGACCGTGGCGGGCGATCTGCTTGACCAGGGCGACAGCGTGGACTGCGTGGGTTGGCGCTTCGAGGTGCTGGTGCTCGATGGCCGCCGCATCGATCAGGTGCTGATCTCGCGCCTGCCGGAAGAGGTCGACAGCGACGGCGCTGTGATCGAAACCGACGGTTGATTCGCCTCAGGGCGCTTTCAGGCGCCACCACGCGGGCAGCAGGCGCCGCACCTCGGCACGGCCGAAGCGCTCGTCCATCAACACCAGCACGCCCCGGTCGTCCGGCCCACGGATCACGCGGCCGGCGGCCTGCACCACTTTCTGCAGGCCCGGGAACAGGTAGGCGTAGTCGTAGCCCTGACCAAAGCGCGCCTGCAGCCGCGCGCGCAGCTGGTCGTTCACCGGGTTGATCTGCGGCAGCCCGAGCGTGGCGATGAAGGCGCCGATGAGGCGGCGGCCCGGCAGGTCGATGCCCTCGCCGAACGCGCCGCCGAGCACCGCGAAACCGATGCCCTGGCCGTCGTCGGTGAAGCGCGCCACGAACGCGTCGCGCTCGGCTTCGCCCATGCCGCGCGACTGCGCCCACACCGGCAGCTCGGGGTGGGTGGCCTGCAGGCGTTGCAATGCCTGTTGCAGGTAGTCGAAGCTGCTGAAGAAGGCGAGGTAGTTGCCCGGCCGCTCGGCGTACTGCGTGGCCATCACATCCACCAGGGTGTCGAGCGAGGCGGCGCGGTCGGCGTAGCGGGTGGAGAGCTGCGGTGTCACGCGCACGCTCAGTTGCGCCGGGTCGAAGGGCGAGGGCACGTCGAGTCGCAGCGTGTCGTCGGGCAGGCCGAGCAGGTGGGTCACGTAGTCCATCGGGCTGAGCGTGGCCGAGAACAAGGTGGCGCTGCGCGCGGCCTGCCAGCGTGGTTGCAACAGCGGACCCGGGTCGAGGTTGCGGATGGTGAGCACCGGGTGGCGCGAGCGGCCGACCGGGCGCGCAGGGTGCGTGAGGTCCACCAGCGAATGCGTGTCGAACAACTCGGCCACGCGCAGGAAATGCAGCACCTCGAACAGCCAGGTCTGCAACCCGGCCGCTTCTGGATCGTGGGCGAGGTGGTCGGACAGCGTGGCACTGTGGTGTTGCAGCGCGTCGATGAAGCTGTGCGGCAACTCGGGCAGCACCTCGTGCGCCTGCGTGTGTGCGCGCGCCAGCGTGCCCCACTGGCGGTGCAAGCGGTCCATGGCTTTCTTCAGCGCGCCCGGTGCGGTTTGGCGCGCGGCCTGGAAAGCGGCCGGGTGCAGCTCGGCGCTGTACATGAGCCGCGCGCGTTCGATCAGGTTGTGCGCCTCGTCCACCAGCAGGCCCACGCGCAGGTCGTCGTTGACGGTGAGCGACCAGGCCTGCGCGCTGAGGTCGAAGAAGTGGTTGAAATCGCCCACGACCACGTCGCTCCAGCGCAGCATGTCCTGCCCGAGGTAGTAGGGGCAGACCTCGTGCTGCAACGCGAGGTCGCGCAGCGCGGCCTTGTCGAGCCAGCCGGCCTGCGCGGCGGCTTCACGCGCCTGGGGCAGGCGGTCGTAGAAGCCGCGCGCGAGCGGGCAGGAATCGCCGTGGCAGGCCTTGTCCGGGTGTTCGCAGGCCTTGTCGCGCGCGACGAGTTCGAGCACGCGCAGGGGCTTGGTCTGCATGCGCTGCAAGGCATGCAGCGCGAGCTGGCGGCCGGGGGTCTTGGCGGTGAGGTAGAGCAGCTTGTCGGTGCCCTGCGCGGGTGCGGCGCGCAGCGCGGCGAACAGCGTGGCCATGGTCTTGCCGATGCCGGTGGGTGCCTGCGCGAGCAGGTGGCGCGCCGCGCCATGCGCGCGGTAGACGGCGGCGGCGAGGTCGCGCTGGCCGGGGCGGAAACCGTCGAACGGAAACGCCAGGGTTTGCAAGGCCGCATCGCGCGCGGCACGGTGCGCCTGCTCGGCGCGCGCCCAGCCAGCGTAGCGCGCACACAGCGATTCGAAGAAGGCCTTCAACTCGATGGCGCTGTGCCACACCGGCAGTGCGGTTTCCTGCCCCGTGTCGATGTTGAAGTACACCAGCGCGAGTTCGATGCGCTCCAGCCCGAGTTGCTGGCACAGCATCCAGCCGTACACGCGCGCCTGCGCCCAGTGCAGCGCGCGGTGGTTCTCGGGGATCAGTGCCGCGTCGCCGCGATGGGTCTTGATTTCTTCGAGCCGTGGCACCGCCGGGTCAAACCCATCGGCGCGGCCTTGCACGCGCAGGCCGTCGTGCTGCGCACTGAGCAAGACCTCGCGCTGGTAGCCCGCCGCGCGCCGCGCGGTCACGGTGGCGTGGCCGGCGATGCCGTCCTGCGCGCTCGGCGAGGGCGTGAAGCGCAGGTCCAGGTCGCCGGTTTTGGCGGCGAACGCGCACAGCACGCGCACGGCCACCGTGGCGGTGGCCGTCAGCTCGTCGGACAAGGTGGCGGTGTGCATCAAGTGGCATGGTACTGGATATATATTCAGTGAATGGACCCGAATGCACCCCCTCTGACGCGCCGCCACCACCAGCGCCTGCGCGAGGTGTACCGCCCGGCCGGCTGGCCCTGCCACGACATGATCGAGGTCGAATTGCTCGCCGCCGGTTTGCTGGAGCGCCGGCCTTCGCCCGAGGGATTCGAGAGCCTGCGCGTGACCGATGCCGGCATCCAGCGCCTGGCCGAGGTGTTTGCCCGGAACAAGGCCGTGCGCACACCGCACGAGGCGCTGGTGGAGCGTGTCGCCGTGGCGATGGCGCAGGCCGGGCGGATCACCTGGCGCGGCCTGGCGCTGCGCGTGCCGCTGCCGCGCGCGCTGCTCACCGGCGAGCCCGAGCTGGCCGCGCCGATGCAACAGGTCGCCGCTTTCGAGAGCGAGGCGCCAGCGCTGGCGCCCGAACATGGTTGGTGCATGGCCTGCCCCGACGTGTTTTCGGTGCGCCACACCTCGGTGGAGGCCTATCTGCAACCCGTGGTGCACGAGGTCAAGGTCAACCGCGCCGACGTGCTGGGCGACCTCAAGCGGCCGGCCAAACGCGCGGCCTACCTGGCCATGGCCAGCGCCTGCTGGTACGTGCTGGGGCAGGACGCCAAGGGCCGACCGATCGCCTCGCCCGACGAGATTCCCCCCGAGTGCGGCGTGATGCAAGTCGAAGGCGAGCGGCTCGTGGTGGCGCGCGAGGCGCCGCGCCGCGCTTTGGACCGGCTGCCGTTCCACGTGTGGATGGCGCTGGCGCGCAGCGGGCCGGCCGTGCGCCTGGAGGACGAGGCGCAGTCGCTGTTGTGACGGCCTGCGAGAAACCCCACTGGCGCGGCGCGCGCGCTGTGGCGATGATGTATGTCTGTGCCGCGTTTCACCCAAGGAGAACCGCCATGAAAACCCTCAACGACCACCTGAGCCAGTACGCGGCCTACCACCGCGACCGCCGCAACATCCTCACCCACTTCGTCGGCATTCCCATGATCGTGCTCGCGGTCGTGGTGCTGCTCGCGCGCCCCGCCTTTGACGTGGCGGACCTGTCCGTGTCGGCGGCCACGTTGGCGGTGATCGCCGCCACGCTCTACTACCTGCGGCTCGATCTGCGCTTTGGTGTGGTGATGGGCGTGCTGCTGGCGTTGTGCCTCGCGGTGGCCCACGCCACCGCGACGCTGTCCACCGCGGCCTGGGCCACGTTCGGCGTCGGGCTGTTCGTGGTGGGCTGGGTGATCCAGTTCGTGGGCCACATCTTCGAAGGCCGCAAGCCCGCGTTTGTCGACGACGTGATGGGCCTCATCATCGGCCCGCTGTTCGTGGTGGCCGAGCTGGCGTTCCTGATGGGGCTGCGCCGCGAGGTGGAGGCGGTGGTCGAGTCGCGCGCGGGGCCGGTGCATTCGGGCCGCACGCTGGCGAAATGATCCGCCCCGAATCGCCGGGCGACGTCGAGGCCATCCACGCGCTGACGGCGGCCGCGTTCCTGAACGGGCCACACACCAGCCACACCGAACACCTCATCGTCGACGCGCTGCGCGCCGCGGAACAGCTCACCTTGTCGCTGGTCCATGAGCGCGATGGCGCGCTCATCGGGCACGTGGCGGTGTCGCCCGTGACGATCCGCGACGGCAGCCGCGGCTGGTTCGGCCTGGGGCCGATCTCGGTGCTGCCCGAGCACCAAGGCCAGGGCGTGGGCAGCGAGCTCGTGCGCGCGGCGCTGGAGCGCTTGCGCGAAGAGGGCGCGCAGGGCTGCGTGCTGCTGGGCGAACCGGCCTACTACGGCCGCTTCGGTTTTCGCGCCGTGCCCGGGCTGGTGTTGCCCGGTGTGCCACCCGAGTATTTCCAGGCCCTGGCATTCGATGCGCCGTTGCCCCACGGCGAGGTGGCGTACCACGAGGCCTTCGATGTGTTGCCACCCGATCTGGAAGGAAACCCCGGCGACGACCGGGGTTGAAAAACGCACCGAGCGCACGCTGATCTGTTTCATGTAACTATACAAGTTACATGAAAATCGACAGCAAGCTTTCCTCCATTCTTCACCTGCTGCTGCACATGGCGCACAGCGAGCGGCCCATGACGTCCGAGGCGCTGGCCGCCTGCATGCCGGGCAGCAACCCGGTGGTCGTGCGGCGCACACTCGCGGGCCTGCGCGAGGCCGGCTTCGTCAGCTCCGAGCGCGGCCATGGCGGCGGCTGGGTGCTGGCCTGCGACCTGCGCAACGTGACGCTGCGCGATGTGTACGACGCCGTCGGTGCGCCCGCCGTGTTCGCCATGGGCCACCGCACAGACAACCCGCAGTGCCTCGTGGAGCAGGCCGTGAATGCCGCGCTGGATGGCGCACTGCGCGACGCCGAGGCCTTGCTGGTGCAGCGCCTGGGCAGCGTCACGCTGGCCGTGCTGTCGGCCGATTTCAACCGGCGCTTTGCCGAGCGCCCCCATGACAGGAGCCACCACCATGCACACGGACACCACCCACAGCCTGAATGACGCCATCGTGATCGGCGGCAGCTACGCCGGCTTGTCGGCTGCGATGCAACTGGCACGCGCGCGCCGGCGTGTGCTGGTGATCGACGCGGGCGTGCGCCGCAACCGTTTTGCCCGGGCGTCGCACGGCTTCATTGGCCAGGACGGTCGCGCGCCGGGCGACATTGCCGCCGAGGCCAAGGCTCAAGTGCTGGCCTACCCCAACGTGCGCTGGCTCGATGGCACGGCCGCGCAGGCCGAACGGCACGACGGCGGCTTTCGCGTGACCACCGCCGACGGTGCGACCGAACACGCCCGCAAAGTGGTGATCGCCACCGGCGTGGTGGACGAGTTGCCCGCCATCGACGGCCTGGCGCAGCGCTGGGGCAGCAGCGTGTTCCATTGCCCCTATTGCCACGGCTACGAACTCGACGAGGGCCGCATCGGTGTGCTGGCGTCGAGCGCGCTGTCCATGCACCACGCGCTGATGCTGCCGGACTGGGGGCAGACGACGTTCTTCCTCAACGACGCCTTCGTGCCCGACGGTGCACAACGCGCCGCGCTGGCCGCGCGGGGTGTCACGGTGGAAGCCGAGCCGATCGCGCGGCTGGAGGACGCGGCCACGGTGTTGCTGCGCGATGGCCGGCGTCTGACCATGGACGGCCTGTTCACCGCCACCCGCACACGCCTGGCCAGCCCCGTGGCCGAGCAACTCGGCTGTGCGCTGGAGGAGGGACCCACGGGGGCCTTCGTCCAGGCCGACGCGATGCAGGCCACCAGCGTGCCCGGCGTGTTCGCCTGTGGAGACGCCGCGCGCGCGGCGGGCAACGTGGCCATCTCGGTGGGCGCGGGGGCCATGGCGGGTGCGGCCGCGCACCGCTCGCTGATGTTCGATTGACCCTGGAACCAGAAGCCACTGCGCTACGCGCCCCCGGTCGTGACATGCCGTGGATGTCAATCGCGCGCGGGAGCGAACCGCGTCACGCGCGCCTGCACGAAAACCTGATCGGCCGCCGAGAAATCCCATTGCTCGACGGCGCAGGCGCGCTCGGCGGCATCCCAGCGCAACAGGTTCACCGAATTCGGCGCATCCGGGCGCACCCGGCTCGATACCGCCGTGCCGGCCTGCACGGCCCACATCGGCCGCGCCAGGCCCGGCAGCGGCACCACGTAGGGCAGGTGGATGTGTCCTCCCATCACCACATCGGCGCCTGCCGCGGCCCAAGCGGCCTGCGCGGCGGCGTGGCCCCTCAACCGATCATGCACATCGCGTTCGCGCACGACCTCGATCGGCTGGTGCACCACGACGACGCGCAACTGCGCGGCCGTGGCTTGCGCAAGCCGTTCGGCCACGCGCGCCACCTGCGCCGCCGACACCTCACCGTTCTTGTGCCGGTGCGCGCGCGTGGTGTTCACGCCCAGCACCATCAGCGCGGGTGAGACGAACACGGGCTCGAGTTCGTCACCGAACGCCGCGCGGTACCCCGCGTAGGGCCGCACCAGCCGCCCCCACAGGTTGAACAACGGGATGTCGTGGTTGCCCGGCAGTACCAGCCGCGGCGCATCGAAGCGCTCCATGAACGCGCGCGCGGCGGCGAACTGTGCGGTGCGCGCGCGCTGGGTGATGTCGCCGGAGAGCACCACCAGATCGGGCCGCAGTTGCTGGCCCAGGTGCACGAGTGCTTGCGCCACCTCGGGCACCTCGGTGCCGAAGTGCGGGTCCGAGATCTGCAGGATCGTGCTCACTGGAGTTGCTTCGCCCTGCGGGCTGCGGTGCGAGCTTGCTTGGGAACGGCCCGGCGCTGCGCTCATGCGGGTGGCACGGCGTCATCGGCCGTGGGCTTCAGCAGAAACAGGGGTTCGGACAGCACGCGGAACGTCAGCGGCGGCTTCATGCGCGTGACCTCGCCGTCGAAGGCCACCTTCATGGACCTCAAGCGCATGAGCTTCGGCGGCTTGACCACCATGTCCTGGAACTCGAAGCGCTCGATACCGTCGTCGTCCCCGAGCGAGCCCATGGCGCCACGCGCCATCAGCCGCAGCATGGCGAGTGTGCCAATCGGCTTGAGCATGACCGCGGTGACGTAACCGTTGTCGGCTTCCTGGTGGTGGTTCACCAGCACGCCCAACTGCTGGAGTTGCAGCCGGTTGTTGCCGACGAACAGGGTCAGCGTGCGCACGTCGTGCACGTCGCCCTCCAGGCCGATCTCCAACCTCAGACGGCGCTGCGCCCGCAGCAGCGTGGCGGCGGCTGCCCACAGCGCCACGAGCTGGCTGCGGCCAAAGCGCGCCTTCCAGCTTTCGCGGTCTTCCAGCAGATCGGGGTACAGGCCCACGCTGGCGTTCACCAGAAACAGCTGCTGGTTGACGGCGGCCACCTGCACCGGTTCGGGATGCGCGCGCAGCAGTTGTGCCGTGGCATGGGCCGTGTCGGTGGCGATGCCGTGCGTGCGCGCGAAATAGTTGAAGGTGCCGCGCGGGACCACGCCCATGGCACAGCCGGCGGCATGGGCGGCCTGGGCCACGGTGTTGATGGTGCCGTCGCCGCCCACGGCCACGACGGCCGAGCGCTCGTCCAACGCCTGCGCGGCCCGCTCGCGCGCCGTGCGGGCCAGGTCGGCGGGGTCGCAGAAATGCAGCTCGCCCTGCCGGCCCGCGGAGGCCAGGGTGGTCTCGATGGCTTGGCGCGTGGCCTCCGCGTCCTGGCTGCCGGCGCTGCCGTTGATGACGAAGTGCAACGCGGCGGCCGGGTCGATGTCGGGCGTGGCGGGCATGGGCGCTGGGTCTG
>NZ_SCML01000043.1 GCF_005503365.1 Hydrogenophaga sp. 2FB
GGGTGGGTAACCCCGCCCGTCGGGGAGCCGGCCTGTCAGCCCCCTGCCGTCAGGTCCGCCCACAGCGCATGCCCGCCACGCTGGATGGCGGCGCGGCCGAGTTGGGCGGCCCAATGGGTATCGCTGCCGTACTCCGCGCGCCAGCACCACAGCCGGCGCGTCGAGAAGTGCAGCGAGTGCTCGTAGGTGAAGCCGATCGCCCCATGCACCTGGTGCGCGATCGCCGCGGCGGTGCTGGCCGCCTGTCCACAGATGACCTTCGCGATGGCGGCCTGCCGCCGCCAGTCGGCGCCCTCCATCGCGGCACATGCCGTGGACACCGCCATGCGCGCCGCCACCACCTGGTTGGCCATCAGGGCGATCTGCTGCTGCACCGCCTGGAACTTGCCGATCGGCTTGCCGAATTGAATGCGGTCGTTCGCGTACTGCACGGTCTGGTTCAGTATGCGTTCCAGCACGCCGGCCATGCGGATCGACTGTTGCAGCGCGCCCAGCGCCATGGGGTCGTCGAGGTCCCCGACGGCGCTTCGCTTGCCGGCCGCCAGCGCGGGCACACCGTGAAAGGACAGCGTGTCCCGCGGCTCGCTGGCAATGTTGGCATCCAGGCTGACGCCGGCACCGACCGTGGGCAGCAGCAGCCAGCGCAGCGTGTCGCCTTCTGCCACGGGCACGAGCACGTGTGTGAGGAACCTCCCCCACGGCGCCGTGACCTCGCCATCGAAGCGCCAGCCGCTGTCACCGTCGCGTTCGAGCAGCGGCTCGCCTTTCGGCAAGGCCAGCGACAGCGGGCCCTCGGGGAGCGGGATGCCGAGCCGGGTCAACACCCATCCCGCGACGGCGGTCTCCACGAAAGGCACCGGCGTCAGGTGCTTGCTCGCCGCCAGCAGCACGGGCAACGCCTCGCTCCACGAGGCAGCGGCGCCGCCGCTGTGTTCCGGCGCAAAGACGCGCGTCAGGCCCGTGCTTTCCAGGCTGGACCACAGCGGCTGTTGCCAGTCTCCCCCCTCCGCCGCCTCGACCTGGGCCAGCGTCACTTCATTGGAAAAAATGCGGCTGGCGCTGTCGGCCAGCATGGTTTCGAGTTCGGTCATCGCAGTCCCAGTCCTTTTGCAACAATGCCCCGCAGAATTTCGCGCGTACCACCCCGCACCGAGAACGCGACCGCGGCCTGGGTCAGGTGGGATTGCGTGCGCACCAGCGAGGAGCCAGCCACGCGCAACTCCGTGCCGAACAGCTGATGCGCGATCTCCGGCGTGCGCTGCTCCAGCAAAGCCCCCAGGTCCTTGACGTTCGACGTGGCCAGGCGCGGGTCCTTGCCTTCGCTCAGCATGTGGCCGATGCCGCGCGACATCGCGCGCAGGTTGCTCAGTTCGGCGACCAGGCGCCCGAGCTCGACGGTGTGATGGCGGTCCTCGGCATTCGCGTGGTCCAGCATCTCGGTGAGCAAGGAGATGCTGCTGAGGTAGCGGTCGGGGCCGCTGCGCTCGAAGGTCAACTCGGCGGTGACCTGCTCCCACCCCATGCCGGCCTGGCCCAGCAGGTTGTCGTCCGGCACGAAGACGTTGTCGAACACCACCTCGGCAAAGCTGTCGCTCCCGAGCATGTTCTTGATCGTGCGCACCGTGAGTCCCTCGGAGCGCATGTCGACCACGAACTGCGACAGACCGGCATGCCTGTTCTCGAGCCCCGGCGTCGTGCGCACCAGCGCGCTCATGAAGTGCGCCTTGGCCGCGAGCGAGGTCCAGATCTTGGCGCCGTTGATGAGCCAGCCGCCATCGACTTTGTCGGCTCGGGTGCGGATGGATGCCAGGTCGGAGCCCGAATCCGGCTCGCTCAAACCGATGCAGAAGAACACCTCGCCCCTGGCGATGCCCGGCAGGATGGCTTCGCACAGCGCGGGTGTCGCGTAGCGCATCAACAGCGGCCCGCACTGGCGCTCGGCCACCCAATGCGCGGACACGGGAGCCCCCGCCGCCAACAGTTCCTCCAGCACCACAAACCGCTCCAGCATGGGGCGCCCGCGCCCGCCGTAGCGCTTCGGCCATGTCATGCCAATCCAGCCCGCCTTGCCCAGTCGGCTGCTGAACTCGGCGCTGTACTCGCCCCACGAGCGGACCGCGCGCGGGGGCATGGCCGCCAGCGTCTCGGTCAGGAAGTGCCGTATGTCACGACGGACTTCCGACTGCGCCGACGTGCTGGTTGCCGGATTGATCTTGATGCTGTCTGCAATGTCCATGTCGGGTTCTTCTCATGTCGATGGAATGGATGTCTTGGGCGCCACGGACGCCTGCTTCAGGCGAAAACGCCTCGCGAGCGCCAATGCCCCAGCGCGTCGTCGTTGAGCCAGCCGTGCAGGGCTTCGCGCACCGGGGTGTCTTCGGCCTTGCGGGGTGCCGCGGGCGTGGACGGTGGCGTGCGGCTGAACCGCGGCGCCGGGGCAGGCTGGCGCACGCCGCCGACATCGATGAAGCTGCCGCGCGCCTTCAGGTGCGGATGGTTCGGCGCCTCCTCCAGAGTCAGCACCGGTGCGAAGCACGCGTCGGTGCCTTCCAGGCGCGCGATCCAGTCGGCCCGGGTGCGGCGGCGAAAGGTCTCGGCCAGCACAGTGCGCAGCGCCGGCCAGCGGGAGGGATGGCGCAACTCGGCCGTGACGGGATCCAGTTCGAGACGGGCCACCAGCTCGTTGAAGAATCTCGACTCGAGTGGGCCGATGGAAATCCACAAATCGTCCTTGCACGGGTAGACGTCGTAGAACGGCGCCCCGCTGTCGAGCAGGTTGGTGCCGCGCTCTGGTCGCCAGATGCCGGCGGCGCGCATGCCGAACAGCCCCGCCGCCAGCGACAGGGTGCCGTCCACCGTGGCGCCATCGACGACCTGTCCCAAGCCGGACTGCCGTGCCTCCATGACCGCCGCCAGAATGCCCAGGGCCATATACAGAGCCGCGCCAGCGCCATCGCCGACGAGGGCCAGGGGTGGCGTCGGTGGCTGCCCCTGGCGGCCGATGGCATCGAGCACGCCGGTGATGGCGATGTAGTTGATGTCGTGCCCCGCCGATTGCGCGAGCGGGCCGGTCTGACCCCAGCCCGTCAGGCGTGCGTACACGAGCTTCGGGTTGCGCGTGGTGCAGTCCTGCGGGCCCAGCCCCATGCGCTCGGTCACGCCGGGTCGAAAGCCCTCCACCATCACGTCGGCGCTCGCCACGAGGTCCAGCACGAGTTCGATCGCATCGGGGTGTTTCAGGTCGAGCGCCAGGGCATCGCTGCCGCGCAGTCCGGCGTCGGATTCGCGCGGACGGGGCACCCCCAGCTCGATGGGCGTTCTTCGCTCGATCCTCAGTACCGTCGCTCCCAGATCGGCCAGCACCGTGCAGGCTTTGGCGACGGGGCCCGCGCTGGCCAGCTGGACGATGCGAAGCCCTGAAAGCGGGCCTTGTTTGCTCGAATTCATGGTGTGGCGGGTCACGTCCATGTGTCAGTCAACCGAGACTTGAGCGATGCGCGCGATCTTGCTGTAGCGCTCGATCTCGATGCTGGTCCATTCGGCAAACTGCTGCGGGGTGGATGTGACCACCCTGACGCCTTGCTGGCCCAGCGCGTGCTTCACGCTGTCGTCCTCCAGCGAGGCGATCAAGGCCTTGCTGAGGCGCTCCACGATCGGCGTCGGTGTGCCGGCGGGCGCGTAGATCCCGTTCCAGCCGGTGTTCTGGTATCCCGGCAGCAACGACTCGGCGAGCGTCGGCACGTCTTTCAACAACGGATCGCGCGCGGCGGATGTCACCGCAATGGCCCGCACGCGACCGGCTTGTATGTGAGGGAGCGCGGAACTCAGCGCGTCGAACGCGAACTGCACCTGGCCGCTGGCCAGGTCCGTCAAGGCCGGTGCCGTGCCCTTGTACGGAACGTGCACCGCGCTCGCGCCAGTGGTTCGCAGCAGCGCTTCCATCTGCAAGTGGCTGCCGTTGCCGATGCCGCCGGAGGCATAGGACAGCTTGCCCGGATGGGCCTTCAGGTAGGCCACCAGCTGTCTGGCATCCTTGGCCGGCACGTCGGGGTTGACGAGCAGCACCGCGTTGATGCTGATCGTCTGGCCCACCGCGGCGAGGTCCCTGCGGGGATCGATGCGCGAATTCTTCTGGACCGCCATGTTGGTGGCAATGCCGGCGGAGTGATAGAGCAGCGTGTAGCCGTCGGGCAGGGAACGCACGACGTATTCGGTGGCAATCGCGCCGTTCGCACCGGCCCGGTTGTCCACCACCACGGACTGCCCGAGCTCCTGGCCGACACGGGCGCCGATGAGCCGCGCCACCACATCGGTCGGACCGCCGGCGGCATAGGGCACCACGAGGCGAATCGGTCTGGTCGGCCAGTTCTGCTGACCGAGCACGGGCACAGACAGGACAGCGGCGGCACCACCGCCCGCGCAGATGAGAAATTGACGGCGTTTCATAAATGTCTCCAGTGTCTTTTGTGGGTTTTCAAACTTCAACGGAAAGGATCTCTGACGCGCCGCCCGCCGCTCAGGGTGTCGACCGCATGGAAAGCAGTCGTTTGGTCTCGTACGTGATGACGCAGGTGCCGTGCTGGTTGACGATCGAGATGCGCGACGTCACGATCGCGCGGGCCACCTCGCGTGTCGGCCGCACTTCGACGATTTCCACGACGGCCTGAATGGTGTCGCCCACCTGAACCGGCTTGTGCATGACCTGGTGCGACTCGAGCAATGCGAGCCCTGTGCCCGCCAGCAAGCCGGGGATCACCATGCCTTCGACCATCGCGTATGTCAGGGCACCGGGCACGGCACGGCCCTTCACCTTCAAGACGCTGGTGCTGGGCGCTTCGTTGAGAAAGCCTTCCACGAACAAGCCGCTCAGACCGATGAAGTTCACCAGGTCGGTCTCGGTGATGGTGCGGCGGATGGTCTTGAAACGCTGTCCAGGTTCGAGTTGATCCGCATGCCGCCCTCGTTGCAAGGGGGTGGCCTCGTCGATCATGTCGGACGCGCGGGGTTCGGTGGATGTAAGCATGGGCGGTGTCTCCTGGGGACTTCAGTGCGTGGTTTCTTTCGCGGCGCCGGAACGCAGCAAGGCATCGATCTGTGAGGGCTCGAAGCCCGCCTCGGCCAGCACATGCCGGGTGTCCTCGCCCAGCCGGCGCGCCGTGCGAATGCGAGGCGCCGCGCCGTTGAAGCGCACGCCGCTGCTGGAAAGGCTGGCCGCGCCCTTTCCGTCGGCGTCTTCCACGTGCTGGAACAGGCCCACCGCGCGCAAATGCGGATCGTCGGACAAGCCCTCCAGCGTGATGACCGGGCCGACCGGAATGTCGAGGCGGCGCAAGATGTCGAGCCACTCCTGCGAGGTGCGCCGGGCAATGACCTCCGCCACCAGCGTCAACAGCGCCTCGATGTTCCGCGTGCGCGCGGCCATGTCGGTAAACCTCGGGTCGGACACCAGTTCCGGATGGCCCAGTTCATTGAAGAAGCGGTGCCATTGCGCCGTGCTGTAGGGCATCACACAGAGATGGCCATCCAGCGTGCGATAGGGACGGCGCCAACGCGCGAGCACCCGCGAGTAGCCCACCTCGCCTTCGGGCGGAACGAAGGCGTGGCCGACACGGTGTTCGAGCAGCGTGAAGTCGACCATGCATTCGAACATGGGCACTTCGACATGCTGCCCTTGTCCGGTGCGCTCGCGCGCCAGCACGGCCGTCAGGATCGCCTGGGCGCCGATCAGGCCGCACACCTTGTCCGCCGCCACCGTCGGCAGGTACTGTGCCTCGCCGGTCTGGCGCTGCATCAGGTCGGCCAGGCCGCACATGCCCTGGATGATGTCGTCATAGGCCGGCAGGCCGCTGTATGGACCGTCTTCCGAAAAACCCGTCAGGCTGGCATAGACCAGGCGCGGGAAGCGCTCGCACAGCGTTTCGGGGTCCAGCCCCATGGCTCGCATCTTGTGCGGACGGATGTTGTGCATGAACACGTCCGCACCTTCCAGGAGTTTCAGGAGCGCGTCCCGCGCCGCGGGCTGCTTGAGGTCCAGCACGACGCTGCGCTTGTTTCGATTGAGCGTCAGGAAGCTGCCCGCCATGCCGGGTTCTCGAGAGACGCCGCCGTGGCGGGTGGTATCACCCTCCGGCGCTTCGACCTTGATCACGTCGGCGCCATGGTCGGCCAGCCAACGGCTGGCGTAGGGACCGAACAGCACGGTGCTCAGATCGATGACGCGAATGCCCTGCAAAGGAAGGTGAGTCGAGGAAGCATGCATGGTGCGCGTCGGGTCTGTGTTGAACGGTGGGCCGGGTGTGTGAAGTGACTCTACGGTTTGGTCCCCGATTGATCCAATACCGATTTGTTGATGGTTGATATACTTTTTTTATCAACGAGGAGATGCCCGTGGAACTCAGACAACTGCGTCACTTCATCGCGCTCGCGGAGACGCTCAACTTTCATCGCGCAGCAGAGCGTCTGCACATTGCCCAGCCGGCGCTGTCGATCTCCATCCGCCGCCTCGAAGAGGATCTGGGCGTGCCCTTGTTCGAGCGTGGACGCGGCGGCACGGTGCTCTCGGCCGCCGGCGCCGCGGCGCTGCCCGAGGCCATTCGAACGCTCCAGCAGGCCGAGCAATTGCAGTCCAGGGCCCGCGCGGGCATGAAGGGCGATGTCGGCGTGGTGCACGTGTGCTTCGTGGGAAGCGCCACCTACGCACTGCTGCCCAAGGTGCTGGCCGAACTGCGAAGCGAGCATCCCGGCATACGCACACAGCTGCACGAGTCGACCACCACCGCCATCGTCACCGGACTGATCAAGAAACGGTTCGACATCGGCATCGTCCGCTACCCCCTTCGCTCCCCACCGGACATGGTGATGGAGCTGCTGGACCGCGACAGCTTCCACGTCGCACTGCCACCCGGCCACCGGTTCGCCCGGCGCAGACACATTGCCCTGTCCGAGCTGGCGAACGATCCCTTCGTGATGGCCCCGACGGAGTCCAGCGACGCGAAGCAAAACCTCGGCTTGTACGCCTGCCAGCTGGCGGGCTTCGTGCCACAGATTGCCCAGGAAGCCACCCAGCTGCAGACGATCGTGTGTCTGGTCGAGAGCGGCGTTGGCGTCGCCCTGGTGCCTTCAGGCGTGATCAGGAGCATTCAGTCGCGCGTGACGATCCGGCCGTTGTCGGACATCGCAGACCGGCTTCCGATGGGACTGGCATTGCTCTATCCCAAGGGAGGTCTTCGTCCCGCTGTGGCGCAGTTTCGGGACATCGCAAAAAAAGCGTCCTCGCACTAGGAAACGCCCAGATCGCGCATGCGCTCCACGACCTCGTCACGCCCGGTCACGCCCAGCTTGCCGTAGCAGTTCTTGAGGTGCCACTTGACGGTGTCGAGCGACAGGTTCAGCACGCGCGCGATCTTCTTGTTCGGCATGGCCTGCAGCAACAGATGCACGATCTCGACCTCGCGCGGGCTCAGGCTGGCGAAGGCCTGGGCCCGGGCCGCGCGGCCCTGGTGTTCGTTCGCTGGCCTGGCGGCCTGCGGCTGGTCGCGCGCGGCGGCCACGAGACGTTCGGCGTAGAAGCCGAGCACGGGATCGTCCTGCACGTCCTCGACCGCCTGGCGCAGCAGATCGGGCACGTCTTCGTGCGCGTCGAGCAGCGTGCGCACCAGGCCCAACCGATGGCCCAACCGCAGGGCTTCGCGCACATGCTGGCACGCCTTGTCGGCTTCACCCAGCTTGCGCCGCACCACCGCCGCTTGCAGGTGCAGGAACGGGATGCGGCGCACGCGCCCCCGCTGGAGGCAGAGCGCGGACAAGGCATCGAGCCGCGCCAGCGCCGATTGCAGGTGGCCCGCGTGCATGTCCATCTCGATGCGCGCGCGCTCGGCTGCCACCCGGATCTCGCTGAGGGCGCCGATGTCGACATCGGCGTGGCGCGCGTCGAGCACCTCGAGCGCGGCCATGTGCTCGCGCGCGATGGCCACCTCGTTGCGCCGTAGCTGGAAGCGCAGTTGCTCCAGCAGGCAGTAGGTGCGCACGCGGTCCAGCCTCTTGCGCTCGGCGTAGTCGTCGATCTGCTCCACGTAAGCCAGCGCATCGAGCGGCCGGCCGGCGAGCCAGTTCGCACGCCCCATCACGAGCATGACGCGCACCACCGTGTCCGGCATCGAGACGCGCTCCAGTACGTCCAGCCGCCCTTCCAGCAATCGCAGCGCGCCCGCGCCATCGTTGAGTTCGTACAGCACCTCGCCCAACAGGCCGGCCGCCAGGCTGCCGGCGTCGGCACAGCTCGCGCCGCGGCGGTCGGCCTCGAACAGCACGTCGCGGTAGATGCGCTCGGCCTGGATCACCTGCCCCTCCACCGCATGGGCCAGACCGAGCAGGCAGCGCCCGGCCAGCACACCGAAGGGCGTGCTCAGCAAGGGCTGGCCATCGGTACGTGGCAGCGCTTCGAGTTGCACGAGACGCGCCAGCTCGTAGTCACCCCGGTAGATGTGGATCCAGGTCAGCAGGTTGCGCCGCCCGATGAGCGCGATCACGTCGGCACCGGCGGGCGCCTCCCGCAGCTCGGGCAGGATCGCCATGGCCGCGGCGGTGTCGTCGCACTGCACCGCATACAGGCCGCGCAACAACGTCAGCCGGAAGCGCGACACCGGGTCCGCGTCGGCCATGTCGCGCTGCAGCTGCGCGATACTGCGCGCGCAATCGTCCAGGCGGCGTTCGTACACCTGCACCCAGGCCATCCACAACCGCAGGCCCGTGCGTTCCTGCAGCAGCGCATCGGGCAACTGGCGCACGAGCCCCACAAGTCGGCGCAGCCGGCCTTGCACGAACAGGTCGGTGGCGCAGCCCTCGACGAGATCGGCCGCGGCTTGCGCTTCCCCGGCCTGCAACGCGTGGTGCACGGCGTCGTGCGGCATGCCGTGGTCGGCAAACCAGTGCCAGGCGATGGTGTGCAAGCGGCGAAGCTCGGCCTTCGGCAGCGCGTCGAGGCGCGCCAGCACCACGTCGCGCAACAAGGGGTGCAGTCGCCACCAGCCCTCGGGGTAGCGCGGGCCGGCCGGCACCATGAAGAAGCCCTGGCTTTCGAGCCGCGCCAGGGGATCCGCCGACGCCGAGGACAAGGTCTGGCCATCCTGCAAGGCCTCACACAGCGCGGCGTTGAAATGCTCGGGCAATGCGCAGCGCACGAAGAAGCGCAGGTCGGCGGGCGACAGCTGGGACAGCACGGCCTGGTCGAAGTAGCGCGCGAAAGTCTGCGGATCGCGCACGTGTTCGTCGATCGGCGTCCGGCCATGCACTTGCGGGCCACCATGCTGGCGCCGCAGGTCCATGCACAGCAGCTTCAGGCCCGCGGCCCAACCGTCCGTGAGCGCGTGCAGCGCGCGCGCCTGCCGCTCGTCGGCGCCGTCGAGCAGACCTTCCACGAGCTGCGCCGACTCCTCGGGCGTGAAGCGCAACATGTCGAAGCCGATTTCCATCAGCTGCCCCTGGTCGCGCAGGCGCGCCAGCGAGAGCGGCAGCGGATGGCGCGAAGCGAACACGCACAACAGGTTCGGCGGGCCATGGTCCAGCAGCAGTTGCAGCGCACCGACGATGCGCTCGTCGTGCAGGTGGTGGGCGTCGTCGAACACCAGCGCCACATCGTGCCGGTGCGCGGCCATGCCGCGCACGAGCGCGATCGCGATGCTCTCGATGGCCTCGGCGCCGTTGCCGCGGCCGGCGAGGATGGCGGCGTCCCGCACCATGCCGGCATCGATCTCCGACAAGGCCACGAGCAGCGCATCGATGAAGGTGGCGACATCGTCGTCGCCAGGGCCGAGGGCCACCCACGCCACGTCGACCCCGGCCGCCACGAGTTCGCGGCGCCAGGCGCCAAGCACCGTGGTCTTGCCGCAGCCGGCCGGCCCCTGCAGCACGGCGCAGCGGCGATCGCGCGCCTGCTTGAGCGCGTCGGTCAGGCGCGGCCGCGCGATGCCGCGCGCGTCGGTGCGCGAGGCCCGTGGCTTCGATTCGGTCACCATGTCTGCCGGGGTGTGCCCGCGCTTGGCGCTCATGTCTGTGTGCTCTTTCGAACGTTGTCTCACCCGTCGGCGATTGTGCCGCCACGCGGCCCTACCCCTCTGGGGTGGGGACTCCGCGGCGGCGTCCTGATGTACTTGAGGCTCGATTCGTCACACAAAGGTTCCCATGAACAAGAGCACTCTGTTACAGCAATTGCGTCTGCCGGTCGTGGCGTCTCCGATGTTCATCGCCAGCGGCGTCGACCTCGTCGTCGCGCAATGCAAGGCGGGCATTGTCGGCTCGTTTCCATCGCTCAACGCTCGGCCGGCGGCGGAACTCGACCGCTGGATCGAACGCATCCAGGCCGCGCTGGCCGAGCACGACCGCGGGCACCCGGGCGCCCCCGCCGCTCCCTACGCGGTCAACCTGATCCTGCACAAGACCAACGACCGCCTGGCCAACGACATCGCGGCCTGCGTGCGCCACCGCGTCCCGATCGTCATCACCTCGGTGGGCGACCCCTCGGCGGTGGTGGAGGCCGTGCATGGCTACGGTGGCCTGGTGTTCCACGACGTCATCCACCAGCGCCACGCGCGCAAGGCCGCGAAGGCCGGTGTCGACGGGTTGATCCTGGTCTGCAACGGCGCGGGCGGCCACGCCGGTCGCCTGTCGCCGTTTGCGCTGGTGAGCGAGGTGCGCAGCTGGTTCGATGGCCTGGTGCTGCTGGGTGGCGCGATCTCGACCGGCGACCACATCCTGGCCGCGCGGGCCATGGGTGCCGACCTCGCCTACATGGGCACGCGCTTTCTCGCCACGCCCGAAGCCAACGTGCAGCCCGAATACAAACAGGCGGTGCTGGACGCCACGGCCGAAGGCGTGATCTACACCGACCTGTTCTCCGGCGTGCATGCAAACTACCTGCGCAGCAGCGTGGCGGCCTGCGGCTACGACCCGGACCGCTTGCCGCCCAAGGGCGAACACGGCGAGAACTTCGGCTCCGAGAGCATGGCCACCAGCAAGGTGTGGCGCGACATCTGGTCCGCCGGCCAGGGCGTGGGCAGCATCCACGCCATCGAGCCGACCGGGCAACTGGTGGCCGAGCTGCAGCGCGGCTACAGCGCCGCGCGGCAGCGCGTCGCGGCGCCATGAACGACAACGCCGGCCCGCGAAGGGCCGGCGCTGGTGCCTGCGCCTGTGCTTCAGGTGTTTCAGATCACGCCCGCGCGCTGCATCCGCTCCAGCTGCGCGGCATCCATGCCCAGCAACTCGCCCAACACGTCGTGCGTGGCATTGCCCAGTGACGGTGGCGCCAGGCGCACGGGCAGCCGGTCGCCATCGAAACGGTAGGGCGGCGCCATCACATCCGTGTGCCCGGACACGGGATGCGGTTGCCGCGTGACCAGGCCGCTGCGTTCCACGCGGGGCGAGGTCATCGCGTCGTACAGGCCCAGCACCTCACCGCAGGGAATGCCGACCGCGCTCATGCGTTCGAGCAGCACGGCGCGCGGCTGGCCACGGACTTCGCGGCGCAGCTCGGGCACCAGTGCCTCCCGGTTCTCGGTGCGTTTCACGTTGGTGCTGAAGCGCTCGTCCGCCAGCAGATCGGGGCGCTGGATCACGTCGGTGCAGAAGCGCTCGAACTGTGCGCTGTTGCCGACGGCGATGATTAGCTGGCCGTCCTGCGCATCGAACACGCCGTAAGGCACGATCGAGGGATGCTGGTTGCCGAAGCGCTCGGGGTCCTTCTTCTGGAGCAGAGCGTCGAGCCCGTAGTACACGCTGATCATGAGACCGCAGTCGAACAGCGCCATCTCCAGGTGCCGCCCACGGCCGGTGCGCTGGCGGTCGAACAGCGCGGCCAGCACGGCCTGGCTCGAGTACATGCCGGTCATGATGTCCACGACAGCGACGCCAAACTTCAGGGGTTCCTGGCTGGCCTCGCCGTTGATCGACATCAGGCCGGACTCGCCCTGCACGACGAGGTCGTAGCCCGGCCGCTCGCGCTCGGGGCCGTGGCGGTCGTAGCCCGAGATCGAGCAGTAGACGATGTCGGGCTTGAGCGCCTTGATGCGCTCGTAGTCCAGGCCCATTTTCTCGACGCCGCCGTACTTGAAGTTCTGCAGCACGACGTCGCACTGGCTGGCGAGCTGGCGCACCAGTGCCTGTCCTTCTTCGGTCTGCAGGTTCACCGTGACGGAGCGCTTGTTGCGGTTGGCCGAATTGAAATAGGTGGTCTCGGTGCCGCCCGCGCGAATGCCCCAGTCGCGCGTGTCGTCGCCGCGTTCGGGGTGTTCGATCTTGATGACTTCGGCCCCCAGGTCGCCGAGCACCATGCCGCACAGCGGCCCCGCCAGCACGCGCGACAAATCCAGCACGCGAATGCCCGACAAGGGCAGCTTGCCCGCGGCGTTCGCCGTTTGTTGTTCCATCACAGTCTCCCGGTGTGTGTCTATTGCGCGGTGGCGCCACTGATCTTCACGAGCTTGCCCCAGACCGCCGTGTCTTCCTTGATCTGCCGTGCAAAGTCCGCGCGGCCGATCGCATCGGTGTCGACGCCCAGGTCTCGCATCTTCGCCTGCACCTCGGGACGCTGGAGCACGGCGGCCAGCGCCCGCGCGAGCTGGTCCGCAATGGGTGCCGGCGTCCTGGCCGGCGCGAACACGCCCCACCAGCTCGAACTCTCGAACGGAATGCCCTGCTCCGACAAGGTCGACATCTCGGGCAGCAACGCGGAGCGTGCGGACCCGGTCACGCCCAGCGCCTTGATGCGCCCGGCCTTCAGGAACGGCATCGCGGCACCGACGGACGCCACACCGACCTGCATCTCGCCACCGATCAGCGCCTGCAGGACGGGGGCCTCGCCCTTGTAGGCCACCTGTTCCGTCTTGATCCTGGCGTGCTGGCCGACACTCTCCATCGTCAGATGGCCACCCGAACCGACACCCCAAGCCGCGTACATCAAGGGCGCGCCCTGCTGCCGGGCCCGCGCCAGCAAACCCTGCATGTCGTGAACCGGGAGGCTGGGGTTGGCGACGATGATCAGCGGCGATTGCGCGACCCGGCCGATCGGCACGAAGTCCTGCTCGGGCTTGTACGCCAGGTCCTTGTACAGCGAAGGGGCGATCGCGTGCGTGGCGGTGATGCCCATGACCAGCGTGTAGCCATCGGGTGTCGCGCGCGCGGCGCGCGCCACGCCCAGCGTGCCGGCCGCGCCCGTGATGTTCTCGACGATGACCGTGCCCTTGAGTTCCTGCCCCATCCCTTGCGCCACCAGGCGGGAGAGCGCATCGGTCGACCCGCCGGGTGCGTACGGGACGATGAATTTGATCGGTTTGTCGCCCGGAAACTCGGCCGTCTGCGCGTGCGCGAGCGGGACGCCGAGCGTGGCCAGCCCCAGTGCCGCGCAGAGCGCGTGGCGGCGTGAAGACAAGAGCGTGGTCATGGTGCGGGTCTCCTGTGTGGCGGTTTTTCTGTTGTTCAGCTCAGGGCCAGCACGGCTTCGCCGACGATCTTGTCTTCGCCGTGCTGGTTGCTGCACTTGAGCTCCACCCGCACGCGCTGCTCGCCGTCGGCCTCGAACTTCTCGGCGATGCGGCCGGTGACGGTGGGCTCGTGCCCCAGCTGGGTGATGCCGGTGAAGCGCATCGAGAGCGCGCGCACCTGCGGTTGCGCCACCCAGTCGGTGACGATGCGCGCGACATAGGCGGCCGACAGCATGCCGTGCGCGAACACGTCGGGCATGCGCGACTGGCGCGCGAAGTCGATGTCGATGTGGATCGGGTTGTGGTCACCGGACGCGCCCGCGTACAGCGCGAGCGTGGTGCGGTTGATGGGCGCCACGCGCAGCGCCGGGAGCGTGTCGCCGACGTTGACGTCTTTGAATGAGGGAATGGGCATCTCGAGGGTCTCCTTCAACTGTTCAGATGGTTCAGCCGTTGCGTTGCACCAGCGCGCAGCGCAGATCGGCCACGTGCTCGCCCTTCTGGTTGGTGACGCGCGTCGCGTTCACGACGAATTGCAGCGCGCCGCCCTTCTTCTCGTAGACATCGGCGACCTGGGTCTCGAAGCTCAGGGTGTCGCCGGCATAGGCCATGCGGTGGTACGCGAACGATTGCTCGGCGTGCAGCAGGCGCGCCAGGTCCATTTGCAGCGTCTCCAGCATAACGGGCAGGTTGGAGAACTCGCTGTTCATGCACATCAGGAAGGTGGGCGGCACCGGCAGCGACGGGTGGCCCGCGGCGCGCGCGGCGACCTCGTCGCTGTACACGGGGTCAAGCTGGCCTGTGGCCTTGGCGAAGAAGCGCAGGCGCCCTTTCTCCACTTCGCTGGTGCCCTCGTTGAGCTTGCGGCCGATCAATGATTTGTCTGGCATTTCGGTTGTCCTGTCGGGGTTGTGGAATCGGAAACGTGGCGCTCACTTGACCGGCGCGGCAAACGCCCGCAGGGTCTGGACCCACCACACGTATTCGCGCTGCACCTCGCGCAAGGCCTGCTCGGGTGTGCTGCCGTCCGGCACGCTGCCGGTCTGCGTGAACTGTTCGCGCACATCGGGCTGCGCGAGCACGGCCACGACGTCGCGCGAGAGCTTCTCCACCACCGCGGGTGGCGTGCGCGCCGGCGCGAAGACCTTGACCCAGGCGTCGCGGTCGCAGTTGTCGATGCCGGCTTCCGCAAAGGTCGGCACAGCGGGCAGCAGCGGCGAGCGGCGCGCGCTGCAGACGGCCAGCATGCGCGCCTTGCCCGAATCCTGTGCGCGCTTGGCGTTGTTGCCGCTCAGAAAGCCGGTCTTCAAGTGACCGCCCAGCAGCGCCGTGAGGATGGGGTTGTCACCGTTGAACGGCACGTGGACCATCTCCACCTGGGCCACCCTCTTGATGTGCTCGCCGATGTAATTCGTCGAGGTGCCGTCGCCGTGCGAGCCGTAGTCGAGTGACTGGCCGGTGCGAGCCGCCGCGAGCACGGCCTTGAGGTCGCCCGCCGGTGCCGCGGCGCTCGCCACGTAGACGATGGGTGTGGTGAAGAGCCCGGAGACGGGCACGAGATCGCGCAGCGTTCGGTACGAAACCGTTGGCCGCGTGATCTCGGTCGAGACGAGGATCGCCGCATGCACCAGCAAGGTGTGCCCGTCGGGCGTACTGCGCACCACGTGCTCGGTGCCGATCGCGCCGGTGGCGCCCGGCCGGTTCTCGACCACCACGGTCTGGTTCCAGCGCGTTTGCAGCTTCGCGGCCAGGACGCGCGTGGCGGCGTCGACACCCCCACCGGCCTGGAACGGAACGACCAGCGTCACCGGCCGGTCGGGGAAGGCCCACGCGGTGCCCATGAGGGACGCGGCGAGCACGGCCATGCCTGCGATCTTGAATCTCATCTCATGTCTCCGGCTGCTTGTTGTGGACCGCGGCGTTCAGATGCCGCCGGAGACGGCGATGACCTGGCCGGTGATGTAGTCGGACTCCGGCCCGCAATACAGCGAGACGCCGGCCGCCGCCTCTTGCGCCGTGCCGGGGCGGCCCAGCGGGCAGCGCATGGCGTGGCTCTTGAGCAGTTCGGGGTTCAGGCCCACGCGCAAGTTCTTGCCTTCGATGTTGACGGTGGCGCCGCCATCGGCATCGGTGTCGGTCAGGCGCGTCGTGATCAGACCGAAGGCGACGCAGTTCACGTTGACCTTCATCCGGCCCCATTCCTTGGCCAGCGTCTTGGTCAGGCCCACCATGCCGGCCTTGGCCGCGGCGTAGTTGGATTGGCCGGGGTTGCCGTTGAGGCCCGCGTTGGAGGAGATGTTCACGACCTTGCGGAACACCTCGCGGCCTTCGGCGGCTTCCTTCTTCGCGGCCGCGCTGATCACCGGGTACGCGGCGCGCAGAATCTGGAACGGCGCCGTCAGGTGGCAATTGATGATGGCGTGCCACTGCTCGTCGGTCATCTTCTGGATCACGTTGTCCCAGGTGTAGCCGGCGTTGTTGACGATGATGTCGACGCCGCCAAAGCTGTCGACCGCGGTCTTGATGAAGCGCTCGGCGAAGTCGGGCGCGGTGACGCTGCCCACGCAGGCCACGGCATCCACGCCCTGGCCTTTGAGCAGGGCCACCGTTTCGTGCGCGGGTTCCGCGTCGAGGTCGTTGATGACGAGCCGCGCGCCATCGGACGCGAGCTTGAGTGCGAGTGCCTGGCCGATGCCGCGGCCCGAGCCCGTGACGAGGGCGACCTTGCCGTCGAGTTTCTTCATGATTGGTGCTCCTTGAATGGGGTGGACATCAGTTCTTCTGGTAGACCGTGACGACGCAGGCGCCGCCCAGACCGAGGTTGTGCTGCAGCGCCACGCGGGCGTTCGGCACTTGCCGTTGTTCCGCGGTGCCGCGCAGCTGGTGCGTGAGTTCGTAGCACTGGGCCAGGCCGGTGGCGCCCAGCGGGTGGCCCTTGGACAGCAGGCCTCCCGAGGGGTTGGTCACGTAGCGGCCGCCGTAGGTGTTGTCGCCGTCGAGCACGAAGCGCTCGCCTTCGCCTTCCGCGCACAGGCCCAGGGCCTCGTAGGTCAGCAGTTCGTTGTGCGCAAAGCAGTCGTGCAGTTCGACCACGTCCACGTCCTGCGGGCCGATGCCGGCCTGTTCGTAAGCCGCCTTCGCGGCGGCCTGCGCCATGTCGAAGCCGACCACACGGATCGGGTCCATGCTCTCGAGCGTGCTCGGGAAATCGGTGGTGAGCGACTGGCCAGCGATCTTCACGTCGGTGCGCAGGCCGTGCTTTTTCGCAAAGGCCTCGGAGACCACGATCGCCGCGGCAGCACCGCAGGTGGGCGGGCAGGCCATGGAACGGGTCATGACGCCGGGCCACATCACCTTCTCGTTCATCACGTCTTCGGTGGTGACCACGTTGCGGAACACGGCCAGCGGGTTGTTGGCGGCGTGGCGGCTGGCCTTGGCGCGGATCGCGGCGAAGGTCTCCATCTTCGTGCCGTATTTCTTCATGTGGGCCTGGCCGGCGGCGCCGAAGGTGCGCAGCGCATTGGGCAGATCGACCTTGCCGATCGCCTGCTCGATCACCTTGGTGAATTCGTCGAGCGGGCCGGGACGGTCGTTCCATGGCGTGCTCAATGCGCCTGGACCCATCTCCTCGAAGCCGAAAGCCAATGCCACGTCGGCGACGCCGCTTTGCACGGCCTGGCGCGCCATGTAGAGCGCGGTGGAGCCGGTGGAACAGTTGTTGTTGACGTTGATCACCGGCACGCCCGTCATGCCGACCTTGTAGAGCGCCTTCTGGCCACAGGTCGAGGCGCCGTAGACATAACCGGCATAGGCCTGCTGCACCTTGTCGTAGTCGATGCCGGCATCGGCCAGCGCCTCGCGCACGGCTTGCGCGGCCATCTCGTCGTAGTGGGCGCTCGCGCCGGGTTTCTTGAACGGGATCATGCCGACCCCCGCGATGTAGACGTTTTGGCTCATGGCCAGCTCCTGGTGGTGTGGAATGGAAGACAAGGAAGAGGGAGAGGCGTCACAACTTGCGCGAGATCAGGTCGCGCATCACCTCGTTGGTGCCGCCATAGATGCGGTTCACGCGCATGTCGACGAAGGCGCGCGCGATGGGGTACTCCAGCATGTAGCCGTAGCCGCCGTGCAGCTGCACCATCTCGTCCAGGCATTTCCACAGCGTCTCGGTGGAATAGAGCTTGGCGATGGCCGCCTCTTCGGCGGTGAGCCCCCGGCCCATGTGTGCCGTCAGGTAGTAGTCGACCATGTTGCGCAGCGCCACGGCGTGGGCCTTCACATCGGCCAGCTTGAACTTGCTGTTCTGGAAGTCCCAGACCGTCTGGCTGAACGCCTTGCGGTCCTTCACATACTCCAGCGTCTGCTCGAGCAGGCGCTCGAGCTTGGTCGCGGCGTTGACGGCGATGAGGAAGCGCTCCTGCGGGAGTTCCTGCATCAGGTAGGCGAAGCCCTTGCCCTCTTCGCCCAGCAGGTTCGTCACCGGCACGCGCAGGTCGTCGAAGAACAGTTCGGCCGTGTCCTGTGCGTGCATGCCTACTTTCTCGAGCTTGCGGCCGCGCCGAAAGCCGGGCCGGTCGGTCTCCACGACGATCAGGCTCACGCCCTTGGCGCCGGCGGTGGGATCGGTCTTGACGACGAGCACCACGAGGTCGCACAGAAAGCCGTTGCTGATGAAGGTCTTGCTGCCGTTGATGACGTAGTGATCGCCATCGCGCACGGCGGTGGTGCGCAGCGCCTTGACATCGGAGCCGCCGCCGGGCTCCGTCATGCCCACGGCGAGAATCTTTTCGCCACGGCAGATCGACGGCAGCCACTGGTGCTTCTGCGCTTCGGTGCCCAGGCGGTTGATGTAGGGCGCGACGATGTCCGAATGCAGGCTGAACGAGAGGCCGCCCACGCCGCTGCGCGCGATCTCCTCGGAGATCACGGCCGAGTGCCCGAAGTCGCCGCCGCCACCACCGTACTCGGTCGGCAACATGGGGCACAGCAGGCCTTCGCTACCGGCTTTGCGCCAGACCTCGCGGCCGACCATGCCGTTGCGGTTCCACTCGTCCTGGTGCGGCACGCACTCGCGCTCCAGGAAGCGGCGCACCGTGGTGCGGAACTGTTCATGGTCTTCTCGATAGACGTTGCGCTCGACTTGCACGGTGAATGTCTCCTGTCGTTCTGGATGGACAGAAGGATGCAGCGCAAGGGGGTGGCATACCCCACCCCCGGTGAGTGGGGGTGCGTAAACCCTGAACGAACGGTGCACGGAGCCAGCAGCGGCTGGAGGAGCAGCCCGACACCCACATCGCTGCCGTGCGCGCGCGGTGGAACATGGAGCGGGGTATCTGAAACGAAAAGGCTGGTCTGCTGCGGCGCTGACCAAGGTACACCCGTCGAAGAGGACGCTGTACACCCGTTCCAGGTAACAAGACGATGGGGTTGCGGCCCAGAAACGACGAAGCCCTTGAAGATCAAGGGCTTGGGCGTTGGTGGTGCGGCTGGCGGGGATCGGCTTCGGAGTCTACTCACCTATGGACTACGACGTTGTGCCAAAACTCGCAAAAAATGATTATTAGACGTAAACTTGAGGAAAATCTCCCGATTAGATTACTAAAGTTATAGACTTTTAACGCTGACAGGGGCGCCTTGGCGCCTACTACTAATCAGCCTCGGGTATGACGACAACTCTCCCCTGGGCCTGACTTTTGACCTCTACATCGCTTCTCTCATCGGTTGAACAATGGGCAGATCGGCACGGCGTGTTGACCAAAGCCCTCGCTTTTAGAGAAACGATCGGCGCCCCAAGCGAGGCGATTTTTGCCGGCAGTCTTGCGTTCTTGGGCGACCCTGAAACCCTTGAAGTTCTTGATGACTGGGGAGTGGACTCCTTCATCCCTGCGGAGCTTGCCGAGCTATCAGTGGCCGCCCAGACGAGCCCCCCTCCGCACGCGGCCCTTGTCTCCAGGGGTCAGGTCAAGAAGGCGTATTCGGACGACTTTCGCAATGCTCCAGTGGCAGCAATGCTGGGCGCCCAGATACCTCGAGCCATCCAAGGCAGCACCAAAGACATTGCATGTCTTCGTCTTTATTTGCTCGTCAAGGCGGTCCAACAGCAGCCCACGAGCTCCATCCGCGAAGCGGCGAAATACGTGGTGCGCTTCTTAGAAGAGAGACCTGACTACCCTGACGGCGTTGCCTGGATCGCGCAAATGGCAGGTGCGAACCGTCACTTCGCGACGTATGAAACCGGGATACGGGAAGGAGCCAAAACCTTCAAGGCCGAAATACGGGCGGAGCAAGCGGCACATAAACGTCCCAGTGCAGGAACCAGATTTGCCAACCTCCTGCAGGCCATCTCGGAAGGAAAGGTGCAGCCCAATGCGCCGGCACCTTCCCCGATTGCCGTCCCCGTTAGCGAAGAATGGCGCTCCGCGCTTTCCGAGAATCTCGCAGGCGAATCCGACTTTCAAATACAAGAAACCATTGAGCTTGCGCCAGAGGATGATGAGGAAGAAGACCCACCCATTGAAATAGCCATATTGAATAAATCCCCGACGCCGGAACATCGGTTTCGGCTTGGCTTGGGGCTTCATTTGCAGACTCAAACCCAGCGCAACATGCTGGCATATTCCTGGGATCGACACCGACCCGACGAGCTTGAAAGTCAATCGCGGCTCATTGAGCGTTGGCTCGCGACCGATGACGTTCACCTTCAGCTATTGGCAGCAATTGCTTGCGTCGCAATCCCGTCGCGCAACAGCATTGAGGTCACTTGCAGCATGGCTTTGTCAAGCAGCCCCAGTGATTCCCGATGGGTGCTTGACGTGCAGCAAGGAAGGCTACTAAGGCAGCCAAACCGGCCCAGCCAACGATTTCGCGTTCAAAGCGCCGCGTTGCCCTGGGTCAGAGACCTTGCGACAGTAAACGAGCTGCGGTTGTCCGAGAGGCTGCATTCCATTCTCCTGAACGCTTTCCGGCGTAGCGCATCCAGGAATGCCGTCAAACACAAGCAAGAGGCACCCAGACTTGGAGACTTGTGGGAGGCCAGCGAGAGTCCCCAGGCCAAATTCGACAGACTGTGCGCGGCAGAACCCGGTCTGCAACGGGTCCGACATGGGATGTTGAAGGCCACAGCGGACCAACTGGTGTTCAACGCCACCGATGATGCCGTGTTCACCCGCATGCTGCTCACTCCCGACGACGCCATAAAGCCAGCCGCGGGGTCGTACGCTGCATGGACCGTGGCTGCCACAGATGCGGCGCTGGCCACCCTGGTCGTTGATCTTCAGCCTCCCCCTGGCGCTCCTCAAACCGACAACGGGCTTGGGAGCGAACTCGACCCAGACGACCGCATGATTCAAGTGGCGTTCGCCCAGGCAGCGACACACTTGGAGAATCTCTTTGAAGCCCAAGGGACGGCCGGCCGTGCCGCTTGGTGGGATCTGCACAACGCCATCACGATCTACAGCGTCGTCACCTTGTTGGCTTGCACCGGCGCACGTCCTGCCACGTCGATTTTTGAGTGCTTGCAAGATTTCGACCTCGACAGCGCCCACCCTCGCCTCTTCATCGATGACAAGGTCATTCTCGACACACGCATTGGGCGTTGGGGCCGGATCGTGCCGCTACCACCGCATGCGCTCGAGCTCATGCAAAAGCTCTACTTGCCGTACCTTCGTTGGTTGACCGATCGTATGCGTGAGCTCGGACAGGACAGCGAAGATTTCGCAAGCTTCGCGTGCGCGCTGGAGATGCACTTTGGCGACAGCAAAAGGTCGAGCGTCCCGCTGTTCTTTCTGCTCAAGCGGGCGCCAAAGCTGCATATCGTGGAGGTGAGCGAGCGTGAAATTGAAGCGTCGGGATGCTTTTCCTGGCCGCTTCCTTGCAACCTGTTCCGACATCGGCTCTCCACGCGGTTGCGCAGCAACGGCACCGCTGAAGAGTATGTGGCGGCTCAGATGGGACATTCGGAAGCGGGCACCGACGTCTATGGAAGCGTATCCCCACGATGCTGGACGGACGATGAGCAGCCCTGGAGGGAAGCACTTACAGCTGCCATGGATCCTTTGTCCATTCCCATCATCGACTTCCGGCTGCCCGCGCTGACACCCGCCGCTGTCGCCAGCAACTTCCAACGGTTTTTGGCTGTCGGCCGCTTCGGATCGGAGGCGCGACAACACGAAAGAGCATCCACGCAGCCTCGCGCCCAGTTCCAGGCGCTCGACGTGATCAAGGAGCGAATTGCCACGGCGTTAAATCAACCCGGGGTACCGAAGCTAGCCATTGCTCAAAGCGCCTTTCCCGAGACACTGACAGACGATCAAATCGGCTTCCTAAACCAGCAGAATTTTTGGACATCCCTCGGGCGATCAATGCTCGTGACAGTTTCGAACACCCCGCGCCCGAACCACTCGATATGGTTCCAAACCTATGAAGACTTCTGCGCGAAGCTCTTTCAGGATTCGTATGCACCGAAGCGCGACCGAATTCTTTTGCACAAACCGAAGACTGCAAGATTCGCCTTCTCAAGAGAATCTCTGCGCGCGAAGCGCAAGATTGTTGAGATGAAGAATCAGCTGGCCGATGTGTTCAACATTTTCCCCGTGTACAAACGCCCCCTCAGACTCAAGAGCGTCCTCAGCGCCCTCGACTTGGCGCTCACGAGCTTCGTCAGCGATCCGCTCCTACTTCTGCAAGTGGGCTCTGCCGAGTCCAAGGGGATTCAGACACACGTTCGCGATGGAGTCTTGTACTTTGCCAGGCACCCGAGCAGGGAGGAGAAGAATGCACCTGCCTTCGCGTGGCACTGTGTGCCCGCAAGAACTGCTCAAAGTTTGCTTGATGTGATGGCCTCGACGCGAAAGCTGGAAAACGCCAATGTTCCGAATGAACTTTCTGCCTTCGCGCGAAAAGCAGAGTCCGCGCTCGGGCTCGTCCCCGAAAGCTTGAAGGATTCCGATCAACTCATCAAGAAGATCGCCGACCTCGTGGATCATCACAATCGGCTCAAACTACCGGGAATCGCGGCGTCCGTCCGGAGAGGCGAAATTGCATCGTGGTCGCTAGATGCATACGCGTTGGCGAGGGCCGCCTTCGGGAAACAGGTTGACGCGCTCAAAGACGCGCGGCTCCGTGAGCCCGACCCCAACGTCGAAGCCGATGAGCTGGACACCAACTCAGCGTCCATCACCGCGCCAGCCGGTTGGCGCGGGGCGGAAGAATCCCTACTGAAGTTCGTGCGTTCAACCCTCGCAGAGTTCGAACGAGCAACCAAGGGAAAAAACTGGTCAGATCGCCAACGGTTGGTGGCCGCCACCAGCATTCAACGCGAGCTCTCTCTGGTGAAAGAATCGGTATCAAGCAGCGTGCAGCTACTGGTGAGCTGGGTTCTGCAGATGCTGCGCGAGAAAGGCCCAGCTGGAAAGATGCTGCGCTCGTCTTCGATCCGCACCTACATCGCCTTGCTCGCTCCGGCATTCCTGGACTATGGTCGCGGCGTCAACCTGCTCGAGGCGGATGAAGACGACATCGAAGACTTCTACTTTAGGGTCCTCACCCGGCCCGTGCAGAAAGTGAGCGGGCGGCAGGCCCATGAAGGCACAGGCAGACGCTTAGATGAACTCGCAGTTTTGGGAAGGCTACGTGAATTCCATCGCTTTCTCGAAAAAGTATATGGCGCGGAAAGCCCCGACTGGTCAGCCTTGGGAGAAGATCTGACGTCGAGCC
Organism: Hydrogenophaga sp. 2FB; assembly: GCF_005503365.1. Lineage (GTDB taxonomy): Bacteria > Pseudomonadota > Gammaproteobacteria > Burkholderiales > Burkholderiaceae_C > Hydrogenophaga. The sequence goes on from NZ_SCML01000043.1 coordinate 23,190, forward strand.
AAGTGTCAGCCCAGATCATCACGCCTCAGGAGTACGAGATTGCGCTTGAAGCACTATGCCCGCCAGGAAGCAGCTTTGATCACGATGCTTACCTGGAAGCGCTTTTGCTGATTTTGGGCTATCGATTCGGGCTGCGAAGTGGAGAGGCGATCTCCATGGCTCGCCAAGATCTGGTGTCGATCAAAGGTGGATTTGTCGTTCTCGTGAGCGGAAAGCACAAGGCGCTCAAATCGAATGCCGGACGTAGGCAGGTACCACTTTTGGGAGAACTGACGCCACACGAAGCCGCCGTGGTCGAGGGCTGGACGCTTCATTGGGAGACACTGGATCTGCAAGCGAGTGCGCCGCTTTTTCCCTCCCCGATCAAGCCTCAGGAACCCACCAGGGTGCATGAGCACCGAATGCGTGTTGTCTCCGCATTGCGGATAGCCACGGCCTGTGATCGCGTCACGTTCCACCATGCCCGGCATTCGTTCGCATCGTTGATGTTCCTACGTCTCGTCGCTCCCGACCTCATTCCAGATTTCCCCGGGATGAACTCACGATGGATTTGGGGAGCGACGGAGGTCCAGAAGCAACTGCTCGGACGAGCAGGCGTCACACGACGGTCCCCCTGGGCACTGTCTTTGATGCTGGGCCATGGCCACCCGAGAACGACGCTCGTGAGCTACTGTCATTTCGCACATGAGCTGGCAAATGCTCGAGCGATGGAGAAGCAGAAGACCGACTTCTTACTGCCAGTGTCACGAAAATCCGAGGTCCTACTTCAACAGGCTCTGGATATCCTGGCGGCGCAGGCGCACCCAGCCTCCTCCTTTTGTATCGTGCGAAGACCCAAGCGCACGAACAGGACCCCGCAAGACGTTTTGCTGTTTCTGGAAACGCTATCGCTCGGGATGCGCCCCAGCCGCGCGGGGTGGCTTTGTGATTTCAAGCAAGCTGAAACGGAATTGATGATGGGCCTCCTGGCACATCTCACGCACGAGCCTGGGAAGATTCCGGCGGTCAACGACGACCCGGTTCGAGAGGACTCACGCCTTGGCCAAGTGATCAAGGGGCCGAACGCGCAGAGGTGGCTGGAGTTGCGCGACGTCTTCGCGAACAGGGAACTACCGCCGCTCGACGGACGTGATGCAATCTACCAGGTGGGCGGCCCCCTGCAAATCCTCTTGTGGCTCGAGGAGCATTTCGACACGCTCAAAGGCGTGATGGACGCGTTTGGATGGGAGCAGTCCGACCTTGAGATGTTCGTTCCACCATCTGGCGCTCAGACCAGTTCCGCTTTGGCGAAAGAATATGGTTGGCCACTATCGACCACCCAAACAGCGTCTGGGTCGAGGCGCACGCATGTTGATGTGGCGCGCTACCCCACCGTATCCAAGAGAACCAAGACCACCAATCGCGAGTTCGTCCCCATGTCCGAGCAAAAAGACCGCGTGGGCGTCAGCGTGAGGCAGAGCCCAGAAGATGACGCCAATGCCGCCGTGAGACGCCAGCCGGTTGGTCTACGGGAGCGCGCTGATTTGGTGCGGATCTGGCTCGCCATCCACCTGCGCTCCGAGTAAAACCGAGAAGGCATGAGACGTCCATTTTCAGACGGTCTCAATGGTCTCAAGGTGGTATTTCTTGGGCTCGCTGCCGCACGTTTCTTCGATCAGCCCAACACGCACTCGGACTAGGCCTGTTGAAGGATCTACCTGCTGAACGACCTTGTTGGCCGTCCTCGCATGGTGGGCCTGCAAGATCGCCTCACCAATGGTTCCGCCGTGAGCATCGTCCTTGTACCCGAGGCGGCACGTGACGCCGCCCTCTTCCTGAAGAAGCAACGTCAACGAGTAGTTAGCGAAGTTCACACCCGCCAACAGGGCCATTTGAGGCTCAAGCGTTCTTGTCACCTTGTCTGCCACTTTTCGCTGTGGCATCGATGACTTCGTCAGCAGTTCTTCATCTCCAAATCGGAGATTGAGATTCTCCATCTCCGTTGACTTGCTCATTTCACGCCCGAGCACTCGACCTTTGGTCACCACGGTCTGCAGAGTTTTCAACATATTGCCCGCATCCTCTGGGTCGCCGTGGAACAAAGCCAGCTTCTCGAGATGCGGGGGCAAAGCCATTGCAGCCGCGCTCAAGTGCGCAGCGTACCTCTCTTTTATTGAAGATCGGTCGCCGTCTTCCAAGGAAAAAGCCGAAATTTCGGAGGCAAACTTTTTCACAACGTCCGAGGACGTGGCTTCATACATCTCTTGCGAAATACCTTGAGCAAGTGCTTTGGCTTGAAGCACAGCGCTTGGCGGGAGTGCCCGCAAATCCAGGATTGCCCACAAAAGACCTTTGCCTTCTTTGTCTGAATCGATCCGGACAAGAAGCTCCATATCCTTCTTCACCTCCGGCGTGACTTTGGCACAGGCGCCGCGAATGCCCTCCATGAGCGAGACCACCGACCGCTTGTAGATAACCGTTGAATCTGCGTACATGACCGCAGTGCCATCACCTCTGAAGGTGCACGTGCATTTGAATGTCGATCCAATGGCGAGCATCATGCTGTGGTCGAAGTTTTCGTCATCTTCAAGAACCTTGATGTTCGCGGTCTGTAGCGACGCTGCGCTCTTCGCATCAGCGCCATCAAAACGTTCCTTTGCCATGCCTTGCTCCTTCATGTTGAAAAGACTTATGCCGCACGCCTGCACGGCACTCCATCCTTTTTTATCGGCACAACCCAGTAGTTCTTTAATATTCGCTTTTTTGTATATCTCTTACGCAGCTTTTGCCTGCAACAAACAACCAGAGAGCGCTTCACGAATGGCTGATCTGCCGTATTCGCCGAGCTTCAGATAGGACCGACCGCTCGAATCCCTTCCTCGTATGAACATGAACTACCTTGTATGGATGCCCCCCGGCTATGAGTAGTAACCCGCAATGCTTTGTGAAGAAGTCGGCTGCTTGACCTTGCCTCGATTTCACGTACAGCAAGAAGTTGATAACTTCAAAGGTACGGAGAATCGAGATGAAAGAAGGCAAGCTGCCCAAAAGGCAGTACACACAGGAATTCAAGGCCGAGGCTGTCAGGCTGGCGGCGTCGGTTGGCGGGCACGAGGCCGCACGTCGCCTTGGCGTGCCGGTGGCCACTCTGGGCAATTGGTCCAGACGGGGCATTGCAGCAACCGGCGTCGGCGGCGCGGTAGTGTCGCCCAGTGAGGCACCCACGCGGCGCCCGGTGAGCGAATTGGAAGCGGAGAACAGCCGCCTGCGCAGAGAACTGGCCGACGCGAAGCTGGATGTGGAAATCCTTCGAAAAGCGACGGCGTACTTCGCCAGGGGGTCGCGATGAAGTACGCCTGGATCGACGAGCATCGCGACCAGTACACCGTCAGCCGGCTGTGCCGCGTGCTGCAGGTGTCTCGCAGCGGCTACTGCCAATGGCGCGTGCGCCCGCCCAGTCCGAGCACACTGGCCAACCAGGCTCTGGACGCCAAGGTGGCCGCCATCCACGACGCCAGCCGTCAAAGCTATGGCCGCCCTCGAATCGTTCACAAGCTGCGCCAGCACGGCGAGGTCGTCAGCGCCGAGCGAGTGCGAAAGAGCCTGCGGCGCCAGGGCCTGCGACCGGTGTATAGAAGGCCGTTCGTGGTGACCACCGACTCGGCGCACCGCTTGCCGGTGGCACCGAATCTGCTGGATCGGCGCTTTGATGGCTGGCAGCGCGACCAGGCTTGGGTGGCGGACATCACGTACGTGCCCACCGGTGAGGGTTGGCTGTATCTGGCGGCCGTGATGGACCTGGCTGGTCGACGCATCGTCGGCTGGTCGATGTCCGAGACCATCGACGCCACGCTGGTGTGCACCGCCTTGAAATCGGCTTGGTGGCTGCGCAAACCGGCCAAGGGACTGCTCGTTCACACCGACCGCGGGTCGCAGTATGCAGGCTGGCGCTACCGGGCGCTGGCCGCCGAGCTGGGCATCACAATGTCCATGAGCAGGAAGGCCAACGCCTGGGACAACGCGCCGATGGAGAGCTTCTTCAAAACGCTGAAGGTCGAGCGCATCCATCAGGTACGCTACGGCACGCGGGAGCAGGCCAGGCTGGACATCGTCAATTGGATCGAAGGTTGGTACAACCGCCAACGCCTGCACTCGGCCAACGGCTTCCTGCCCCCAGTGACCTGGGAGAACACCCGATTGGCTGCATGACTTGATGTACGCGGAAACGAGGCAAGGTCAGCTACCTTGTATCCGGCCTGTGATGTGGATGCTGGGTTGCCCCTTGTCCACTGGCCCCGATGTAATCCGCTGACGAGCGCCTCATCTCCTAGTACGGGCTTTTGAAGTCCGGTAGTTCATCCAGGTTTAGCTCGTCCCGGTCTGACCTGTTCACATCACGCTGCTTCGTTGCTGCCTCATCGCCTTCAAAGGCTCACATCTCCTTTCTTGGATTGATGTTTGGCTATCAGTTCAAGCCGCAAGCGGCTTGCTACTCTGGTGGCCTCGTTGGTAGTCCTGCTGTCGGGCCGTGACGGCCCAGATCGTTCGCGCCATCTTGGCCGCCTGTGCCACGATCACAATGTTCGTCGGCCTCCTGGATTGAAGTTGTTCCAGCCATGGGCCGGGCTCTTTCGCATGTCTCAGTACCGCACGCGCACCGTGAATGAGCAAGGTGCGCAGGTAGGTGTCGCCCCGTTTGGAGATCCCCAGCAGATTCACCCTGCCACCTGTGCCCCGTTGCTTGGGCACCAGGCCCAGCCAGGCACAGAATTCGCGCCCCGACTTGAATGCCTTGGCTTCTCCCATCGTGGCGATGGCCGCCGTAGCCGAGAGCAGGCCCACTCCGGGTATCGCCGCCACACGCTTCATGTCCACGTCAATGCGCAGGACCTCAGCAAGCCGCACCTCGATGGCCTTAATGTCCATCGCCAGTTGCTTGATGCGCTGTGCCTGCTCGCGCAGGCTGTCGACGACATACTGCGGAATGCTGTTTGCAAGCGCCTCCAGCGCGAGCTCCAACTCGCCCAAAAGAGCTTTTTTGCCTCGTGCGAAGGTGGCTCCAAACTCATAGAGCAGGCCCCGCAACGCATTGATCTGCATGATCTTCATCCGCATCAACATCTCGCGCTGACGATGCAGGGTGAGCGTGGCTTGCTGCATCAGCGTTTTCACGCCCACGAATTTGGTGCCCGGCTGCTGGATCGCCAACCAGATGGCGCGTGCGTCCGTGGCGTCGGTCTTGTTGCCGTTCACGAACGGGCGCACGGCCTTGGCATGGATCAGCCGCACGGCATGACCCTGCGCCGTCAACTCACGGGCCCAGTGGTGCGCTCCGCCGCAGGCTTCTATGCCGATCAGGCACGGCGCACGGTTGGCGAAGTGCGTCAACACCTTGGCCCGCTTGAGCTGCACGTTGACGATCTCGCCTGTGCTCATATCCACGGTGTGAAGCTGGAACACATTCTTGGCGATGTCCAGCCCAATGACCTGGAGGCCGCCCATCTGGCCGATGATTTGCCCCGCGCTTTGTGCAGTACTACGATTCATGATGGCTCCTCGCTGGTGTTTGTGAAGACCTTGGTCTATCACGCTATGGGCACTTTGATGCCGTATCCAGTCGAGGATCCAGCTTGTCTAGCGGACAAGCCAAACTCCCACAACGGTCACGCGGTTCATCTCTGTACTCCTGCGGCGTTTGTGCTGCCCGTAGGCAGGGAGGCATCCATTACATCTTCTGGTAGTCCGAGTTTTCATCCGCCCCCCCCGGGTCAGTTTTCAGTGGAAGACAACAACTCGACGACATCGACTGGGTAGCGGGCACGGTTCGCATCAGCAAAAGCAAATCGCGACGCGCCGATGTGCTGCCGCACCTTACCGGCGCTGCCATTGCTGACTACGTGCGATCGGAACGACCGCAGACCACGAGCCGCCGGGTCTTCGTTCGGCACGTAGCGCCAGTAGATGAGCCAGTGGCCGCCGACGTCGTCAGGCGTCCCGTGCGCCAAGCGTATCGTCGCGCCGGGTTGCCGTACACCCGGGTGCACATTCTTCGCCACACGCTGGCCAGTCGGCTTCTCAACACCGGCGGCACGCTCAAGGAGGTCGCCGATGTGCTTCGCCATCGCGAGTTGGACACCTCACTCATCTACGCCAAGGTCGACTTCGGTCGGCTGGGCGCAGTGGCCAAGGAGCAGCGCGAGGGCAAGCTGATCGGCGCTGACAGCAAGGCGGTGAGTGCCGAACTGGCTTGCCAATCAACCAAGGCAAGCCAACTCATGAGCTCGGCTATGGGGTACGGACTCCAGGGAAAAGGTCAACTTAACTTATTTTTGGTTGCTTCCATTTCAGTTAACTTATAAACTTGCACCATCGATGAACTGCGCCATGCAAGGAGCCCGAAGATGGACAACAAATCAGAGACAGAACAGCGGATGCTCAAGGTCCGGATCAACCGCGGTCCGGGGTCGGGCGACTACGCTACGTACTCGGTGCCCTGGCGGGAAAACCAGACGGTGCTGGACGTGGTCACCGAGGTTCAAAGGACCCAGGAGCCGAATCTTTCATACCGTTTCGCATGCCGGGTGGGCGTCTGCGGTTCCTGCGCGATGACGGTCAACGGCAAGCCGCGCTGGACCTGCAGAACACACGTCAGCCGTGTGGAAGAAGACGGCGTCATCGTGATCGAGCCCTTGCGCAACATGCCGCACATCAAAGACCTCGTCGTCGACATGGCGGAGTTTTTTGGCAAGTGGAAGAAGGCGGGCAGTACCTTTGTCGGGACCGCCACCCGCAATGATCCGCCCGCACAGGTCATGCCGCAAAGCCGCAAGCGCAAGATGGCAGACGCGGCCATTGAATGCATTAACTGCGGCGTGTGTTATGCAGCTTGTGACGTGGTTTCCTGGGACAAGGAATACCTCGGGCCGGCGGCGTTGAACCGGGCCTGGACCTTGTTCAACGACGAGCGCCACGCGGACCCGACCGACGTGCTGCGAAAAGCCACCTCCGGAAGCGGCTGCAATTCATGCCACAGCCAGGGCAGCTGCATGACCCACTGCCCGGTCGAACTCAGCCCGACAGGCTCGATCGCGGGGCTCAAGAAGAACGCCCTCACGCTGTTCCTCAAGGGAGGCTGAGATGGAGCAGAAACTGTTCGCGCTCCAGCGCCTCACCGCGATGATCATGGCGCCGTTCGTCCTGATCCACGTCGGTCTGATCGTGTATGCCGTTCAGGGGGGCCTGACCGCCGGCGAGATCCTGTCGCGCACGCAAGGCAGCTTGGGCTGGATCACCTTCTACACCCTGTTCGTCGTCAGCGTCGCCATACACGTCCCGATCGGCGTGCGCAACATCCTCATCGAATGGGCCAAGTTGACCCGCACGACTGCGGGCATCGTCAGCGCCGTGTTCTCCGCGTTGCTGCTGTTCATGGGCCTGCGGGCGGTGGTGGCGGTCGGAGGGCTGCTCTCATGAAGTCGCCGAGAAATCACAAGGCTTACTGGGCGTTTCTGGGCCACCGCCTGTCCGGGCTCGCGCTGGGCATCTTCCTGCCAGCCCATTTCTACGTCCTCGGATTGGCGCTCGAGCAATCCCAACGGCTCGATGGCTTCTTGAAGCTGGCCGAGATGGGCGCCTTCAAGTTCGGCGAGTGGGGCCTGGTCATTTTGCTGTCCATCCACATGTGCTTCGGTCTGCGGCTTCTGGCCATGGAACTGCTGCCCTGGAGCACCACACGCGACGCTCGACTGTCCTGGATCACATGGGGCGGGATCGTTTCGTTCGTCATCGGTTTGGTATTCGTCGCGAGAGTCGTCCAATGAACGTCAGTCACCACAAAACAGACATCTTGATCCTGGGCACCGGTGGCGCTGGCCTATTCGCGGCATTGCACGCCAAGAAGGCAAACCCTGCGCTCAAGGTCAGCGTCGCGGTCAAGGGGCTGCTCGGGAAATGCGGCTGCACCCGCATGGTCCAGGGCGGCTACAACGTGGCCTTGTCGGCAGGCGACTCGGTCGAGCGGCATTTCATGGACACCATCGAAGGCGGCAAGTGGCTGCCGCGACAGGACCTCGCGTGGCGCCTGGTCGAAGGTGCGGTGGAACGGGTGCGCGAACTCGAGAACGAGATCGGTTGCTTCTTCGATCGCAACCCCGACGGCACGCTGCACCAGAAGGCGTTCGCGGGCCAGAGCTTTGACCGCACCGTTCACAAAGCGGATTTGACCGGCATCGAAATCATCAACCGCTTGATGGAGCAGGTGCGCGCCCTGGACGTGGAAGAGCTCGAAGAGCACCGTGCGATCGAACTGATCCCGGCCGCGGATGGATCGGGCATTGCGGGCGTTCTGTTCATCGACATGCGGACGGGCGAATACCGCGTCGTCCAGGCGAAGGCGGTGCTGTTGGCCACCGGGGCCGGCCCGACGATGTACCGGTACCACACACCGTCCGGCGACAAGACCTGCGACGGTCTCGCCATGGCGATGCGCTACGGGCTGAAGCTCCGGGACATGGAGATGGTGCAGTTCCATCCCACCGGCCTCCTGGGCGGCCCCGACACCCGCATGACCGGCACCGTGCTCGAAGAAGGATTGCGCGGCGCGGGCGGGTATCTCGTCAACGGCGACGGCGAGCGCTTCATGACGAACTACGACGCGCGCGGCGAGCGGGCCACGCGCGACGTGGTGAGCCGCGGCATCTACGCCGAAATGCGCGCGGGCCGCACGGGCCCCATGGGCGGCGTCTACATCCAGATGAGCCACCTCGGGCCGGAGAAGGTCGCCAAGACCTTCCCCGGGATGGTCAACCGCTGCAAGGACTGCGGCTTCGACCTGGCCGGCGGACGGGTTGAGGTGGTGCCGACCGCGCACTACCTGATGGGCGGGGTCGAATTCAACGTGGACTGCTCGACCGCGTCACCCGGCTTGTTTGCCGCGGGCGAAGACTGCGGTGGGGTGCATGGAGCAAACCGCCTGGGGGGCAACGGCGTCGCCAACTCAACGGTGTTTGGCGGCATCGCCGGCGATTCGATGGCCGAGTACGCTTCGCGCGTGACGCACTGGCGAGACCTGGACAACCGCGTGATCCAGCAAGGCATAGAACGCGCCGAGTACCCATTCTCCCGCCCGGCTGGGGCCATCCATGAGCTGCGCGACGCGCTATCGCGAACCATGTGGGACGACGTCGGCGTGCTGCGCCAGCGCGAGGCGATGGAACGCGGCCTGACATCCGTGGCCCGTCACCGAACCGACCTGCGCGCCATCGGGGTCGCCGACAGCGACCGGCGCTACAACCTCACCTGGCACGACTGGCTCAATCTCGAAAGCCTGGTCGACATGTCAAAAGTGATCACGGTCTCCGCGCTTGCGCGAGAGAACAGCCGCGGCGCGCATTTCCGCGAGGACTTCCCGGAGCCCGGCGATCTCGAGACCAGTTACTACACCCGCGTGTCCGCGAATGGCGATCAGATTGACCTGGAGATGGTGCCCGTGTCATTCGACATCGTGCGGCCCGGCACCTCTCTCATCACCGACGAAGCGGGCCAGCCACCCAAAACCCCAGCGTAAGGATTCCCACGATGAAGATACCCATCCACAAAGTCGGCGAAGCCGCCCTGGAGATCATGCGGCGAGCCGCGATCGAGATTCCGGTCGACTACAAGAACGGCATCAAGGAAGCGCAGAAGAAGGAGACCGGCAAACTGCCGCGCTTCGTCATCCACGCCATGCAGGACAACTGGGAGGCGGCCAACGAAGACCGACGTCCCATGTGTGCGGACACCGGCCTGCCGCGGTACTACGTCAAGGTCGGCAACGAAGCCTCGGTGGAATCGGGATTCGTCGCGGTCGAACATGCGCTGCGCAAGGCCACGTCCGATGCGACGCAGCTGGTGCCTTTGCGTCCGAACCGGGTGCATCCCCTCTGGCGCACGGACCACAACAACAACGTCGGCATCAACGCGCCCGAGATCGAGTATTCGTTCGAGCCCGACGCCAACTGGATCGACATCACCACCGTTCACAAGGGTGGCCTGTTCGGCACCGATTACCGCATGCTGTTTCCAGGCGATGGCATCGACGGCATCAAGCGATTCGTGCTCGACACATTGATCGCGTTCGGCAAACGCGGCCTGGCCTGCCAGCCCGCGATCGTCGGCATCGGTCTCGGCGGGTCCAAAGACACCTGCATGCAGCTCGGCAAACAAGCCGCCTGCCTGCGCGTGGTCGGCGACCGAAACCCCGATCCGAAGATCGCCGCATTGGAGCTGGAGCTCAAGCAGCTGGGCAACTCGATCGGCATGGGCGCCATGGGCTTCGTCGGCTCCTCCATGGTGGTCGACTGCCACATCGAGGTCGGCTACACGCACACGGGCGGCATGCCGATCAGCATCCACACGTTCTGCCTCTCGTCACGCCGCGCCACGGCGCGCATCCATCCGAACGGCGAGATCGAATACCGCACGGATCCTCTGTGGTTCACCCCTTACATGCGTCGGGAGACAGTCGAATGGTAGACAACAACGAATCCGATGAAATCAAGGTATTTCATCTCAACCTGCCCGCGACGACGGAAGACATCTCCAAGCTCGAGCTAGGTTCCGCGGTCTACCTCACCGGCGTGGTCTACACGGCGCGTGAAGGTGTCTACAAGAAGGTGCTCGAGAACGGCGTGCCCCTGCCGCTGGATCTGCGATCCATCAGCAACGTCAACTTCCATTGCTCGCCAGCGGCGGCGCCCAACGACGAGGGCGGCTACAACGTCGGCGCGGTGACTGCCACCGCCAGCTTTCGCTTCTCGAAGTGGATTCCGGGCTGGCTCGAGCGCACGGGTGCACGGATCCTGATCGGCAAGGGCGGCATGCCGGCGGAAGACTACAAGAAGATCCTGGCGCCCAGCGGTGCCATCTACCTCACCACCGTGGGGTATGGCACGGGTGCCTTGCTGGGGCGCGGCATCAAGCGCGTGCGCGACGTGTTCTGGCTCGACGAGCTGGGCATCGCGCAAGCGATGTGGGTGTTCGACGTCGAGAAATTCGGGCCGTTCATTGTCGAAAGCGATCTGCAGGGCAACTCGCTGTTCGCGCAACACGGCGAGGTGATCAACGCCGGGATCGAGAAGCTGTATGCCGGCCTCAAGCCGCCCGCGCTGCATCGATACGGCGAGACAGATGACCGCCGCCACGAGGTGATGTAGACCGCCCACGCATCCCCTCCACGCACACGCACTCTCAGCAAGCCCACTTCAGGACCCTCCCATGATCATTGACTTTCGCATCCGCCCACCCGTCGGCGGGTTCCGCGACACCCTGATGTACGCAGCAGGGGAACGCCGCGACGGATTCACCCGGACCGTCGGCTTCACACCTTCCATCGCGGCGCAGAAGCAGTCCATGGACCTGCTGCTCCAGGAGATGGACCAGGCCAAGGTCGACTGCGGGGTCGTCGTGGGTCGTCTGGCCGGTACCTTGGGCAGCGTGCCGAACGAGGACGTGCAGCGGATCGTTCAGGAGCACCCGAATCGATTCATTGGCGCGGCGTCCATCGATCCCACGTCGAGGGTCGGCGCATGCCAGACGATCGACAACGCGCTGGCGGCGGGCTTCAAGCTGATCAACATCGAGCCGGGCTCCTATCCCATCCCCATGTATGCGGACGACCGGCGCCTGTACCCGATCTACGCCCACTGCGAAGACCGCAAGGTCCCGGTGATCATGATGGTGGGCGGCACGGCGGGCCCGGACTTGAGCTACTCGGATCCCATCCGTACAGACCGTGTGCTGGCCGACTTCCCGAACCTCAAGGTGGTGGTCGCCCATGGCGGCTGGCCCTGGGTCACCGAGATCCTGCACATCGCGTTTCGCCGCTCGAACATGTACCTGTCACCCGACATGTACTTCTCGCGCATGCCGGGTTGGGAACAGTACGTCAGCGCGGCCGACACCTTTCTATCGGACCGCATGCTCTACGCCAGCTCCTTCCCGTTCTGCCCCGTCAAGGACTACAAGGACTGGTTCGAGACCCTGCCGATCAAACCCGAGAACCTGGCCAAGGTGATGGGCGGGAACGCCCGGAAGTTGCTGGGCATCTGACCGCTCTGCGTGATCCAAAGGCAAAGACGATACGCTCACGGCTGCTGAAACAAACACACGCAGACCGCCATGGACGTCAAGACCCTCTACACCCTCATCACCATCGCCGACCGTGGCAGCTTTGCCGAGGCTGCGGCGGCGCTGGGCCTGTCGCTGCCCGCGGTCAGCATGCAGATGCGCGGGCTGGAAGAAGAACTCGGCACCTCGCTGTTCGACCGCAGCCGGCGCCCGCCGGTGCTGACAGACTCTGGCCTGGTGCTCACGCACCGCGCCCGAGAGCTGATCGCCCATTGGGAGAGCATGAGCGAATCGCTCAAGCGAGACGCGTCGGGTGGTTTGCTGAAGCTGGGCGCGGTGCATACCTGTGTCTCCGGTGTCCTCCCGCTGGCTCTGAAGCACATGCAGCAGATGGGACACCGGGTGGACATCCACCTGACCACAGGCCTGAGCCACGAGCTCGAGCAAGCGGTGTTTCACCGCCAGCTGGACGCGGCCATCGTCACGGAACCCGGCACGCCGCGCGAAGACCTGGAGTTCTTCCCTTTCATCGATGAATCGCTGATGGTGATCACCCACCAGAGCACCGACGCCGGCACCGATCAACAGGTGCTTGAGCAGACGCCCTATATCCGGTTCAACCGATCCGCACGCGTGGGCAGCCTGATTCAGCAGGAGCTCGTCCGCCGCAACATCGCAGTGCGGTCGGTCATGGAGATCGATACCCTGGAAGGTGTGGTGGCGATGGTCGCCCACGGCCTCGGTTCTTCGATCATCCCCTCGAGAGCGGTTGACGGTGAGTTTCCCCCATCCATCCGCGCCGTTCCGTTTGGCAACCCACCGCTGACGCGCCGACTGGGTGTCCTGGTGCCGCGAAACAATCCGCGCGCGCATCTGTCCCGCTTTCTGATCGACGCCCTTAAGGCCGTCTCAGTGAGGCCCGCGCCCACGAAGGCGAGAGAACTCACCTTGCCCCTGGAATCCGTACCCCATAGCTGAACTCATGAGTTGGCTTGCCGTGGTTGATTCGCAAGCCAATCCTGCTCGAACTGCATCGGGCTGACGTAGGCCAGCATCGAATGCAGCCGAGCGCGGTTGTACCAGAGCAACCAACCGCAGCGCGTACGCGATCTGCTCCTCGGAAAATCTCGATCTTTTCATTGCTTCTCCTTGCACCCCTTCGGGCATGCCGGAAAGCAACCGTACCTCTAATTTTGAAAAATCCGGAATTCAGGGGAGACGTCAGGCCTTATCTATAACCATATGGGGCGTGGCAAGCCGCGTGGGAGGTTTTCCAGAATGTCGCGCTCCATCGTCACCCGGGCCAGCTCCGCGCGCAGTCGGCTGATCTCCATCTGCTCGGCGCTGATGGGACTGCTCTCAGCACCTGTGAGCTTGCCTTCGTGCTGCGCCTTGACCCAGTTGAACAAGGTCTGCTCGACCACGCCCAATGTGCGCGCCGCCGCCGCAATACTCTGGCCACCCTCGACCAACCGCACCGCTTCCCGCTTGAACTCCAGCGTGTAGCGCGCTCTCGTCATCTTCGTCATTTCCATTCTCCTTGCCTGAATTGAAACACTCAGAAAGGGGTACGTTTTTCGGAGGCAAGGTCACAGCTTGGTCAAAGGCAAGGCCTTTGACCAAGCCAGATGGAATGCCACGGAAGCAGCCCTCGCATGAAGCTACCAGCGAAACATTAAACAACCTAAACGCACAGGAATCGTTTTGAAGGAGAGCATGCAAGAAGCGATGTGATGGGCCAACAGGTTAAACCGGGGTAGAGTCATTCCGATAGTCGTCCAGAGCTGATAGCTCGCAAATCAGGTAGGAACCATATCCGCGAATGCCATCCAGGCCCGCTGGCAATCAGCCATCACGAACAGGCCGAATTTAAGACTGCAAACCCTTTGAACCTTCACGCCGTCGAAGCTTGCTTTCCGGGAGACGCCCATGAAGGGCCGACTACTTCACGTCGGGCGATGATATTGTTTTGTTAGCCGCTCTTAGACCAGTTTCCCTGTTGAACCGTTTCGATGAAGTGTTTCAAGGTAGCGTCGAAGAACTCCGGCTCTTCTTGCGCGATTGCGTGGCCGGTTAGCGGCACGACGCAAAGTCCAGCTGCAGGAAGTGTGCGTTTGAGGAAAATATCCGTTTCGAGGCATCCATCGTCCTCATCACCGACCATGATCAAAACAGGCACAGTCAAGTTCGAGAGTTCCTTTTCCATGGTCTCTAGTGACTGCCTGTTTCCCTGGATGTTTCGCATAGTCAGGCCCGCGCCTGTGGAAGAAAGCTCCATGCAGCGCTGCTCGAACTTGAGGAAGCCCGCTGGATTTTTACGCTTCAGTAAGCGGCGCGATCCTCCATTGGCATAGTCACGCCCCGCAGCCTCGATGTCCTGGGTCAGGAACCGGTTGGCATTCGCGAGGGATCGCTGCCGATGCGCCTCGTGGATAGACGGCCGTGACCCTCCGCCCACCCCAAAGATGAGCAATCCCATAACGCGATCCGGATTCTGGATCGCGTATTGCAATGCACTGTAGCCGCCCATGCTTGCGCCGACGAGGAAGGCTCGCTGGGTGTCCGTGGCATCCAATATGGTGCCAATGTCGTCCACCGCAGCTTGCACGCTGTATGAGGAATCGTCGCTCGGCACGCTCGACGGTGGATACCCTCTTGCGTTGAAGGTGATGCACCGCATAGTCGCGGAGAACGTTCGAACGTGCGGCTCCCAGGAACGCGCATCTCCGGCAAATTCGTGCAAAAAGACAAGTGGGACGCCCGCACCCTGCGAATCGAAGTGCAGGCGCACGCCGTTACGCGCAGCAAACATCATCGTATGCTCCGTCGAATGCCAGTTGCTTCGAGCGTCTTCCGCCATTTCCTAGCCTCCTTACTGATGAATGACTGCGCTTCCGCGGACGCCCCAGGCATCGGCTCGGCGCCCTCGCGCTTCAGCAACGCGGACACGTCCACATCCTTGAGCGCGAGGTTTAGTTGTCGGTTCAGCTTTTCGATGATTGGGACGGGAGTACCAGTTGGCGCCATCAACACATACCAGTTCATCGTCTCGTAACCGGGATAGCCCAGCTCTGCGACTGTAGGAACGTCCGGAACCGCCTTCGATCGCACGAGACTGGTGACGGCTACTGGCCTGAGCTGATCTCCCTTTAAGAACGGCATTGCTGTCAGGATCCCCGAAAACATGAGATCCACCTGGCCTGCCAAAAGGTCATTTATGGCACCACTTCCGCCCTTGTAGTTCACCTGAGTCAAACTAATCCCCGCAACTGATGCAAGCAATTCTGCGGCAAGGTGGGTTGTGGTCCCGGTTCCTGCACTCGCATACATTACAGGCTGCATCTTGGCGAGAGCAATGATCTCAGGCAATGTCTTTGCAGGAAACGAAGGACGCACGACTAGAATGTTGGGGGCCGCGGCCATCATTCCAACCGGAAAAAGGTCCTTGGCCTCAAACGGCATTTTCTCGTATAGCTCCGGGTTGACCGCATAGGCATTGCTAGTAACAAGCAACGTGTAGCCGTCCGCTGGTGCCTTCGCGACTAAGGTAGCGCCGATGTTGCCGGCCGCCCCCGGGCGATTTTCGATCACGAGTTGCTGCCCCATCGCACTCGACATCTTGTGGCTAATGACGCGAGCAACGAGATCGACCGACCCACCAGCCGAGAATGGGACTATGACCTTGATCGGCTTCGCGGGATATTCCTGCGCCGAAGAACTCGTGCTTAACGTCATGCAGAGCGCCAGCACGAACAGGCTGGATACGTGGTGCGCTGTGTACGTCATCGACTTGGCGATCTTCCCAATCTTCCGTGATTCCGTAATCTTCATGTCAGACCCTTTCTTTGATGATTGCGTTGGCGATATTGGTGGCTTCTAAGCCTGCGGGCACACCTGCATAGATCGCAACCTGCAAGAAGCACTCGCGTATTTCCTCTTTCGAAACGCCGTTGTTGATCGCACCGTTGATATGTAGCTTCAGTTCGTTTGAGCGATTCATGGCTGCCAACATCGCCAGAGTCATTAAGCTGCGAGTCTTTCGGTCAATATGCGGCTGGCTCCAAATTTCCCCCCAGCAATACTCCGTGATCAGGGTATGGATGGGACGTGTGAAGTCGTCCGCAGCCTTATCCACGTTGTCGATACGTTCAGAGCCCATCACTTCGCGCCGGATTCTGAGTCCCGTGTCATATCGTTCTCTATCCATAGAGGCCTTTCATGCCGCGCTTGGCAGCAAAAACTGACGAACAAACTCCCGATGCAGCCTTAACCGGCGATCAATGCATCGAGATGGCGGTGACCTTCGATGGTTTTCAAGCAGGCTTTCGCCGCCTCGGCGCCCTTGACCGCGAAGTGCCGGTGGAAGTAGTTGCGATGCTCGACGTGCTGGTGGAAGTGGTGCGGCGTTAGCACCGCCGACAGAACCGGGACTCCAGTCTCCAACTGCACAGTCATTAGCGAGTCGACGACCGTGCCTGCGACAAATTCGTGGCGGTAGATGCCTCCGTCCACGACTAGCGCACAACCGACTATTGCTGCATAGCCGCCAGAGACGGCAAGGCGCTTGGCGTAAAGCGGGATTTCGAACGCGCCGGGTACCTCGAACACATCAATTTTTTCGTTCGACACTCCGAGGTTCTGCATCTCAATTAGGAAAGCGTCACGCGCTTGATGCACGATTTCAGAATGCCACTGCGCCTGCACAAATGCGATTCGCTGGCCCCGTGGCACCACGATGGCTGGAATGGCGAATGGAGGAATTTTTTTGATTTTTGTCATGGATTTCCTATGTCACGATTGCCTGAAGGGCGAACGAAGCCCATCCCTGGGCTGACGAGAGCACGCCGGCCCCGGAGTGGGGGTCGCGCCTCTTGTAAACCGGACCTTCATTGTCCGTCTCGGAAATACGGCGGGTCTGCCGACGCGGTGAGATCGAGGACAAAGAGAGCTGACCGACATGTACAAGGTTCACCGCCATCCCTCCCTTTAAAAAACTACACCCCGCCCTGAGTACGGAATCTTCAATAAATCAACCCAACAGCCTTCGTGAACCTGCATGGCATGGGCGTGATCAGGGTGCGTTGTTGAGTGATCGTGTAGGCACTTCGTTCACGCCTTGAGTCAAGTCTGGTGAGAACGGACGACCCGTCATTGAGATTGCGGGGGGTCGCGTGCCCAGGTTGGCTCGCAAGGTGCTTCCTTCGTATTCGGTGCGGAACAGATTGCGACGTCGAAGCTCTGGGACGACAAGCTCAATGAAATCATCGACCCCGCCCGGTAGCGTAGCGGGCATGATGTTGAAGCCATCGGCGCCTCGACCCATGAATCGCTCCTCCATTTCGTCGACGATCTGCGCCGGCGTTCCGATCACCTGTGTGTGGCCGCGCGCGCCTGCGACGCGCATGTAGAGTTGGCGGATCGTTAGGCCGTCGCGGCGCGCCATGTCGAGGGCGAGTTTTTGGCGCGACTGCATTTCATTCGTTGTTGGCAGCTCAGGGATGGGGCCATCAACGTCGTATTTCATGATGTCGTCGGTGCCAAGAACGTGAGCCAAAAGAAACATCCCTGCCACCGGGTGGATTAGCTGTTGAAGTTCTTCATACTTCGCACGCGCCTCGGATTCTGTGCGGGCTACGATAGGCGAAAAACCGGGCATGACCTTCACGTCGTCGGCGGCACGACCGAAGCCTTGCGCTCGCTCCTTTACATCGCCATAGAACTCCTGTGCTTCCTTCAGTGTTGGCGTGGCCGTGAAGATGATCTCTGACGTGCGCGCGCCGAGGTTTCGCCCTGCAGGGGATGAGCCGGCCTGAACTAACAGCGGATGACCTTGAGGCGAGCGCGCCATATTCAGTGGACCGCGGACGCTGAAGTGATCACCCTTGTGATTCAACAGCCTTACGCGCGATGAATCAAAGAAAATGCCGCTAACTGGATCCACGCGTAGAGCATCGAGGTCCCACGTGTTCCAAAGCCCCAGCACCACGTCAACGTACTCCTCGGCGACGGCATAGCGATCGTCATGCTGAGGCATCTTTTCCATGCCGTAGTTGGCGGCCTCAAGGTCAGAGCTGGACGTGACAACATTCCAACCGGTGCGCCCTCCGTTGAGATGATCGATTGACCCGAACTGCCTTGCAACGTTGTAGGGTGCGTGGAACGTAGTCGATGCAGTGGAAATAAATCCGATGCGACTTGTCACCGCCGACAGTGCGGCCGCGTGAGTAATGGCTTCGAAGTGGGTCGCGCGACTCGTGTACGCAATTTCGGACACACCTGGATCGCGAAGCGAAACGCCATCGGCGAAAAAGATCAGGTCGAATTTCGCGCGTTCCAGCGCCTGGGCCATTTGAATCGACGATTGCAGGGTAAGGCCAGCTCGCGGATTGGCTGAGGGATGGCGCCATGCGGCTACATGGTGGCCCGCCTGGAGCAAAAAGGCACCAAGCCGAATCTTGTCTTTTCTCATTGAGTTTTCCTTTCTAGTTGATCTTGCCGTTGAATTTCATCGATATTCGGTGCGAGAAGCGTAAGCACGCGTCGCACGGTCTCGATGTCTTGCATGCGGATCTCTTTTTCTCTCAGCACGCGTTCTTCCACCTCACGCGCAAGCTGTGAGAGCGCCGAGAGGCGTTCCTCCCCGGCTGACGTCAAGTTCAAGCGACTTTCTGCATCGACTTCGACGAAACGCGACTCGATCAAGTTCGACGCTAGCGCCTGTCCAACAGCGCCGCCAACGAAAAGTTTCGGTAATAGCTCGGTGATTTTTAGCCCCGGCCACGCCCGTATTCCACGCAACAAGCGAACCTCTAGCGGTGCGACCCCGAAACCTCGTCGAGCTTCGTTCAGGGAATCGCTAGCAAACCACCAATTGCGCGCGATCAGGGAAAACAAGGACTCCCCTTGTCCGGATAAGGACTCCTGATCAGGAGAGGGCCAACGCACGGGCGACAGCCTATGGCTGACACCGGGAGGACCAAACGACACGCCGTGATCCATCAGAACTGCGTAACGGCCTTCTCCAAACACAAGGGGTTCGCGCGCTGGCGCCCTTATGAAGCGTTCTACCCGACCAATCATGATCACATGATCCCCACCATCTTCGTCGCGTTCGCGCTTGCACTCGAACACAGCACTTGCACCATCAAGGACAGGGGCGCCACCCGCGCCACCGGTCCAGGCGACCCCGTCAAACTTACTCGGGCCGGACATGGCGAATCGCTGCGAAAGATCCATCTGCTCGACCGCGAGAACGTTGATTGCGAAATGTGTGCATGCCATGAACGCGGGAAAGCTTTTGCTCGTGCGCTTGATGGACCACAGTACAAGCGGCGGATCGAGTGAAACCGACGCGAACGAATTCGACGTCATACCGATCGTTTGCCCGTCGACATATGCGGTGACGATTGCGACGCCCGTTGGAAACTGACCGAGACAGCGCCGATAGGCCGCTTGATCGAATGTGTTTGAAGGCTCTGTGTTCATGGACGCAAGGATAGAATTTGACGGTTCGACATCCAAGCGTTATTTATTCACATCTAATTTCCCATCTGGAAACTTTATGCGCTCGTTCGACCTCACCAGCTTGGAGCTGTTCGTATCTGCATGCGAGACCGGCAGCATGGTCAAAGCCGCTCAGCGAGCGCATATCGTCACGTCCGCAGTCAGCAAACGCATGTCGCAACTCGAGGCAAGGGTCGGCGTACCGCTATTCGCGCGGAAAGCCCACGGCATGGCACCAACTGATGCGGGACTAGCCTTGCTCGAACATGCACGCGCAGTCCTGAACGGCGTCGACCGGATGGATCAAGACATGCAGGCCTATGCGGCAGGAGGGGGTGGCTATGTGCGCATACTCGCCTCTGGCTCACCTATTGTTGGCCCGCTCGTCAGCGACATCTCAACCTTCCTGAAGAGTCCTGGCAACAAGAACGTTCACGTCGAAATGGAAGAGTGCAATAGTCCCGGTGTGATTGAGGGGGTTCGACTCGGTGCCGCGTCGCTAGGCGTGTGCTGGGATGCCACATCGAAGGTCGACCTACAGACGCTTCCTTACTATTCCGAGGAGGTATGCCTTCTGGTGCCACAGACGCATCAGCTTGCATCTCGGAGTGAAGTGAAACTCACTGATCTTCTGGCCTTCCCAGTCGTCGGGGGTCAGCCCTTGTATGGCACGCTGCAAGGGCTGATTGATCGACTTGCTGCGCAAGCCGGACTGCACTTGGACCAGAAGATAGTAGTCCACAGCTACGAAGCCGCGCTTCGCGTGATTGCTAGCGGGCTCGCGATCGGCATCATGCCTAGTTCTGTGGCCGAGTTAACCGGGGCGGCGCTCGGATTGAAGCAGATCAGACTAAATGAGCCCTGGGCCCGGCGAAAGTATTTGATCTGCTTTCGGAACAAGGCAGACCTAGCTCCGGCGGCGCAGCGGCTGCTCCATCACCTCCAACGAAATGCACCAAGCGAGGGCGCCAGCGGCGCGTGACTTCCAATACATGAATTGCATAGCGAAATGTGCTTGCCGGTGGAGGGGAGGCTGACTCTGTCGCCGATTCAGTAACGCTCGGAAGTTGAATTTTCCGGCGCCATTGAGGTCGCCGTTGCACCCAGATGGGTGCAACGGCGGGCGCATTCGGCGAATGCTAGCCCAGGCTAGCGCGCAGTGGGGGCAACGTAGTACTGCAGCAATGCTTCGATCGTGCCCCGGGCATCGTCGAGCGAAACGAACCAGGTCGTATTGAAGGACTTATCGCGCAGCCATCCCGTGAGGCTTTCCACGGTGGCGTTTCCACGGTGGCGTTGTCGGTCGGCTTACACTGGCGACTCAAGGCGAGTTCGACGTGCCGCCAAGTGGCCCAGTCGCCCAATACCTTGGGGTTGCACTCTCTGCCATTGTCAGAGTTGATCGTGCGCGGAAGCCCGCGCTCCTACAAAATTGCCGCGGCCACACGCACGACGTCCTCGCTCTTGAGGCCTTGACCAACGGTGCTTTGAGAGCTCCGGTAGTTGGGCAAGCAATCAGAGCTTGCACCGATGCTCGAGTGTGATGTTCGCCGCATCATCATCTCCCGCGATCACCGCAGACCACCTTGACACCCTGGAGCCGCAGCAGATGCGCGCGGCTTTGCTGTCATTGATGGTTGAGCTCGCCGAGCGGGACGATGTGATCGCGCGTCAGGGCCAGGAGGTCGTCTTCAAGCAGGCCCTGATCGACAAGCTCACGCACGAGAACGCCTTGCTCAAGCGCATGAAGTTCGCCGCGCAGTCCGAACGCTTCAGCGCCCCTGGTCAATATTCCATGGCGCCAACACTGGAACAGTCGTGCGTCGAAAAGCCCCAGGATTTCGCTTTTCGTGAAAGTGCCATGCTGGCGTGACGTGGGTGCGCGCGTAGTACAGGCAATCGTGCACTGTCAGGTCTTCTGGCCTGGCAGGAGTGCCGCGACGGCGCAGGTACGCCCGGCTGGCAACGAGAACCGAACGCGTGGTGCACAGGGTCCAGGCCACGTGTGTATCGGGTGGTGTTGCCGTATGCCGGATAGCCGGGTCGAACCCTTCCATTGCCAGTGAACTGAGACGGTCTGAAAGATCGAGTTCGAGGCCCACTTCGGGGTTCGCCCGCAGGAAATCGGCGACCCGCGGCACCAGCTGCGAGCGGGCGAACGCGACTGGCGCCGTCACGCGCAGCAAACCTGTCGGCACGCCAGCGAGTTCGCGCACGCCCTCGAAGCTATGGGCGATCCGCTCGAACGGATCGCGCATGTCGTCGACCAGGCGCTACCCGGCGGTGAGCCGCACGCTGCGCGTCGTGCGCTGCACCAGCGGCACGCCGGCCGCGCGCCCCAGTTCGGCGATGCGCTGGCTCATGGCCGCCTTGCTCACGCCCAGGCGCTGCGCGGCCGCGGTGAAGCTGCTCTGCTGCGCCAGCACGGTAAGTCAGTGCAGATGGATCCAGAGCGCTTCGATTTTTTTTGTTTTCATGGCTTCATTGTTCATTATATTGAACGATCAATTCACAACTCGTGTCTAGGCACACGACATTCTGCTACCTAAACTGCGCCCAATCGCCCGCTCTTCAACCCTCCACCGAGACATCTCAATGCAAGTCACCAAGACACCGATCGATCACTTCATCAATGGCCGCATGGTCGCCAACACCTCCGGCCGCACGCAGGACGTGACCAATCCGGCAACCGGCACGGTGACCGGCGCGGCGGGCCTCGCGAGTGCCGCCGAAGTGGGCGCCGCCGTCGCCGCTGCGCAGGCCGCATTCCCGGCCTGGGCCGACACGCCGCCGATCCGACGCTCGCGTGTGATGTTCAAGTTCCTCGAGCTGCTGAACAAGCACAAGGACGAACTGGCCCACCTGATCACAGCCGAGCACGGCAAGGTATTCACCGATGCGCAGGGCGAAGTGAGCCGCGGCATCGACATCGTCGAGTTCGCCTGCGGCATGCCGCAGCTGCTCAAAGGCGACTTCACCGACCAGGTCTCCACCGGCATCGACAACTGGACGCTGCGCCAGCCGCTGGGCGTGGTGGCGGGCATCACGCCCTTCAACTTCCCGATGATGGTTCCGATGTGGATGTTCCCGGTGGCCATCGCCGCGGGCAACACCTTCGTGCTCAAGCCCAGCCCGACCGACCCGAGCGCCTCGCTGCGCATCGCCGAGCTGTTCAAGGAAGCCGGCCTGCCCGACGGCGTGTTCAACGTGGTGCAGGGCGACAAGGTCGCGGTCGATGCGCTGCTCGAACACCCCGACGTCAAGGCCATCAGCTTCGTCGGCTCCACGCCGATCGCGAACTACATCTACGAAACCGGCGCCCGCCACGGCAAGCGCGTGCAGGCGCTGGGCGGCGCGAAGAACCACATGGTCGTCATGCCCGATGCCGACATTGACCAGGCGGTCGATGCACTGATCGGCGCGGGCTATGGCTCGGCCGGCGAGCGCTGCATGGCGATCAGCGTCGCGGTGCTGGTAGGCGATGTGGCCGAGCGCCTGTTGCCTAAGCTGATCGAGCGCACCAAGACGCTCAAGGTGCTGGACGGCGAGCACCTCGCGGCCGAGATGGGCCCGATCGTCACCAAGGTGGCGCACGAGCGCATCACCGGCTACATCGCGCTGGGCGAGAAGGAAGGCGCGACGCTGCTGGCCGACGGCCGCAAGTTCGACGCGAAGACCGCGGGCGCGGGCTGCGACGGCGGCTTCTGGATGGGCGGCACGCTGTTCGACCACGTCACCCCCGAGATGCGCATTTACAAGGAAGAGATCTTCGGCCCGGTGCTCAGCTGCGTGCGCGTGCACGACCTGAAGGAAGCGGTCGACCTCATCAATGCGCACGAGTTCGGCAACGGCGTCTCTTGCTTCACGCGCGACGGCAACGTGGCGCGCGAGTTCGGCCGACGCATCCAGGTCGGCATGGTCGGCATCAACGTGCCGATCCCGGTGCCGATGGCCTGGCATGGTTTCGGCGGCTGGAAGAAGAGCCTGTTCGGCGACATGCATGCCTTTGGCGAGGAAGGCGTGCGCTTCTACACCAAGCAGAAGTCCATCATGCAGCGCTGGCCAGAGAGCACGCCTAAGGGAGCCGAGTTCGTGATGCCGACGGCGAAATAAAACGGGCGAGTCCGCCCCGCGCCACTACGGCCGTCAGCGCGGGCTTTCCTGCAAACGTCGACGCCAACCCAGCAGGATTGCCGTGCCTGCCACTGCGGATGCGGCGGCGAGCCAAAATGGGATGGCGTAGCCACCCGTGATGCCTCGGGTCCAGCCCCCCTCTGATTTATTCGTTTTCAGGCTGTGCCCATTCGGCTGGGGAGTCCCTTGAGGGCGAAGAAAGCCAGCTCGCGCAGCAGCGCGGGCCAGTTCGGCGGTATAGCCGCCGAACTGGCACAGGCGCAAACAAAGCCGCTGCAAGAAGGGCACGCCCTTCCAGGCAATCATGCGCAGCAGTCAGCGGTGTTGTAGCCAGCGGCACACAGCACCGCGTGCAGCCTGTCCCCCTGCTCGCCCAACAAGTGACAGCGGTCCATACGGTAATTTCAGTGGCAGCGTCGGCAAACATCAGGAATCTCCCAGGAACTGCAACCTATTGGAATGCAAACCGGCAGTTCCGAACATCCCTGATCACCCCAAATCACTGGCATTGTTCCTCGGCTCGGACCTTCAAACCATCGGGGACTGCACGGAGTTTTGAACACTGTCCCTAAAGGAAGTCTGCGCTCAGTTCGCCGTGCCGCTGGCCTTTGACACGTAGTGCGCCAGTGCAAGGATTTGCGCCTCACTCAAGCTGGCCCCATAGGACGGCATCTGCCCAATCCCGTTGCGCAGCGCTTTGGCCACGCGCTGGGCGTCTGGTTTGAGTTCGTCGAGGACGGGGCCTACAGCCCCACTGGCTCCCGCGTCCTTCAAGGTATGACAAAGAACGCAGGCGGGTGCCGAGGATTGCGTGAAAAGTTTTTTCCCCAATGCGAACGAGGAAGCCTCATCCGCAGCGATCGCCGGCAACGAGATGAGAACGCCCAGATAAAAGAGCGGAGCCAGGGCGTAACGGGACGTGGCGACTGGCGGGGAATTCAACTTCATGGGGTGCTCGATTCGATTGCTTGGAAGGGACAACTGCGAGCACCTTAGGCTACGTTCACCGCCACCGCGTGGTCGGCCCAACTGGTGTTGTTGTAGCCGGCGGCATTCTCCAGGCGCTGCTGCGGCTGGAGATTGCCCATGACGTCCGTAGCCCGACAGGCCAGTACATGCTGGCCGACAGGCAAACGGGTTTCCAGCACGAACTGACGCCATGCGTACTTGCCCAGATCGGGACCCACAAAGCGCGCATCGACCCAGGTCTTGCCGCCATCGATGGAGACCTCGACGCGTTTGACCGCATGCATGCCCCCAAAGGCCACCCCGCTGATCTGCACCCGCCCCTTTTCAGTCAGCGCGCTGTCAGGGCCAGGCGAGTTGATCCAGGATTTCACCGTCATTTCCTGCACCGATGGCTGCATCGGATCACCCTTGCCGCCGGGCGGCGAGATCCGATAACCGTGCGACATGATTTTTGCGTCGCTTTCCTGGGCCGTGAACGCCAGCCGCTTGATGTACTTGATGTTGTTGACGCCGGTATAGCCGGGCACGATCAGGCGCAGTGGTCCCCCATGCGCGAGCGGAATCGCCGCCCCATTCATCTCCCAGGCTAGCAAGGCATCAGCCATAGCCGAGGCAGGAACCGAGCGCTCGACGATGACGCTTTTTGGATCCAGTCCATCGGGCAACTTTTCGCCGCCGGTTCCTGTGATGAAGCGCATACCGCCCTCCATGCCTCCCAGCGCCTCGGCCACAGCGCGCACCGGTACCCCACTCCAGACCACGCAACCGGCCGCGCCAACTGTCCAAGGCGTTCCACTCGGTTTGCTGGGAAAGAATCCGCGGCCATTGCCGGAGCATTGAAGAACCATGGCCACCGTTTCAAGCCCCAGCGTTTTGAGTTCACGCAAGGTCAGCTTGCGCGGCATACCGACACCCTCGATACTGATCTCCCAAGCATCGCGGTCGGTCACTATTGACGCCGCAGGAGTCGGCAGGTTGTTGCGAACATAAAGTTGCTCGGTCGGCGTGATGACGCTGCTGCCGAAGGCGTTGCGCTTGGTCTCTATGGTTGTGGCACTGTGCACTATCGTGCTGTGTGCATCTTTCCAGGAAACGTAATCAGGCAGTGGCCTCGCCTGTGCTGCCGCGTCAGTACTCCAGGTCGACAGCCGGAAGCCGGCCAAGGCGGTGGCGCTACCCGCCAAGAGGTGGCGGCGATTAAGCGTCGAGGGCAGCGTCGTTGGGGCGAATGGACGAAAGAATTTGGCGTTCATTATTTTTCTCTCCTCGAATCAGTGGAAACATGGAATAGGAAAGGCGTCGGAGGTCTAGGGAATGTTGGAAACGCTCAGGGCGTCAATTTACTGTCGCTCTAGGCGTCGATTCCTTATTCCACGCTAATGTTTGCGTCTTTGATCACCTTGCTCAACCTGCGTATCTCAGACTTTATATGGCTGGAGAACTGATCCGGCGTACTTGCGACGACTACCAATCCGGCATCAATCAGCTTGGCCTTAACTTCTTCGCTTCGGAGCGCCTCAGTGATTCCTGCATGCAATTTGGACAAAATTTCGTTTGGTAGATTCGCGGGCCCTGCAATGCCGAACCAGCCGCTGAATTCAAATCCAGGCACTCCTGATTCGGCGACCGTCGGGATGCCTGGAAGAAAAGGCAAGCGTGTCGGCGATCCCACTGCCACCGGTACAACCTTGCCGCTCTTGATGTGAGGCAACGCAGTCGGCACTACGTCGAAAATGAGTGGCACGCGACCGCTGATGACGTCGACATACGCGCCACCGGAGCCTTTGTAGGGAACATGGTTGAGCTTGATGCCAACATCCCTCGCAAACATCTCCATTCCAATGTGGGGCGAGGAGCCGGCTCCGCCGCTGGCGTAGGTGAGCCCCGGCTCAGCCTTTGCGCGCGCAATTAGCTCATTAACAGTACCAACTTTAATCGACGGATGGGCGAGGAGTATCATCGGCGCCGAGACCGCAAGTGAAATTGGTGTGAAGTCCTTGATCGGATCATACGGAAGCCTCGGGTACAGACCAACATTTGCTGCGTGTGTACCAAAAACCGCGAGACCGATCGTGTAGCCGTCCGCCGGTGCGGCCGCCAGCATCTTAGTACCGATCATCCCGCTGGCACCAACCCGGTTATCGATGATTACAGGTTGACCCCAGCGGTCGCTCAGAGCTTTGCCGATGACTCTCGCGAGCAGATCTGCAGTACCGCCGGGCGTGTAAGGCGCGATGAAGGTAATCGGTTTGGAGGGATACGTCTGTGCATGTGCGAAAACACTTGCAAACATGACCAGAACGGCCAAGCAGATACGAAAGCAAGATTTCACAATTGTCTCCTTGTGAGCATTGTTTTGGGCACGTGCTAAGGCAGGTGCGCCTATTCATGCCGATAGATTTTAAAGAGGAACAGGCGCGTCATTGCGGCACTCTGCTCCCGCCCGTCAGGCCGACTTCTCGCGCCGATTTTTCTACTATTTGCCGGTCCGACGTTTTGCCAATGTATCGAAGTCAGGCCTCGAACGTGGAGAGGAAATCTCGAACAATTCGATTAAATAGGTGAGGTGCTTCCATGTGGGCGCCATGCGAACAGTTGGGAAGCACGCACAAGGCAGCTTCGGGAATCTCCTGCCACATCCGAAGCGAATCCGCCGGCTTGGTCGACTGGTCCCTGTCGCCGACAAGAACCAACGTCTTAGTCTGGATAGTTTGCAAGCGATCAACAACATTCCACTTCTGCATCGCCCTCATCAGAGTAACGCTAGATGCTTTCGACGCCCCTGCACAGGCCGCTCGGCAGGTGTCGTAGAACGGGTGAGAATTGCCATTAACAAACCAGCTCGCTACAGCCTTGTCGGTAAGACTATCCAACCCTTGAGATTGCACACGCTCGACGGATGCGTCCCACGACTCGAAGCGGCCCGGCAGATCCCCCGCAGGCGCAGTTCCGTATAAAACTAGGTTGTCGAGTCGGTCACCGTGGTCAAGGGCTATTTGTTGTGCAACCATGCCGCCCATTGAGAACCCAAGAAGAGAAAATCGGTCAATATCGACTTGATTCAGCGTCTGCATTACCATTTCAGCGACACCTTCGAGTGAGTCCGGCGCGGGAACGTCGGCGCTATCGCCGAAGCCTGGCATGTCTATCGCAATCAAGTCGAAGTACCCCTTCAACTCGGTATACAGCGGCGTCCAATAACCCGACGCGGCGAGGAAACCGTGCAACAGAACGAGCTTAGGAGCACCTTTCGTGCCTGAACGGTGAATTTTTAGGGCGGCATTGTTAGACATCAAGATTCCTTAAGAAGAAATGAAATTTTCCAAAAATTAGAAGAAGTGGACGGCGCCTGGATTGAGAGCGTTCTTCGATGCGCGGTAATAGTGGTTTTCGCGAGGCGCCGCCAAATACATGGCATGCTTATTTTGCCCAGCGTCATCGACGTAGTATGAGCACTCGCTTTATTATCACAATGTCAAGTGCGCCAGTTAACAAGAACTGGATCCGGCGGGTATCGACTTAAACTTCGGGAGAAGCCCTCAACAGAGGCATAACCAATCGGCCAAAGATTTCAGCCTCTTCGGCATGAGGGTATCCCGAGAGGCAAAATCCTGAACAACCAACATCGATAAACTCACGCAGTTGATTGGCTACTTGCTCGGGATTCCCGACCACAGCGACTCCGGTCCCCGGTCGGACGTCAGATAGGCCGCTCCAAAGGTGCGGCGTAAGTTTGTTCCCTGGAACACAGGACAATTCTCTTTGCCGATTGTTCGCTACAGAATCGTAGTTCGCAACTAGGGCAGCCATTCTCGTTTTGCGATCCTCGGCACCTTCGATCAACTGCTCGGCGTGCGCCCAAGCGTCTGCCTCATTCTCTCGGCAGACAACAACGAGTCGCATCGCAAAACGCAACTCCTCCGCTCGCCCATATTTCTCGGCGCGTGCGCGCATCTCCGTAATCTGAGTACCGATACGATCAGGATAGTCACCCCAGAACAGATGTGTTGATGAGTGCTTGGCAGAAATTTCAGCGGCGAACTCTGACCCTCCACCCAGGAAAAAGGGAGGGTAGGGTCGCTGACTCGGTTTAGGCAAAATTTGCGGACTATGGACCTGATGGTATGAGCCCTCAAATTCCACTTTTTCTTCCGAGAGCAAGCGCTTGACCAGTACGATTTCTTCCTCCATTTGTTGGTAACGCTTCTCCTTGGATTCGATGAGACCTTCCGCACGAGCCTCTGCCGCGTTTGCGCCCGCAATCAAGTTAATGTAGATGCGACCTCCTCCTGATATCTGGTCGAACGTGCTCACCATCTTGGCGAGAGTTGGAGGGTTGATAGCACCAGGCTTCAAAGCCACCAGCATCTTCAGCTTGCTCGTTCGCGCAGCCAGATAAGTCGCCGTGATCCACGCCTCCCAGCAATTCTGATTTGTCGGCACCAGCACGTACTCGAAGCCCGCTCGTTCGGCCGCGACCGCGACGCGCTCAAATTGATCAAACGAGGAAGCGACATCCTTCGAAGGGTCGCCGAACGCGCCTGTATCGCCAGAAGTCGGGATGAACCATCCCATATTGAGCGAGTTTTTCACAGTCATTGTTGTCCTGTATGGATGTCGCGAACCTTCGCGAATTTGTGAATGGTTGCAGCCTGCGTGCGAGGGGCCGCTCTGGTTGTCAGGCTGCAGTAGCCTCCGTTGTGGAACACAAGCGGGGGGCCTTCGACTGTCCTGTACGTGACCACTCGGCCGACCACTACAACATGGTCGCCGCCGTCGTAACGATGCTCCGTTTGACATTCGAAACGGGCAACACCGCAGTCGAGCAGCGGCACGCCGCCGATTCCGCGACTGACGGGCATCCCTGCGAACCGGTCGATGCCGCTCTTGGTAAACTGATTCGAGACATGTTCGTCATCCAAGCTCAGGATGTGGACTGCGAAGCTATCGGCTTCAAGGAAATCCGCTGCGGTCGAGGATTTCTTGTCGACACTCCATAGGACAAGCGGCGGATCAAGAGACACCGCGTTGAAGCTGTTGGCAGTTAGTCCTACGTCCCGCCCCTCAGTGCTGCGAGCGGTGACGACGGTCACGCCGGTCGCAAACTGCCCGAGTGCGCGGCGAAACTGTTTTGCGTCGGTGACGCGGTCTGGCGGTGTAAGCGCCTTTGCCATGAGGGTAGAAGTCAAGAGGAGCTCCTTTGATGTGGTGAGGCAATCCTAGGAGATGCACCAAATCTTGGAAAATGAAGATGTTCGATGAACCGTATGTTCCAGGCGAATACCTCGCACCGATGCCGTTCCGCACTGCAGGGTCGTCAACGCCACGCCGCACCCCCCCTAAAAACCGCGCCGACGCTGGCCTAGTCTGCGCGGCAGAGGCTTTCTGACAACGTGTTTACGATCTTCTGAGTAGGACCGCCAAGAAGGCCAAGTGGACGAACTGTAGGCTGGTGTTGATCAGCTTCTCGCAGTTCTTCCATAGACGCCTGTTCTTGTCCAGCCAGGCAAAGCTTCGCTCGACGATCCAGCGCTTGGGAATCACCTTGAATGTGTGCAGTTCGCTGCGCTTGGCGACCTACACCGTGACCTGCTCGCCCAGAATGTCGCGCACGCCCTGCGCAAAGGGCTCGCCGACATAACCGCCATCTGCCAGCAGGCTCTGTACTCGCGTGAGAGAGGGTTTGCAGCGTTCAAGCGCCTGCAGCGCCGCCTTGCGGTCCGTCACTTCGGCCGTGGTCACCGCCACGGCATGAGCAAAGCCCTGCGTGTCCACCGCAATGTGGCGCTTCCTTCTTGCCCGCGTCATACCCCTTCAGGGCTGCCGCATCCGTGTTCTTCACGCTCTGCGCGTCCACGATCAAGAGCTGCGTATTTCGGCGAAGGTGACCGACGATTTCGGGAACGTGACCGGTTTGACTGCGCGGTGCTGAGTTGCGTGGAATAGATTGGAGGAAGGTAAGCGCGCGGCCGTCCCATCTTGACCGCGGGATGCGGTCGTGTTTCTGAGAATGCGTTGTCAGGCTGGCTGCCAGCGGTGCGGCAGCAGCTTGCCAATGTGGCTGGCGCGCTGCATAGGCAGGCGTGCCATCACATCACGCAGGTAGGCGTAGGGATCATGCCCATTCATGCGCGCTGACTGTAAGCGTCCAGCCATCCCATCTTGAATCTGCGTTAGGCGCATAGGACGCTCGTGTCCACCTTCAACTTTTTGGTGGACACGTGAGCACTATTCCTGAACAAGCCGTCGGCAC
>NZ_SCML01000044.1 GCF_005503365.1 Hydrogenophaga sp. 2FB
CGCTGCAGGCCCGAAGCGTCGAAGGGGTTGAGCATGCCGACCACGGTCGCGCCCGACTTCATCTGCGCGAGCTCGCTGTCGCTGGGCGTGCGCACCTTGAGCACCAGGTCGCAGCCGAGCGCGCCGGCGGCGTCGGTGATCTCTGCACCGACGGCCGTGTAGGCCGCGTCGGTCGCGCTGGCGGCCACGCCGGCGCCCGACTGCACGCGCACGGTGTGGCCTTGCGCCACGTATTTCTTCGCCGTCTCCGGGGTCACGGCCACACGGGTTTCGCCAGCTGTGGTTTCGGCGGGTACGCCTATCTGCATGAAGGTCTCCTCACTCGATTTCAAAAAGCAAATCGGGGCGAGCTTAACTGAAAGCCAAAGGCTGAAAGCCATTTGTCAGCTTTTGCGGAACTCATAATGCCCGCCATGGAACCCCGATGGAAACCCAACGTCACCGTCGCCGCGGTGATCGAGCGCGATGGACGTTTTTTGCTGGTGGAAGAACACACGGCCGAGGGTTTGCGCCTGAACAACCCCGCCGGCCATCTGGATCCCGGCGAGAGCCTGCTCGACGGCGTGGTGCGAGAAACGCTGGAAGAGACCACGCACCGCTTCACGCCCACGGCGTTGCTGGGCGTTTACCTCTCGCGCGTCCAGCGCAAAGGCAACGGCGCTCGGCCAGACGAAGACATCACCTATCTGCGTTTTGCCTACAGCGGCGAACTGGGTGAGGTGGTGGCGGGCCGCACGCTGGACGTTGGCATCGTGCGCACGCTCTGGATGACGCCGGACGACATCCGCGCCAGCGCGCAGCGCCACCGCAGCCCGCTGGTGTTGCGTTGCATGGAAGACCATCTGGCCGGCCAGCGACACCCACTGTCGACCGTGTTTGTCGACCCCTCGGTCACGGCCCTACCCGACCGGTGACAACACCGCGGCTGCCAGGCTGCGGCGGACCACGGCGTCCCGCACCATCGGCACACGCATTGAAAAGCACGAGCCACGACCGGGGACGGAACGCAGGGAGACGTCGATGCCCAGGACCCGCGCTCCGCTCTGCACGATCGGCAGCCCCAGGCCCGCACCGCGGTCGCCATCGGGCGCATCGCGAAAGAACGCCTCAAAGATGCGCCCGTGATACAGGGGATCGATGCCCAGTCCCGTGTCCCAGACCTGCAGCAACAGAAACGAACCGCTGAGTCGGCTGGACACCACGACCCCGCCGGTGGTGGTGAAGCGGATAGCGTTGTCCACCAGATTGGCCAGCATGCGTTCCAGCAGCACCGGGTTGCTGCGCACCCTCGCGAGCGAAGGCGTCACGTCCCAACGCAGACCCTTGCCGATCGCCACATGGCCGAACGCGACATCCAGGCGGTCCAGCAAGGGCTGCACGGAGAAATCGACCCTCTCGGGATGGAGCGAGCCCGAGTCCAGGCTGGCGATGAGCCCCAGCGCGTCGATCCGATCATCCAGAGAGCTCAATGACGCCCGCATCTGGGGCAAGGCCGCCGACCCCGGCGCTTGTTCGAGGTTGCGCAGCACGCCTTCACTGGCCAGGCTCAAGGCATAAAAGGGCTGGCGCAGGTACTCGCTGACGGCCAGCAACAAACGTGCGCGTTCGGGCGCGAGATGGCGGGTTTCTGCCGACGGCCATTGGGGTGGCCCACTCAAGGTCACGGCCGTTGCGCCACGCCCTGAACGGGCACCGCGGCGCAGCCTCGCCATGAGCGCTGCCAGCCAATTCGATGACACCTGTCTGCGCATGAGCATGGCACTCCCCTCCGGATTGCGACAGCAAATCCCGGTGACCGCACGCCGGTCAACCGAAGCCAACCCTGGTTAGGGCTGACCGCCGCGAAATCGCCATTGTTCAAAGCACACCATCACACAGCCATACCACCGGCGCAGTATTTTCCGAACCTCAACGCCGGTCGATACCCCCGACCGCATCGCGATGGCATATCCGCCGTGAAACCTCGCCTATCGCGCAGCTTTTGGCCGCCAATGCCCCAAAAAATAGTACTTACGAGGTATGTTTTATCGCATTCCTCAAACCTACTATCGGCCGTTGAGCCAGGGATATACCGGGTCGAAAAGTCCTTTTGCGAATTCAATTTACAGGATTCCGTTCCCATATTCATCCCGCAATGGATTTCATGAAACCGAAGGATTTGCGGTGCTATCTCGATTCAAATTGACGGAACATTTCTCCATTGGCAGCTTCGCCATCATGGGTGTTATTGCCGTCACCCTGATTTATTTCCATTCGCGTCAATCGAATTTTTTTGAATCGGCACAAACCGAGGAAATTCGACTGACCCGGGAAACACAGATTCAGGCGATTTCACGCGTGGAAGAAGTGGCGCGCCGAAACCTGTTGAACAGCCAGGAGAGCGCCCATGTCAACCTGATGCGCCTGCTCGTCCATGCGCTGTGGACAAGCCACTTCGAGCCCTTCCTGGCACAGGCCCAAGGTATTGACATCGACCGGTGCCGCGCACTGAGCGTCGACGCCCAACCAGCCTGTCTTGCAATGCAGGGGAACGCGATCCGCGCCCTGCCGTCACTGGTGGCGCTCGACACCGAGGTGCGCGCGGCCATGCGAGGCAGCTCGGTCTTCAGGGTCAAGGTGCACGACCTGCGCGGCATCACCATCTACTCGACCGAGCTTGCGCAGATCGGGAGCGACACATCGACCAGTGCCGGCTGGATTGGCGCTGCGCGCCATGGCAAGGCCGTCAGCGAGTTGCCTGTGCGCGACGCGTTGCGCATCTCGTCCGTTGCGGAGGACACCCGAGAGTTCATCATCAGCCATCTGCCGATGGCGAAGCCCGGAACCGACCGCGTCGTGGGCGTGTTCGAGGTGCACGCCGATGCCACGGTGTTGATGCGGCAGATCCGGGCGGCGTCCCAGGTGTTCCAGAACGCCACCGACGACAACCTGCAGCGCGCCACGCGACAGGCGCACGACGCCCAGGAACAGGTCGAACGCAGCGGGCGCATTCAGTTCGTGGTCGTCGCGTCGCTGCTGGCCATGCTGTATGTGCTGCTGCTCGCGATCGTTCGACGTTCTCAGGACGTGATCCACCAGCAGGCACGCGAGAGCCAGGCCCACCAGCAACGCCTGGTCCAGACCGAGAAGCTGGCCACGTTGGGTCAAATGGTTGTCAGCGTGGCCCACCAGCTCAAAACGCCTCTGGCTTTCTCCAAAAGCAATGTGTTCACGGCCATTCGGTCGCTCGACAACATGGCGGACCCGATCGAACGCAGCGCATACAGGTTCAAAAGAGAAGTCGCTGGCGATCAGGATGCAACGGTACCGCACGACCTCCATGACCTGCAGCTCATCTCGGCCATCGACAAGATTCCCGACGAGCTGCAAACGGCCAGGGAGATGCTGGGCGATGTGCTCATCGGCATGGACCAGATGAGCGAGCTGGTCAACCACCTGCACAGCTTCACCCGGCTGGACAAGGCCAAAACCGCCTCGGTCCATCTCAACCACACGCTCGCCACCGCGATGTACATCGCGAAGTCGGTGATCCCCGGCAAGGTCCGGCTGGTCGAGGCATTTGAAGACCTGCCCGCGCTGGAGTGCAATGGCTCCCAGCTCAACCAGGCCTTCCTGAACCTGATCGTCAATGCCGCACAGGCCATCCGGGGTTCGGGAACGGTCACCGTGTCCACCCGTTGCGACCGCGAACACATCGTTGTGTGCGTCGTGGACACCGGTAGCGGCATCCCCAACCACACCCTGCCTCACATTTTCGACCCCTACTTCACCACCCAACCGCCGGGCGAAGGGGCAGGACTGGGTCTGACGATTGCCAAGAGCATCGTGGCCGACCATGGCGGCCAGATCGTGGTGGACACCGTGGTGGGCGTGGGCTCCCGGTTCAAGGTGTATCTCCCACTTCGGGCGGCCAACAAATGAAGACGAACAGCACTAGAAAGCCACGCGTGCTGTGCGTGGACGACGAGCCCGTTGTGCTTCGCATGCTCCAGTGGCTGCTGGAAGGCCAGTTCGACGTCTCTTGCACCACCGATGCACGCGAAGGGCGCGTGCGCTTGCGCAGCGATGACTTCGAGGTCGTCATCAGCGATCAACGCATGCCGGGGATGCTGGGCACCGAGTTCCTGCAGTGGGCCCGCATCGAATCGCCCAACACCATGCGCCTGATGCTCTGCGGCCCGCCAGATTTCCAGGCGGTCCTGGACGCGGTCAATGCCAGCGAGGTCTTCCGCTTCATGTCCAAGCCGTGGGACGACCAGCCGTTGCTGCACACGGTCGAATACGCCGCCGCGGTGGCGCGCAGTGTGCCGCTGCGGGGAGCGGAACCCTCTGTCGAACAAGACGATGACAGCCCGTTTCAGCAGCGCCGTGACGAGGTTGTGCTGTTGCTGGATCCGGACCCGGCCATCGAGCAGCAGATTCGGGAAAGCCTGGGCACTCAAGCGCCCATGCACTGGGCACGAAACATCGACGAGGCCAACGCCTTGATCGCGCGCCACGCCGTGACCGTGCTGCTGGTCGAGACGCAGGTCGGCGAGATCTCCACGCTCGACCTGATCCGCAGAGCCAAGCGCAGCCAGCCCCACGCGGTGTCGATCGCCATGAGCGCCGAGCGCGACTGCGCGACCGTCATCCGCCTGATCAACGAGGCTCAGATATTCCGTTTCCTGAGCAAGCCGCTGGTCCACGACCAGGCACACCGGATGATCCAGGCCGCGTTGGCCAGGCACCGCGAACTGCTGGCCCATCCCCTGCGCACCGCCCGCCACGCGGTGCAGCGCTCAGCGGACGGCGATCTGGAGTTCGTCTAGGGCCTGTTCACACGGTGGCAGCGTCGGTGGTGATCACGCCACCGCCCAGGCACACCTCGCCGTCGTACAGCACCGCGCTCTGCCCGGGCGTCACAGCCCACTGCGGTTCGATGAAATCGAGCGCAAAACCCGCATCGCCGTTGGCCTGCACATGGCAGCGCGCATCGGCCTGACGGTAACGCGTCTTGGCCGCGATGTCACCGGGCGCGGGCGCGTGGCCCGACACCCAGCTCGCGTCCTGCGCGCGCAGCTTCGGCGTGAGCAGCCACGGGTGGTCGTGGCCCTGCACCACCCACAGCGTGTTCTTCTCGATGTCCTTGCGCGCGACGAACCAGGGTGCGTGGTCGTTGCCGCCTTTTTGTGCACCTTTCTCGCGCACGCCGCCAATGCCCAGGCCCTGGCGTTGCCCCAGCGTGTAGAAGCTCAGGCCCACGTGCTGGCCCAGCACACGGCCCTTGGCGTCCTTGATCGGACCCGGTTCTTTGGCGATGTAGCGGTTGAGGAAATCGCGGAACGGCCGTTCGCCGATGAAGCAGATGCCGGTGCTGTCCTTCTTCTTCGCATTCGGCAAGCCGATCTCGGCGGCGATGCGGCGCACCTCGGTCTTGGGCAGCTCGCCCACCGGGAACAAGGTCTTGCTCAGTTGCGCCTGGTTGAGCCGGTGCAGGAAGTAGCTCTGGTCTTTCAGCGGATCCTTGCCCTTGAGCAACTCGAACGCACCCTGGCGCTCGCGCACGCGGGCGTAGTGG
Organism: Hydrogenophaga sp. 2FB; assembly: GCF_005503365.1. Taxonomy (GTDB): domain Bacteria; phylum Pseudomonadota; class Gammaproteobacteria; order Burkholderiales; family Burkholderiaceae_C; genus Hydrogenophaga. The sequence goes on from NZ_SCML01000044.1 coordinate 5,561, forward strand.
CCCGTGGCGATCTTCTCGGCGCCCAGGCGCATGGCGTGGTCGAGGAAGGCCTTGAACTTGATCTCGGCGTTGCAGAGGATGTCGGGGTTGGGCGTGCGCCCGGCCTGGTACTCGCGCAGGAACTCGGCGAACACGCGGTCCTTGTATTCGGCGGCAAAGTTGACGTGTTCGATGTCGATGCCCAGCACGTCGGCCACGCTGGCGGCGTCCAGGAAGTCCTGGCGCGTCGAGCAGTATTCGCTGTCGTCGTCGTCTTCCCAGTTCTTCATGAAAATGCCGATGACCTCGTGCCCCTGCTGTCTGAGCAGGTGCGCACTCACCGCGGAGTCCACGCCCCCGCTCAACCCCACCACCACGCGCTGTTTGCTTGCCATCGGGCGATTATCCCAGCGGGGCCATCCACCCGTGGGGCATGGGGTGACTGCGCGCACGCTTGGCCGTACAGTGCACGGCATGGGCTTCCAGCACAGTGTCGGCGCACAGACCTACCGGTTCGACGACCTGCGCACGCTGATGGCGCGCGCCACGCCGCTGCGCTCGGGCGATCAACTCGCCGGTGTGGCGGCGGCCAGCAGCCGGGAACGCGTGGCCGCGCAGATGGCGCTGGCCGACCTGCCGCTGTCGCACTTCCTGCACGAGGCGGTGGTGCCCTACGAAAACGACGAGGTCACACGCCTGATCGTGGACACGCACGAGGCGTCCGCCTTTGCGCCGGTGGCGCACCTCACCGTGGGCGATTTCCGCAACTGGCTGCTCGGCGACGACGCCGACACCGCCGCGCTCACCGCGCTCGCGCCCGGTCTCACGCCCGAGATGGTCGCGGCGGTGAGCAAGCTCTGCCGTGTGCAAGACCTCGCCCTGATCGCGCGCAAGTGCCAGGTGGTCACGCGCTTTCGCGGCACGCTAGGCCTGTCCGGGCGGCTCGCCACGCGGTTGCAACCCAACCACCCCACCGACGACCTCGCCGGCATCGCGGCCAGCCTGCTCGATGGTCTGCTGCACGGCAGTGGTGATGCGGTGATCGGCATCAACCCCGCCACCGACAACGTGCCGCAAGTGGTGCGCCTGCTGACCATGCTGGACGAACTCATCACGCGGTATGACATGCCCACGCAAAGCTGCGTGCTCACGCATATAACGAACACGCTGAAGGCAATCGGGCGAGGCGCGCCGGTGGACCTGGTGTTCCAGTCCATCGCCGGCACCGAAGCCGCCAACCGCAGCTTCGGCATTCATCTCGCGCTGCTGGCCGAGGCGCGCGCGGCGGCGCTGTCGCTGCAGCGCGGTGCGCTGTTCGATGACGACGGTCAGCGCGGCCAGCACGTGATGTATTTCGAGACCGGCCAGGGCAGCGCGCTCTCGGCCGGTGCGCACCACGGTTGCGATCAACAGACCCTGGAGGCACGCGCCTACGCCGTGGCGCGGCATTTCCAGCCGCTGCTGGTCAACAGCGTGGTGGGCTTCATCGGACCCGAATACCTCTACAACGGCAAGCAGATCCTGCGCGCCGGCCTGGAAGACCACTTCTGCGGCAAGCTGCTGGGCCTGCCCATGGGCTGCGATGTGTGCTTCACCAACCACGCCGAGGCCGATGTCGACGACATGGACGCGCTGCTCACGCTGCTCTGCGCGGCGGGCGTCAACTTCATCATGGGCGTGCCGGGCGCGGACGACATCATGCTCAACTACCAGAGCACCTCGTTCCACGACGCGCTGGCCATGCGGCAACTGCTCGGCCTGCAACCCGCCCCCGAGTTCGCGGCCTGGCTGCAGCGCATGGGCGTGACCGGGCCCGGCGAGACGCTTCGCCTGGAAAATGCCCTGCCCGCCGCGTTCGCGCCCGCCATCGCACGGCTCACCGCGCCATGAACCCGACCGTGATTCCCGCCGCGTGGGATGGCCTCAAACGCTTCACCGAAGCGCGCATTGCGCTGGGCCGCGCAGGCCACAGCCAGCCCACCGCCGTGCACCTGGCCTTTCAGCTCGCCCACGCGCAGGCGCGCGATGCCGTGCACCTCGCCTTCGACCCGACCGACCTGAGCAAGGCACTGCAAGCGCTGGACCTGCGGCCCCTGCACCTGCACAGCGCCGCACCGGACCGCGCGGCCTATCTGCAGCGCCCCGACCTCGGCCGCCAGCTGGACGCCACCTCGCGCGACGTGCTTGCACGCTGGCGCGCCGAACACGCCGACACCTTCGATCTCGCCTTTGTGATCGCCGACGGCCTCTCCTCACTCGCGGTGATGCGCCATGCCGCGCCGCTGATGGCCGAGCTGATCCAGCGCCTGCGGAGCGATCCAACGCAGCGCTGGACCACCGCGCCGGTGGCGCTGATCGAGCAAGGCCGTGTGGCCATCGGCGACGAAGTGGGCGAGCTGTTGCGGGCGCGCACCGTCGTCGTGCTGATCGGTGAGCGCCCCGGCCTCAGTTCGCCCGACAGCCTGGGCATCTACTTCACCTGGGCGCCCCGCGTGGGCTGCAGCGATGCCCAGCGCAACTGCATCTCCAACGTGCGCGACACCGGCCTGCCACCCGCGCGCGCCGCCGCGCGGCTGCACGCGCTGCTCACCCAAGCGCGGCAACACCAGCTCAGCGGCGTGGGGCTCAAGGACGAAACCGACGACGGACACGCCATCTTGCCTTCGGGCTGAAGGCGGGCGCAGACCGCGTGGCACACTGCGCCGATGCCGATCACCATCGATCCCGCCGAGGTGGAATTCACCGCCATCCGCGCCCAGGGCGCGGGCGGGCAAAACGTCAACAAGGTCTCCAACGCGGTGCACCTGCGCTTCGCCGTGCACGCGTCTTCGCTGCCCGACGCCGTGAAGGAACGCCTGCTCGCGCTGAGCGACCAGCGCATCACCACCGAAGGCGTGGTGGTGATCAAGGCGCAGACCAGCCGCAGCCTGGAGCAGAACAAGGCCGAGGCGATCGAGCGGCTGCAGGCCCTGGTCGACAGCGTGGCCACCGTGCCCAAGGCGCGCAAGGCGACCAAGCCCACCTACGGCTCGAAACAACGCCGGCTCGAAGGCAAGGCCACGCGCTCCACCGTCAAACAATTGCGCGGTCGCGTGCGCGGCACCGATTGAACGCACCGGTTTTCTTTCGCTTAAGGTTTTTTTAGGGTTCCTTTAAGCGCTATTTAGCGGCGCGCGGCGGCGGGCATTCCTAGACTGCCTTCCATGATTCGTGGCGCATGGGGCGACACGGTCACACCCCGAACAGCGGGCCTGACCCGCACAAGGAACCCACATGCAATCCCCGCTTCTCGAGATGGCCCAGGTGGTCGCCACCGCCCGCACCGGCCAAGACCGCTTCAACCTGTACGCCGGCATCCACAAGGCCTTGCGCGCCTTCATGGTCGATACCCTGACGCTGGTCGGGCGCACCGACCCGGCGAATCCGCAGCAGGTCGCGGCCACCGCTGCGCAGACGCTGGCGTTGCTGGACTTCTGCGCCGGCCACATCGAACACGAAAACGGTTTTGTGCACCCCGCGCTGGACGCGCGCTGCCCCGGCGTGGCGGACCGCATCGCGAGCGAACACGTGGACCACGAACACCACATCGCCCACTTGCGCAGCGTGGCGCAAGCGCTGACGCACGGCGATGCGAGCGACACCGAGGCGACGCTCTACGCGCTGTACCTGGGCCTGGGTCTGTTCGTGGCCGACAACTTTCAGCACATGCATGTCGAAGAGACGGTGCACAACCCCGCCCTCTGGGCCACCCACAGCGACGCCGAACTGCTCGCCCTTCACGACGCCCTGGTGGCCTCGGTGCCGCCGGCGGAGATGGTGCTGGTGATGCGCTGGATGCTGCCGAACCTCAATGCCCCCGAGCGCCTGGGCGTGTTTCTGGGCATGCGCGCCAGCGCACCGGCACCGGTGTTCGAAGGCACGCTGGACGCCGCGCGCGGGCTGCTGCCGCAAAGCGACTGGGCACAACTGGCGCGTGGTCTGGCGCTGCCGGCCGTGCCAGCGTTGATGGCCGCTTAAGCGGCCACTTCTTCGAGCTGCACCGCGCCCAGTGCTTCGAAGCGGAAGCAACCACGGCCGGTTTTCTGGATGCGCAACTGCGGGCACTGCTCGGCCAGGCGCCGGTGCAGCAGCCACAGGCGCGCCTCCAGGTTGTCGGCCACGTCGGGCAGGCGCAAGGATGCGTCCAGGCGCAGTTCGCGGTTGGTGAACTCGTGACGACCATTGCGCTCCCGGTCCTGCAGCAGCTTCCACAGAATCGCGCCGGCCACGCCCTTGATCAGGTAGGTGTGGTTGACGAAGACGCTGTGGTTGCTGCGGTAGTGGCGCACGTGCAGCGGTGGTCCGCCCGACGTCGCGGGCGCGGCGTTGGTGCTCGCCGGCACGGGAACTTCATCGCAGGCACCTTCGGCTTCCTGCATCAGGTCGATCGCCGCGCCGAGTTGCCCGCCGAGCGCCACCAGCATGTCCTCGTCCTCATAGCCGAACTGCAGGTCCTGGCTGCCTTCGACGAAGAGCACACCGATGACGCGGTCCGCCGACAGCAGCGGCACGGCCATCTGGCTGCGCGGCTCGGGCAAGCCGGGGTAGGGAATGTCCGTGCCGGCCGGCCCGCTGCCTGCGCTCACCAGGCTGTCGCGCATGGCGCGGCTGTACAGGTAGGCGCTGGCCATGTGCACGATGCGCACCGGGGTGCGCTCGCGCGCGGCCACGCCGATCACGCCATCGCCCAGGGCGATCTCGGAACCCACGCCAGAGGTGGCGTAGCCGCGGCTGGCCACGGTGTAGAGGCGCTGCGTGGTGGGGTCGAGGATCAACACCATCGCGTGGCGCATCGCGAGTTCCTGCTCCAGGGTGTCCAGCGTGGCGTCGAGCAAGGCACCCAGGCTGCACGCCGCCGACAGCCGCACGCTGGCGCGGCGCAACACGGCCAGCGGATGGGGCCGCGGCGGGGGCGTGGGCAAGGGCTCGCTCAACGGTGTCTGCGCCACGCGCTCGACCTCGATCACCTCGTGGATGTCGGAGCCCAGCAGGCGAAACACATCGGCCATGCCGGTGTGCGAGGCAATGCCGGCCAGCTGCGCCTTCATGCTCTCGAACACCGGGCCCTCGGTTTCGGTGCGCAGGTAACGCAGGTGCAGCCGGTAGAACACCGCGTTGACCGGGTTGAGCACCAGCAGCGTGGAGCGCGGGTTGGCCAGCAGGTTCTGGCGTGTCTTGTTGAAGAACTGGAACGACAGCGCCACGTGCTGCGTGTCCACGTAGTAAACCTGCGAGAGGTAGGCGACGTTGGGCGTGCCGTCGCTCGCGCAGGTGGCCATCATGGCGGGAATCACGCCCTCCAGGCAGGGCCGCACTTCGTCGAGCTGCGCGCCGGTCATGCGGACCCTTGGATAGGGCGGCCCGCCTTGGGACCCGGCGTCTGGTCGAAGGCCTGGTCGGGCTCGAACTCGATCGCCACCACGTCGTCCATGCGGTGGGCGAGCATGGCGCGCGCATACACCGGGCCGAAGCCGATCAGGGTCAGTTCGCGCTCCATGCCGAGCAGGTAGCGTTGCAGCACCGGCGCCTCGTCCTCGCGGGCCTCGCGCACGCGGGCGCGGCGGGTCTTGAGTTGCACCGTCTTGTGGCTGCTGGGCTGGCTGAACACGGCGGCCAGGCGCCCGCTGCGCGCCACATCGCGCAGCAATTGCGCCGACTGGCTGCGGCAGACATACACGGTGATGTGGTGGCCTTGCGCTTCGAGCCGGCAGCCGACCGCGCGCATGACGCTGGGCACAAGATCGGCATCGCAACTGCTGACGATGACCGACATGCCACTGCCCATCAAGGCCAGCAGTTCGGGCGACAGCAAGGGCGGCGCGGAGGTTTCCATGCGAGACACAACCTGTGGGAGTGCGGAACGCCGCGATGATAGCCAGCCCGACCGGTCACTTGCAATTTCGCACGATCGTGCCAAAATGCAGCCCATGGACGCCCGAACCCAGAAAAGTGAAATGACGCGCGCCGCCATCGTGGGCGCGGCGCTGGACCTGGCCGCGTCCGACGGGCTGGAGGCCATCACGCTGCAGGCGGTGGCCGACCGCATCGGTGTATCCAAGAGCGGGGTGTTCTCGCGCGTCGGCTCGCGCGAGGCCTTGCAGAAGGCGGTGATCGAGGAATTCGGCCGCCGTTTCCTGGCCGATGTGTTCGTGCCGGCCATGCAGGCGCCCAAGGGCCTGCCCCGGCTGAGCGAAATCGTGCGGCGCTGGCTCATCCGCCTGCGCGACGTGGAGGTGCATACCGGCTGCCTCTATACCTCGGGCGCGTTCGAGCTGGACGACCGCGAGGGCGAGCTGCGCGACCTGTTGCTGGGTGAAGTGACACGCTGGCGCGCGGCGCTACGGCGCACCGTGCAGCAGGCGATCGAGGCCGGCCACCTGCTGCCCGACACCGACCCCGAGCAACTGGTGGGCGAGATCTGCGGCCTGACGATCGGGCTGGTGCACGACGTGCGTTTCCTGCGCGACCCACGGGCGGCCGAACGCGCCCAGGCCACCTGGAACCGCCTGGTCAAGACCTACGAAAACACCAGTCCGTCCTGACATCTCTTTTTTTAGCCATATTTCGCACAATCGTGCGAATTCAGGAGAACCTCATGAGCACCACCCCCTTGCAGACCGCTTCCGCCTACTACCAATCCACCCCCGGCACCCGCTGGCTGCGCTGGGCGCTCGGCCTGTCCGAGCGCGTCTGGCCGGCGTTGGCCGTGCGCGGCGCACTGCGCCTCTTCGGCACACCGCTGCCGCCGAAGTGGCTGCACCGGCGCCAACCCGCGCTCGCCAGCTGGCAGGCCACGCCCTGGCCGTTCGAGCAGGCCAGCCTCACGCTCTACGAACCGCCGCCCGGCCCGCACGGCCCGGTGGTGCTCCTGTTGCACGGCTGGGGCGGTCATGCCGCGCAGATGCTGCCGCTGGCCCAAGCGCTGGTGCAACAGGGCCTGCGCCCGGTGCTGGTCGACTTGCCCGCGCACGGCCGCAGCCAGGGCAGCACCAGCAACCTGCCGCAGTTCGCGCGCGCCATCGAGTACCTCACGGCGCGTCTGCAACAACAGGGGCACGAGGTGCGTGGCGTGGTGGCGCACTCGCTGGCGGCCAATGCGCTGGCCTACGCCGCCGCGCGGGGATTGCAGGTGCCCCGGCTGGCCTTGCTCGCGCCGCCGGCCTCGCCGCATGCGTACACGCGGCTGTTCGCCATGGTGTTCGGCCTGCGCGAGGAAACGCGCGCCCGCCTGCAGCAGCGCGTGGAGGCGCGTGAAGGCATCCTGATGCGCCAGTTCGAGCCCGCGGCGGTGGGCCCGCGCGTGGCCGTGCCGACGCTGATCGTTCACGACCGCGAGGACCGCATCAACCGCTTCGCCGACGCGGAGGCCTACCGCGATGCGATCGCCGGCGCGCGGCTGGTGGAGACCAGCGGCCTGGGCCACACCCGGCTGCTGCGCGACGCGCAGGTGCTGGAAGCGGTGGTGGCGCACATGCAGGGCTGACGTCCTCCCCAAAACAATGGGTGCCCCTATCATCGGCATGCCCGGCCCCGCACCGACCCGATAGAGATGCCCATGAACGACCTCGGACGACTCGAAGACCTGCCCGTCGACTACGTGGCCGAGTTGCGCGCGCTCAACCTGGTGCCCCTGTGGCCCAGTTTGCGCGGTGTGTTGCCGCCGACGATGCCCGCGCGCCAGACGCAGGCCACGCACTGGGCTTACCAGGCCATCAAGCCGCTGCTGCTCAAGGCCGGTGAACTCACCCCGATCGAGAAAGCCGAGCGCCGTGTGCTGGTGCTGGCCAACCCGGGCCACACGCTGGAAAAGATGCAGGCGAGTGCCGCGATGTACCTGGGCATGCAGTTGCTGATGCCGGGCGAGTGGGCGCCCAGCCACCGCCACACGCCCAATGCGGTGCGCATGGTGGTGGAAGGCGAGGGCGCATGGACCACCGTGGACGGGGAGAAGTGCCCGATGTCGCGCGGCGACCTGATCCTCACGCCCACCGGCCTGTGGCACGAGCACGGCCACGACGGCACCGAGCCGGTGATCTGGCTCGACGTGCTGGACCTGCCGCTGGCCTACTACCTCGAGGTGAGCTACCACCTCAACGGCGCGCGGCAGGCCGTGAACCCCGGCCATGGCGATCGCGCCTACGCGCGCGGCGGCCTGGCGCCCACGCCGGTGTTCGGCCGCAGCGGCCGGCGCTACCCGATGCTGCGCTACCCCTGGGTCGATGCGAAAGCCGCGCTGGAGGCGATGGCCCATGACCGGCCCGACCTCGACGCCGTGCAAGTGACCTACGTGAACCCCGAGACCGGCGACGACGTGGAGAACGTGCTGGGCTTTCACGCGCTGATGCTGCGCCCCGGGCAAACCTTGGCCCTGCCGGCGCGCTCGCCGGCCGTCGTGTACCACGTGATCGAAGGCGCGGCGCACGTGGCGACCGAGGCGCAGGGTTTCGATCTGGTGGCGGCCGACACCTGCTGCATCCCCGGCTACACCGCCACCACGCTCACCAACGCCTCGGGCAGCGCACCGGCCTTCCTGTTCATCGCCGATGAGTCGCCGCTGCACCGCAAGCTGGGCGTGTATGAGGTGCGTGCCGACGGCCAGCCGTCGATGCCTTGAGACACGCCGCTGGCTAAGATGCGGGCGTGATGTCCACCACGCCGTCTTCTTCCCGCACCGTGCGCTGGCTGCTCTGGCTGGCCGGCACGGTCTCGTTGATCCTGGGCCTCATCGGTGTGGTGCTGCCCGGCTTGCCCACCACGCCCTTCGTGCTGCTCGCCGCGGCCTGCTACGCCAAGGCCTCGCCGCGCCTGCATGCCTGGTTGATCCACCACCGCTTCCTCGGGCCCATGGTGCGCGACTGGGAAACGCACCGCAGCCTGACCCGGCGCACCAAAACGCTGGCCATCACCTCGATGCTGGTGATGGTGGGCTTCTCCGCCTGGATTTTTCACGAGCAGACCTGGCTGCTCGTGGCCCTGCTCGCGGGCGCGCTGATCGGCGTGATCGTGGTCGCATGCATTCCCACGCGCGCGACCTGAGGTTCAACCCAGCGTGCGCGCCGGCAGTCCCCACACCTGGCGCAGCACCGAGAGCGCCGCGACGATGGCCGGGTCGTGCTCGGCGGTCTTGGGATAGATGAAGCTCAGCAAGGCCGCCACGCGCGTGTGCGGCCAGATCACCAGCTCGCCGCGTTCGGACGCGGGCACCGCCGCGTCCTCGCGCAGCAAGGCCAGGCCGAGGTCCGCCCGCACCAGGCTGTGGGCCGCCGAAGCGTCGTCGGACTCCAGCACCTGGTTGGGCAGGAGCCCTTGCCGCGAGAACAGGTCGCGCAGCAAGGTCTGCGCGTGGCTCGCGTAGGGCGATCCGATCCAGGGCATGTCGGCGATCTCGCGCCAACCGGCGTGCAACACCCGCTCCCGGTACGACACCGGCGCCACCACGCGGTAGTGGATGGTCTGCAGCGCCAGGCCCAGCACGTCGCGCGGAATGTGCGGACCGATGTAGAACGAGGCGTGCAACGTCGACGTGGCCACCGCCTCGCGCAGGGCCAGCGCATCGCCCGAGCGCGTCTTGATCTCCAGCAGCGGCAGCGCCGCCACCAGCCCGCCGAGCAACGATCCCAAACGCAAGGCATCGGGGTCACCCAGCGTGCCGATGACCAATGAGCCCGAGACCTCACCCTGCAGCTCGCGCGCACGCCCCATCAACGAACCCGCGGCCTCCAGCACCTTCTCGGCCTCGGGCAGCAGCCGCTCGCCGGCGCGCGTGAGCGCGATGCGCCCGGGCCGCCGATCGAACAGCGACACCCCCAGCTCCTCCTCCAGCGCCTTGATCTGGCCGGTCACCGCCGGTTGCGTGACGTGCAGGGCCTCCGCCGCTCGGGTGAGCTGGCCGATCTTGGCGACCGTGACGAACGCACGCAGCTGGTAGATCTCCATGTCGGCCGTGCGTCAGTGCGTGAGGAAACGCGCCTGTGTCGGCTCGATCCCCAGGCGCACCTCGGCCCCGGGTGGGAACAGCGACAGGCCCGAGTAGTGGTACTGGTTGGCGACGATCAGCGTCTCGCCCACACGCACGCGGTAGCGCGAGGTTTCACCGAGAAACTCCGAGCTTTCCACACGGCCATCGAGCCAGATGCGCGAGGCATCGCCGTGTTCGTCGCGCACGCGGATGGTGACGGTGTGCGGGCGGAACGAGAGCGAGGCGGGGCCGGTGCCCGGACTCTCCTGCGTGCGCGGCAACACCATCTGGCCCAGGCCATCGGCCTGGAAATGCAGGGTCTCGCCACCCACGTGCGATACCCGTCCTTCCACCAGGTTGGCGGTCCCCACGAAGCTGGCGACAAAACGGTTGGCCGGGAAATCGAACAACGCGGTGGCCGTGCCCACCTGCTGCAGCACGCCCTTGTCGAGCACGGCCATGCGGTCGGCGGTGGTCATGGCCTCTTCCTGGTCGTGCGTGACGAAGATGGTGGTGAGGCCGAGCGTGCGCTGCAGGTTCTTGAGTTCTTCGCGCATCTGCACACGCAGGTTCTTGTCGAGGTTGGACAGCGGCTCGTCGAGCAGCAGCAGCTTGGGTTCGATCACCACGGTGCGCGCCAGCGCCACGCGCTGCTGCTGCCCGCCCGAGAGCTGGCTCGGCCGGCGCTGGGCGTAATCCGACAGGCCCACCAGTTCCAGCGCGGCCGCCACTTTGCGGCGCAGCGACTCCTTGGGTTCCTTGCGCTCGACCAGGCCAAAGGCCACGTTGTCCCACACCGTCATGTGCGGCCACAGCGCGTAGTTCTGGAACACCATGCCGACATTGCGCAGGTGCGGCGGTGTGCCGGTGATGTCCTTGCCGTCGATCAACAGTTCACCGCGCTGGTGCTGGTTGAAGCCGGCGATGAGCCGCAGCAGCGTGGACTTGCCGGAGCCCGACGGCCCGAGCAACGCGAAGAACTCGCCCGGTTCGATGCGGATGTTCACGTCTTTCAGCACCTCGGTGCTGCCGTAGCTCAGGCTGATGTGCCGCGCTTCGAGGGAAACTTTGTTCAGGTGCATGGGGGTCTTTCGAAATGTGTCTGCCGGTTCAGGGCTGCGCGGCACGGTCGGGCGTGCGCGACTTTTCCACCACGCGGTGCGAGAGGTAGGTGCCGATCGCCACCACCACCACCGCGACCACGCCGAGCGCCGCACCCGGACCACGCCCGGCAATGCTCTGCATGTAGAGGTAGATGCCGTAGCTCATGGGCGCCTGGCTCTGCGCCGAGGTCAGCAGGATGGTGGCCGAGAGCTCGACCGCGGCCGTGATGAAGCTGGTGACGAAGCCGGCCAGAATGCCGCCCATCATGAGCGGCACCATGATGCGCCGCACGGTGCTGAGCTTGCTCGCGCCCAGGCTCTGGCCCGCTTCTTCGAGCGAGATGTGCACCTGCTGCAAGGCCGCCATGCAAGAGCGCAGCGCGTACGGCAGGCGGCGCACCGCGTAGGCGACCATGATCAGCACCCAGGTGGTCACCACCGGCGTGTCGGTGAACGGGATGTTGACACCCTTGAACATGCGCAGGTAGCCGATCGCCAGCACCAGGCCGGGAATGGCCAGCGCGATGGAGGCGGTGTAGTCGAGCCAGCGGCGCGCGGGCAGGTTGGTGCGGAAGATCAGGTACGCGATGAGCGTGCCCAGCACCACGTCCAGGCTGGCGGCCATCAGGCAGTACTTGAGCGTGTTGACCACCATCAGCTTGGAGTCGGTGAAGATGGTCGCGTAGTGATCCAGCGTGTAGCTGTCGGGCAGGATCGAGAAGCTCCAGACCTTGGAGAAGGACATGAGCAGGATGCCGATGTGCGGCGCCAGCGTGACCAGCAGCACGAACAGCACCCAGGCATAGGCCAGCACCGATGCCCAGCCGCGCAGCGTGCGGCGCTGCAGCGAGTTGCCGCCCTTCTGCAGCGTGGAGTAGTCCTTGCCCTTCATCACGCGCGAGGCCATCCACAGCGCCAGGATCGACAGCACGATCATGATCACGCTGATGACATAACCCAGCGGATCGTCGATGCCCACCGAGGTGATGCGCAGATAGGCCTGCGGCGCGAGCATGTTGGTGACACCCATCACCAGCGGTGTGCCCAGGTCGTCGAACACCTTCACGAACACCAGCGCCGCGCCCGCGAGGTAACCAGGCAGCGAGAGCGGAAAGATGATGCGCCAGAACAGGCGCCAGCCCTTCGCGCCGAGGTTCTGCGCCGACTCCTCCATCGCGCCGTCGATGTTGCGCATCGCGGCCACCAGGTTGAGCAGGATGAAGGGGAAGTAGTGGATGCTCTCGACGAAGGTGACGCCGATGAGCCCGTCCATGATGGGCACGGTGAAGTCGAACCAGTCGTTGAGCAGCAGGTTCATCGAGCCGTTGCGCCCGAAGATGAGCTGCAGCGCGACCGCACCCACGAAGGGCGGCATGATCAGCGGCAGCACGCCCAGCGTCTGGATCAGCAAGGCCCCACGGAACTCGAAGCGCACCGTGAGGTAGGCCAGCGGGATCGCGATCACCGAGGCGAAGAACACCGAGGCCAAGGCCACCAGCAGGCTGTTGATCAGCGATTCGCGCAACAGGCTCTGACCGAAGAAGTTGCTGAAATGGCCCAGCGTGGGTGCGCCGGTTTCGGTGACGAAAGCGGTGTAAATCACTTCGCCGATCGGCAACAACAGGAACAGAAACAGGAACGCGAAGACCAGGAAGGCGAGCAGCCAATGGCCCCACACGATGGGCGGGCGAAACCGGCGCGCGGCGGGCGCGACGGAACCTGTCAGGACAGCGGACATGGGACTCTTTCCGAAGAGGGAGGGGCCACGCGCGGCACACGGGCGCGCGCGGGCATCAAGGGACGCTCAGGGTTTCACTTGGCCAACGCGGCGGCCTGACTGGCCAGGTCGCGCGCGCGTTCGTAGTTGGCCTTGGCCTTGGAGCTCCACAGCTCTTCCAGCCCGGTGAGCTGCTTGGCCACTTCCACGTCGCGCTTGTTCTGGCGGAACAGGTTGAGGAATTTCTCGTCCTTCACCATGCTCTCGGGCACGAGCGACGAATAGGCGAAGCTCTTGGCCTGGCGCAGCAACTCCGCGCCCTGCGGGTTGGGCTTGGCGTGCAACTTGCGGTCGGCGTCGTGGATGGCGCGCGTGGCGGCCTGCAGCTCTTTCAAACGGAAGGTCACCATCTGGTCGAACATGCTCACCACCACCTGGTAGCGGTTGCTGGAGAGGTCGGTGTTGAACTGCACCTTCGCGCGCTTGGCGAGTTCCTGTGCATCGGGGTAACCGGCGGGCGCCTTGCCGCCAAACGACGCGTTGGGCAGCACGGGCAGGCGGCTGATCTTCGGATCGAACAGCAGCTCCTGGCCTTCGCGCGAGAGCGTGAAGGCGATGAACTTCTTGGCCTCGGCGGCATTCTTGGCGCCACCGATCAGCGCGATGTTGGCCGGCACCACCGCCGTCACCGAGGGGTAGTGGAACTCGACCGGGTAGCCCGAATACTTGCCGGCCAGACCGAAGAAATCGATCACCATGCCGATGCCGTACTGGCCGTTGTTCACGCCATCGGGCACGGCGAAGCTGCGGTCGGTCACGGCGGCGCAGTTGCCCGCGATCTGCAGCATCTGCGCCCAGCCCTTCTCCCAGCCTTCGCCTTGCAGAATGGTCTCGACCGTGAGGTGGGTGGTGCCCGAGCGCGAAGGTGAAGAAATGGCCACGTGGCCGAAGTAAGCCGGCTTGACCAGGTCGGCCCACTCGCGCGGCGCGGGCAGCTTGTTGGCCTGCATGTAGCGCGTGTTCCACATCAAGCCGTAGCCCGCCAGCGCCTGGCCGTAGTAGAGGCCGTTGGGGTCGTTGATCGGGTAGTTACCCACTTTGGCGGGCACCTGCGGGTTCTTCACCTCGGGCGCGGCCTGCAACAGCTTGTCGCGTGCGAGCACCTCGAACGCGTCGGGCGACGAGGCCCACATCACGTCAGGGCGCTGGCCCAGCGCCAGCTCCTTGATGTAGGCGATGCTGGCGGTCGTGTTCTTGTTGAGGATCTCGATCTTGATGCCAGGGTTGGCGGCTTCAAAGGCCTTCTTGTAGGCCTCCGTCAATTCTTTGGGGAACGAGGTGATGACGGAGACGGTGCCCGCCTGCGCGGCGGACCACGCCGTCATCAAAGAAAGAACCAACACCTTGAGCGCGGTCTGTCGTGACATGTTTGTCTCCATCGTTGTAGTTGCGACGGGGCCAATTTAGCAACAGAACGCGCGCCAAACCAATCATGGTTTCTGATGAGCCGCATAAATCGCGGCATCGGTCGGGTAAACCCCGACTCGGGTGATCAACCCTTGGCGCGGCGTGCGAGCACTTCAAATGCTGGCAAGGTTTTGCCTTCGAGCACTTCCAGGAAGGCGCCACCGCCTGTGGAGATGTAGCCCACATCCTTCTCGATGCCGTACTTCGCGATGGCGGCCAGCGTATCGCCACCACCGGCGATGCTGAACGCGCTGCTCTTCGCAATCGCTTCTGCGATCGCCTTGGTGCCGCCTTCGAACGCCGCGAACTCGAACACGCCCACCGGGCCGTTCCACACGATCGTGCCGGCCTGCATGAGTTGCGCGGCGAGCTTGGCCGCGGTCTCGGGGCCGATGTCCAGGATCAGGTCGTCGTCGGCCACCTCGGTGGCCTTCTTCACGGTGGCCGGCGCGTCGGCGGCGAAGGTCTTGGCGGTCACCACGTCGGTCGGGATCGGCACTTCCGCGCCGCGTGCTTTCATCGCGTCGATCACGGCCTTGGCTTCGCCCACGAGGTCCGCTTCGGCCAGGCTCTTGCCGATCTTCAAGCCCGCCGCGAGCATGAAGGTGTTGGCAATGCCGCCACCGACGATGAGCTGGTCCACGTTGTGCGCCAGGCTTTTCAGGATGGTGAGTTTGGTGCTGACCTTGCTGCCGGCGACGATGGCCACCAGCGGGCGCTTCGGGGCTTCGAGGGCCTTGGCAATCGCGTCCATCTCGGCGGCCAGCAGCGGGCCGGCGCTGGCAATGGGCGCGGTTTCGGCGATGCCGTAGGTCGTGCCTTCGGCGCGGTGCGAGGTGCCGAAGGCGTCGTGCACGAAGATGTCGCACAGCGCGCCGAGCTTCTTCGCGAGTTCGGGGCTGTTCTTTTTCTCGCCGACGTTGAGGCGGCAGTTCTCCAGCAACACCACCTCACCGGGCGCGACGGAGAAGTCGCCATCGATCCAGTGGGACACCAGGCGCACCGGGCGGTCCATCAGCTCGCCCAGGCGCGCGGCCACGGGGGCGAGCGAGTCTTCGGGTTTGAAGGCGCCTTCGGTGGGGCGGCCCAGGTGGCTGGTGACCATCACGGCGGCGCCGGCGTCCAGCGCCATCTGGATCGCGGGAATGCTGGCGCGGATGCGCGTGTCTTCGGTGATGCGGCCGTCGTCGTCCTGCGGCACGTTGAGGTCGGCGCGGATGAAGACGCGTTGGCCCTTGGCTTGGCCGCTGGAGCAGAGGTCGGAGAAACGGATGAATGACATGGTGGGCGTTCGGTCGGCAGAAAGAAGCCCGCATTGTAGGAAACGCGGCTCAGCCGCTGTGCGCGGGCGCACCGCGCACCGCAGGCGCCCGGGCCTGCGACGCGGCGCTGCAGGGCGTGAACGCGTCCAGCGCGAGCTGGTGGGCGCGGGTCTGCACGTCCATCAGCCCCAGCACCGAATGGAAGATGTGGTCGTGCGAGAGGGGATCGGCGGCGTGCTCGCGCAGGCAATGCATCGACAGGCCACTGCGCTGCTGCAGGCCCGGCGAGAACCAGGCCACCATAGGCACCTGCGTCTGCTGCACCGGCGCAATGGCGTACGGCACGCCGTGCAGGTAGAGGCCGTTTTCGCCCAGCGACTCGCCATGGTCGGACACGTAGATCAAACCGGTGTCCTCGCCGCCGCGCTCCGCGCGCGCCTGGAGCCATTGCAGGGTCTGGTCGAGGAAGTGGTCGGTGTACGCGATCGAGTTGTCGTAGGCGTTGACGAGTTGCTCGTGGGGGCAATCGGACAGGGTGACGCTGGTGCACTCGGGCAGGAAGGGCTTGCGGTCGGCGGGCGCGCGGTGCGCGTAGGCCGGCCCGTGGCTGCCCATCTGGTGCAGCACGACCACCACGCCGCGCGCGCGGCGCTGCGGGTCGAGCGCGGCGATGCGCCCGTCCAGGCCATCGAGCATGGCGCCGTCCAGGCATTCGCTGCCCTGGCACAGGCCGGGCACGGCGCGGTCGCTGGCGAATGCGTGCGGCACGCGGTCGCACACGCCCTTGCAGCCGGACTGGTTGTCGACCCACAGGACAGCGAGACCGGCGCGTTGCAGCACGTCGAGCAGGTTCTCGTGTTCGGCCGGCTTGTTACCCCCTTGCGTGCGCGAGAGTGGCGAGAAGATGCAGGGCAGCGACACCTGTGTGTTGGTGCCGCACGCACCCACGTCGCTGAAGTTCACCAGGTCGCCTTGCGCCTGCCAGCGCGCCAGCGCCGGCGTGGTGTTGCGCGCGTAGCCGTTGAGCCCGAAGTTCTGCGCGCGCGCGGTTTCACCGATCACGAGCACGAGCAGCGGGGGCCGCGCCGGCCGCGCGTAACTCGCGCCCAGAGCCGCGTCGTCGCCCACCGGTTGCAAGGGGCGCACCTGGCGCGGCAGCTGGTCCACCGCGAGCCGCACGCCGGCGTACACGGTGTTGAGCGGGTTGGCCATGTAGCGCAGATCCTTGTGGTTGCGCATGAGCGAGGCGAGCCCCTGGTAGCTCAACATCGCGGCCAGCACCAGCAGCGCGAACGCGGCCAGCGCGTGGACCGCGTTGCGCCCGGCTTGCGGCCATGCGCTGCGCAACGCCAAGGGCCTGCGCCATAGCAGCCACAAGGGCAGGCCAGCCACCAACAGCACCGTGACGGGCAAGGCCCACGACAGCAGGTCGCGCACCTCGCGCGCATCGGTGTGCAACACGTTGGCCAGCATGGTGGGATCGATCACCACGCCGTACTGCCACATGAAGTGCGTGTTGAACGCGGCCACCAGCAGCAGTGCGCTGGCCACCGGCCGGAACACGCGAGGCCAGGCCAGCAACGACAGCAACACCGCGATGGCGCCGGTGAGCAATGCGCCCATGCCCAGGATCAGCGACAGCCGCTGCGCGGGTGACCCGCCCAGCGCGTCGATACGCTGCCACAGCGGCAGGTTGCCCACGCTGGTCAGCCACAGCGCCAGGCCCCACACCGCCGTGCTGGTGCGCGTGGTCGCCGGGGTGGGTCGGGAAGACGAAGAAGAAGCGTGGCGTGGAAACGCAAAAGGCAAGGAAAGCTGCATGGCCGGCATCCGAATGCCAGCACACGCCGGCCGACGCACTGTGCGCAACCGACGTTAAACGAACCTTATGCGCGCGGCCAGCGCAGCGTGAAACGGGTCGTCATCGGCGCTTCGCCCTGGTCGCGCTCGATCCGGGCACCCAACTGTTCGGCGATGCGCTCCACCAGACGCAGGCCCAGTCCCAGGCCTCCATGCTCGGCGGCGGTGGAGCCGGCATGCTGGCGTTGGCCGTCGTCGCTGACCGACACGCCCTGGCCTTCGTCGGTCTGCCACACGGCCACCTCCACCTGCGTGCCGCTCGATGTGTGGCGCAAGGCGTTTTCGATCAGGTTGCGCAAGGCCAGCTCCACCAGCATGGGCTGGCCCTGCACCACCACCGGTTCATCGGGTTGCGACAGCGAGAGTTCGTGCCCACTGCCATAGGCCGTGGGCGCGTGCACGGCGATCAGGCGGGCCGCCAGCTCGCCGAGCACGACCTGGCCTACCACCAGAGGCCCGGCGCCCGTGATGGCGTTGCGGTTCGCACGCGCAAGCTCCAGCAGTTGGGACAGAATGCGGCCCGCGCGCAGCGACTCCTGCTCCAGCTGCGCGAGTCGTTCGGGTGACGGATCGTGCTGCGCGGCACTGGCTTGCAGGGCCAGCGAGGCCAGGGGGGTGCGCAGTTCGTGCGCCACGTCGGAAGCGAACTCGCGCTCGCGCTGGGCGCGCGTCTGCAGCGTGTCGACCAGCGCGTTGATGGCGGCCACGGTGCTGGCGAATTCGCGGTGGCGGTGTTGCGTGTCCAGGCGCTGCCCCGCAAACCCGTCGAGCGTCGCCACCTCGCTCGAGAGCTGGTCCAGTGGCCGCAGCCCTCGACGCACGGCCCACCACAGCAGCAGGGCCACCAGCGGCAGCACCAGCACGGCCGGCAGCGCGACATGCTCGGCGATGTCTTTGCCCAGTTCGTAGCGTTGCTTCAGGTCCATGAGCACGATGACGCGCCGCACGCGGCCGTCCTGCGTGACCTGCGCCGAATAGGCGCGCCACTGGGGCACCAACCCCGCGGTCTTCACGTTCACCGTGGCAAAGCCCTGCAGCGGTATGGCCGTCAGGTCCAGCCCGCCCACCATGCCGTGGGTGTCGGTGACGAGGCGCCCGTCGTCCCATGCCACCAGCGCCACGTCCTGCAGGTACTCGTGCTGCAGGTCGGGGGCGTCGGCTGCGGTATGCGCCTCCAGACGGTGCGGCATTGCCGTCAACCAGAGCTTGGCCACCGCGGTCATCTGTCCATCGGAGAACTGGCGGGCTTCGCGAAACACGGTAGGCCAGGTGAACGCGATCAGCGCCATCCACACCACCGCCAGCACACCGAGTGCCCAGCTCAGCAGGTAGCGCCGCAAGGTGCGTGCGGGTGCGGCCACAGCGCTCATCGGCGGGCCGCCTTCGCGGGTGGCGTTGGCGCGTCCAACGGCACAAAGTAGCCCACGCCGCGCACCGTCTTGATCAAGGACTCGCCCAGCTTGCGGCGCAGGTGGTGGATGTGCACCTCGATCGCGTTGCTTTCCAGGCCTTCGCCAAAGCCGTACAGGGCCGACTCCAGGCGTGCCTTGGACAGCACCTGCGGGCGTGCCTGCAACAACGTGAGCAACAACGCGAACTCCTTGCCGCCCAGCGCAACGGGTTCACCCGCGCGCTGCACCGTGTGCGCGGCGGGGTCGATCACCAGGTCGTCGTGTTCGATCACCGGACTGCTGCGCCCATGGGCGCGGCGCAGCATGGCGCGCAAGCGGGCGAGCAACTCGTTGGCGTCGAACGGTTTGACGATGTAGTCGTCGGCGCCACTGTCCAGCCCGCTGATGCGGTCGCTCACGCCGTCGCGCGCGGTCATGATGAGCACCGGCATGTCGGGGCGCGGCAGGCTCTCACGGCCAGCGGCCGGCGTAGGCCGGCGGCGCAAGCGGGCCAGCAGGTCCAGGCCTTCTCCATCGGGCAGGCCGAGGTCGAGCAGCATCACGTCGAAAGGCTCCACGGACAGGGCCAGCCAGGCGCTGTCCAGCGTGTCGCTGGTGTCCACCGCATAGCCGGCCTGGCGCAGCGAGGACTGCAGGCCGCTGGCAATACCGGGGTCGTCTTCCACCACGAGAGCGCGCATGTTGAGGGGACGTCGTGTTGTCTGTTGGGGCTGAGCCCGCCCATTATGGGTTCGCGCCTTAGCGCCGCCTTAAGGTGTATTTAACGCGCACCCACCACAGTGCCGCGCCATGCACGCACTGTCTCGCCCGCTCTGGGCGCCCCTCGATGTTCGACATTCCCCTGCGTCCTGGCTGTTGGGCCTGATCGCCCTCACCCTGCTCTGGGACATGACGGGCCTGGACATGGCCTTCATGCAGTTCATCGGCACGCCGCAGGGCTTCCCGCTCAAGGACCACTGGCTGCTCTCGCGCGTGCTGCACGACGGCATGCGCCAGGCCATGACCGCCGCCTGGGTGCTGCTGTGCGCCTGGGCCCTGTGGCCACGGCTGGCACAGTCCCGGCGCGAACGCGGCACGGTGGTGCTGCTCACGGCCCTTTCCTTGCTCGCCGTCAACCTCGTGAAGAACCACAGCCTCACCAGTTGCCCTTGGGATCTGCGGGCTTTTGGTGGCAGCGCCCGCTGGGTGTCGCACTGGGCCTGGGGCATGGCCGACGGCGGCCCGGGGCGTTGTTTTCCCGGTGGCCACGCGTCCAGCGGGTTTGCGTTCATCGCGATCTGCCTGCCCTGGCTGGACGCGCCGGCGGGCACCCATCGGCGTCGCGTGGTGGGTTTGCGCTGGCTCGCCGCGGTCCTGTTCGTGGGCCTGCTCGCGGGCGCGGTGCAGACGCTGCGTGGCGCGCACTTTCCGAGCCACACGCTGTGGACGCTGCTGATCTGCGCCACGGTGTCCGTCACCGGTTGGCGGCTCATGCTGCCGCGCCTGGACGCTCAGCCCGCGTCGCGGGAGCGTCTGGTGGATCGCGGACATTCCCGCGCTCCTGTACCAAGGCCGAATGCCCTGGCAGCGCTGCGCCCCCTGCTGATCCCCATGGCCGGCATGCTCGCCCTGCTCTGGCTCTCGCGCCTGGGGATGATGGCATGGCAGGCCGAGCGCATTTCGCAGGCGCAGGCCTGGTCACACGTGTGGCTGCAAGGTCTGCGCTTCGACGCGGTGCTGATGGGCATGGTGTGGGCATTTCCCGCCGCGCTCACGCCGTGGATGGCCACGGCGCGCACGACCCAACAGGGGTGGTCGATGGTGCTGCGCGGGTACGGCGGCCTCATGCTGCTGCTCGTGGCGTTCATGGAACTGTCCACGCCGGCCTTCATCGCGCAGTACGACAGCCGGCCCAACTACCTGTTCATCGAGTACCTCGGGTTTGTGAAGGAAGTGGGCGGCACGCTGGTGAAGGACTATTGGCCACACCTGCTGGCTGCCGCCGTGCTGTTGCCCGCGCTGGCCTGGGCCTATGCGCGACTGAGCCGCCCCACACGCCCACCCTCGCCCATTCGTCTCTGGCAAGCCGCGCCGCTGTCGGTGCTGCTGTTCGCCGTGCTGGCCCTGTGCGCGCGTGGCGCACTCGGCCACCGCCCGGCCAACCCCGCCAGCGTCGCCGTCACCACCGACCACCTGGTCAACGAGTTGCCATTGAGTTCGCTGTACACGGTGACGTATGCGCTCTACCAGTCGCGCAAAGCCGAAGAGGGCGGCATCACCTACGCCGAAATGCCCCAAGCCCGCGTGATCGATGTCGTGCGGCGCGAAACCGGTTTACCGGTCGGCGCCTTCACCGACCCCACGTCGCCCCTGCGCCACCTGCAGACCAGCCTGCACCCGCGCGCGCGGCCGTTGAACCTCGTGATCGTGCTCGAAGAAAGCCTGGGTGCGGAATTCGTCGGCCGCCTGGGCGGCTTGCCGCTCACACCGAACCTGGACCGGCTGGCCGACCAGGGCATCTGGTTCGATAACCTCTACGCCACGGGCACACGCTCGGTGCGCGGCATCGAAGCGGTGGTGGCGGGTTTTCCGCCCACCTCGGCGGTGAGCACGGTGAAGCTGGCGAAATCGCAGCGCGACTTCTTCACGCTGGCCAGCTTCCTCAAGCCCAAGGGCTATGAGTCCACCTTCTACTACGGAGGCGAATCGCACTTCGACAACATGCGCAGCTACTTCATGGGCAATGGCTTCGACCGCGTCGTGGAGCAGAAGGACATGCCGGCCAACGCCTTCGTCGGCACCTGGGGCGCGTCGGACGGCGACTTGTTCGACGTGGCGCACCGGCAGTTCAGCCAGCAGCCGCGCGACAAGCCGTTCTTCGCGCTCGTGTTCAGCTCATCGAACCACGCGCCGTTCGAATTCCCCGATGGCGGCTTTGATCTGTACGAGCAGCCGAAAAGCACCGTGAACAACGCGGTGAAGTACGCCGACCATGCCCTGGGCCGCTTCTTCGAGAAAGCCAAACAATCCAGCTACTGGGACAACACGCTGTTCCTCGTGGTGGCCGACCACAACTCACGCGTGTACGGGCCGTCGGTGATCCCGATCGAACGCTTCCACATCCCGGGCCTGATCCTGGGCGGCGCCGTGACAACGCCCGAACGCATCCACACCGTGGCCAGCCAGATCGACCTTGCACCCACATTGATCTCGTTGATGGGCCTGAACGGCGAACACCCGTTGACCGGCCGCGACCTGAGCGACCCGGCGCAACGCGCACGCCCCGGCCGCGCGATCATGCAGTTCGACAAGATCCAGGCTTACATGGAAGGCTCGGACGTGGCCGTGCTGCAGCCCGACAGCCCCGCGCGGCTCATGCGCTATGCCAACGGCTCACTGAAGGACACACCGGGCAGCAACGAGGCGCTGGTGGAGAAGGCGCAAGCCCACGCGCGCTACGCCCAGTGGGCGTACGAGAAACAGTGGCACCGCTAGGCGCGTTTCTTCACCAACCCAGGGCGAGGCGCAGCGGCAGGTACACCGCCATGCCGCACACGATGGTGCCGAGCACGCCGCGCTTCCAGAAGAACCAGACCATGCCGGCGGCCGCCGCGAACAGGCGCGCGTCTTTCCAGGTGGCAATGAGTTCGCCGTGGCTCATCACGATCTCGGGCACGATCACCGCGGCCAACGCCGCGATCGGCGCGTATTGCAAGCCCCGCTGCGCCCAGTGCGGCAGGCTCCATGGCTTGCTGGAGATGAAGAAGAAGCCGCGCGTGACGACGGTAACGCAGCCCAGCAGCACGATGGTGAGCAGCGTCCAGGGATCGACATCAAACATGGTGCGCCCCCTGCCCCGGCCCTTCGGGTCTGAATTTTTCCAGCACCAGGCAAATCGCCACCGCGCTCGCGATCGCCACCAGCACGTTGAGCTTGAGCGGCAGCGCCCAGGCCGCCACCGCCGCCGCGCCGGCCACACCGGCCGAGACGAAACGCAGCCTGGACGAAGCCAGTGAGCACAGGACGCCGAGCAGCGCCAGAATGCCGGCGAAGCCCAGGCCCCAGGCCACCGGGATCGCATTGGCCAGCGCAATGCCGATCAGGCTCGCCCCCATCCATGCCACGTAGTTCACCGCGCAATTGCCCATGAGGTAGGCCTGTTGCTGTTCCAGCTCTTCGGCGTTGGCGCCCGGGTGGGGAAAGCGCTTGGCGAAGAACACGTAGCTCAGGTCGCCGGTGACGTAGCCCTTGAGCAGCCGCTCCCAGCGCGGCAGGTGCATCAGGTAGGGCCGCAGGTGGGCGGAGAACACGACGAAGCGCAGGTTGACGCAGAAGGCCGCCGCCAGGATCACCCACAGCGGGGCGCCCGCGGCGATCATCGGCACCGCGGCGAGCTGGGCGCTGCCGGCGTAGACGATCAGCGTCATGAGCACGGATTCGAACGCGGACAGGCCCGACTGCACCATGGCCACACCGGTCATCAGCCCCCAGGCACCGATGCCCATGGCCACCGACACCTGATCGCGAACGCCCTCCCAATACTCCGGACGATCGCGGTACTG
This sequence comes from Hydrogenophaga sp. 2FB, assembly GCF_005503365.1. GTDB lineage: Bacteria > Pseudomonadota > Gammaproteobacteria > Burkholderiales > Burkholderiaceae_C > Hydrogenophaga. Next base: position 28,899 of record NZ_SCML01000044.1, read on the forward strand.
GCGGCGGTGGAACATCAATGCGCCTCTTCTTTCGGGGTGGTGGCCGCTTCCAGTGTCTGGCCAGGTTGCAGCGCAAAACCGCGCAGAAAGTCCGCCGCACCCAGGCGCTTGCCGCCCGCGCGCTGCAGTTCGGTGAGCACCAGCACACCGTTGCCGGTGGCCACACGGATGCCGTCGGCGTCCGCCGCCAGCACGTCGCCGGGTACGCCACTGGTAGCGGCCTCGGTGTCGGCGTGCGCGGCCCACACCTTGATGGCGTCGCCGGCCAGCGCGGTGGCCGCGCCCGGGAACGGGTTGAACGCGCGCACGCGGCGCGCGAGCGTGGCGGCGGGGGCGCTCCAGTCGAGCGCCGCCTCGGCCTTCTCGATCTTGTGTGCGTAGGTCACGCCCTCGGCGGGTTGTTTCTGCGCCGTGAGGCCGCCACAGGCGGCGATCTCCAGCGCTTCGACGATCAGGCGGCCACCCAGCGTGGCAAGCCGGTCGTGCAACTGTCCGGTGGTGTCGGCGTCGCGGATCGGCAAACGCTCCACGAGCAGCATGTCACCGGTGTCGAGCCCCGCGTCCATCTGCATGATGGTCACGCCCGTCTGCGCGTCGCCGGCCTCGATGGCGCGGTGGATCGGCGCCGCGCCGCGCCAGCGCGGCAACAGCGAGGCGTGGATGTTCAGGCACCCCAGGCGGGGGGTGTCCAACACCCACTGCGGCAGGATCAGCCCGTACGCGGCGACCACCATCGCATCGGCCTGCGCGGCCATGATGGCGTCGCGCGCGATGGAGGCGTCGTCCGGGTATTTGCCATCGAGCCGCAGGCTGCGCGGCTGCGCCACGGCGATGTGGTGTTCAAGCGCGAGCTGTTTCACTGGCGAGGCCTGCAGCTTCATGCCGCGCCCGGCCGGGCGGTCTGGTTGGGTCAGCACCAAAGGCACGGAGAAGCCTGCGGCGAGCAGGCGCTCCAGCGCGACACGCGCGAACTCCGGCGTGCCGGCAAAGATGATTTTCATGAAGTGCTGATCGGACGAAAGAGAACGCGAGCTCAGGGCCAGGAGGCTATCGCATCGTCAGCCGCCATCCGAATAGGGGGCACCCGCATCGTCGGCCACCAGCTCATCGGTGAACATCAACTGGCGAACGACACCCGCCGGGTCCAGGTGGACGTGCGCCTGTCGCGGAAATTCCATCTGCTTGAAACGGTAGGTCCAGACCTGGCCGTCAAACCGGGCCACACGCTCCACCTGCGCCGGCCGCCCCATGTTGAGCAGCACGTCGTCGCGGTTCCAGCGGCCGACCTCGATGTTCTTCTGCATCCAGTCGATGTCCATGACCTGCACCGAATGCACGAGGCGGCCATCCGGACCGAGGTCGAGGTTGTGCACCCATTGCCCCGAGGGTTGCCCGGAGTATTGCAGGCGCGTGCCGTTGGGCAAGGTGTGGACGGTCGTCGGTCGGCCGAGTCGGTTTTCGATCTCGGCGCGTGGTGTACCCGGCGCAACGCGCTCGGGCATGCTCGAACAACTGGCCAACGCCAGCAGAGCGGCCATCAATGACCCGCAGGTCAACCATCGAAAGTTGGAGAGCGTTTTCATGTGCGTAATGCCTCACGTTGTGCCTTGACCAACTTGGACTTGATGCGGTCCCGCTTGAGTGGCGAGAGGTACTCCACAAACACCTTGCCCATCAGATGGTCCATTTCATGCTGGATACAGACCGCCAGCATGCCCTGCGCGTCCAGAGTGCGCTCCTTGCCTTGGCCATCGAGCGCACGCACGCGCACAGCGATAGATCGCTCCACCCCGTCATAAATTCCCGGAACCGACAAACAACCTTCTTCGCCCTTGCGCGTTTCCGGGCTGGCCCATTCGATCTCGGGATTGATCAGCACCAGCGGTTCATCGCGCGTCTCACTGACGTCGATCACGATCACCCGCTCGTGCACATCCACCTGCGTTGCGGCCAGGCCAATGCCATTGGCGTCGTACATGGTGGCGAGCATGCGCTCGATCAGTTCGCGGATGCGGTCGTCCACCGCCGCGACCGGCTTGGCAACGGTGCGCAGACGCGGATCGGGGTAGCACAGGATGGGCAAAAGCGACGGCGGGTTCATGAGAATCGGGTGGGTTGCGGGTCGGTCTGGACGGGGCATCCGAGGCCCTCGGGCGACGGCTGGCGGCGCATCGGGGACAGGCGGAAAACGGTGTCGCTATTTTCGCGACTTTTGCGACGGCCCGTGTGGCGGTCAGTCAGAAACATTGCCTAATCAAAGGCTTGCGCGCAAAATCAAAACCGACTTGTCAAGACACGAGCGCCGTCGGCGACCGGCTGCGGGTTCCCCCGGAACGGCAGTCTGCACGCCAGCGATCAACGCCCAGGGGCCCACCTCATGCCATTGCAAAACCGCCTGTCCAACCACTCCCGTTCGCTTCGCACCTTGCGCCCCTTGGCCTGTGCCGCCGCCGTGCTCGCCACGCTGATCGCCAGCCACGCATCGGCCCAGAATTTCCCCATCACCCCGAACCAACGCGCCACTGCCGATCAGGTAGCGCAGGCTGGCGTGCCGCTGTCCGCGTTGTCGCCCAATGCGCCCGACAGCTACACCATCAAGCGAGGCGACACCTTGTGGGCCATTTCGGGCGTCTTCCTCAAGACGCCATGGCGCTGGCCCGAACTCTGGGGCATGAACCGCCAGGACATCGAGAACCCGCACCGCATCTACCCGGGCCAGGTGCTGTACCTCATCAAGTCGGGCGACCGCGCCCTGCTCAGCACGCGCCCCGCCGGCAGCGGCGACACCACCACCGTGCGCGTCACGCCCCGCACCCGCTACGAAAGCCTGGGCGACTCCGCGATTCCACCCGTCTCGATACAGGCCATCGCGGCGTTCCTGAGCGAACCCCTGATCGTGGATGAAACCACGTTCGCGCGCGCGCCACGCATCGTCGCCACGCAGGAAAACCGCGTCCTGCTCACCCGCGGCGACCGGGCCTACGCGCGCGCCCTCTACAGCGACAGCGTCCAAGGCGAACCGCTGATGGTGGTGGATGGCAAGTCCATCGATTACCGCGTGTTCCGCAACGCGGTGCCGCTGAAGGACCCGACCACCGGCGAGATCCTGGGCTACGAGGCGCAGTACATGGGCAAAGCCCAGCTGGTCACCAGCGAAACCACACGCCCCGGCGCCGACAACAAAGGCACCACCGAAGTGATCCCGGCAAGCATCGACATCGTCTCGGCCAAGCAAGAGATACGCGTTGGTGACCGCCTCCTGCCCGAACCCGAGCGCGAGCTGAGCAACTATGTGCCGCGTGCACCCGAGTCGGCGCAAAGCGGCCAGATCGTCTCGGTGTACGGCAACGCCGTGCGCTACGCGGCGCAAAACCAGGTCGTCACGATCAACCGCGGCCGCGTGCATGGGATCGAACGTGGGCACGTGCTCGCAATCCAGCGCGAGAACAGCCTGATGACCGACACCACGGACCAAGCCCGTCCGCAGCTGCGCCTGCCCGGTGAGCGCAACGGCCTCATGATGGTGTTCCGCACCTTCGACAAGGTCTCCTACGCCCTGGTGCTGCAGATCACCGACGGCGTGAAGGTCGGCGACCGCTTCATCAACCCTTGACCGCCACGCGCTACATGCTCCGGCCCGACGAGCTGGCGGCCTGGTTGCGCTTGCTGCTCACGCCGGGCGTCGGCCCCGAGTCGGCACGCAAGCTGCTGGCCGCCTTCGGTTTGCCCGATACGATCTTTGCCCAGCCCGCGTCGGCATGGCAGGCGGTTGTGGGCGCCCGCATGGCGCGTGCGCTTGAGTCCGAGCCCGAAGACCTCCCGCGCCACCTGGACAGCCTGCTGGCCTGGTTGGCCAAGGACCAGGACCACCACGTCCTGACCTTGGGCGACCCTTTGTACCCCGCCGAGTTGCTGCAGATGAGCGATCCGCCGCTGCTGCTGCACGTAGTGGGTGACGTTCAGGCGCTGCACCACACGCGCCGCCTGGCCATCGTGGGCAGCCGCAACCCGACCCATCAAGGCGCCGCCAACGCACTGCAGTTTGCGCAAGCGCTCAGCCAGGCCGGTGTCTGCGTGGTGTCGGGCATGGCCCTGGGTGTGGATGGCGCGGCCCACGAGGGTGCATTGCAAGGAGGCAGCCCCACGGTGGCCGTGGTGGGTACGGGTCTGGACCGTGCCTATCCCAAACGCCATCTCGAACTGGCCCGCCGCATCGCCCGACAAGGCGCGATCGTGAGCGAGTACTTGCTGGGCACGCCACCGCTGCCCGAGAACTTCCCGCGGCGCAACCGCATCATCGCCGGCCTCTCGCAAGGCACGCTGGTGGTCGAGGCGGCGGTGCAATCGGGCTCGCTCATCACGGCCCGCCTGGCTGCCGAACAGGGGCGCGAGGTGTTCGCCATTCCCGGCTCCATTCATGCACCCCAGTCGCGCGGCTGCCATGCGCTGATCCGCCAGGGCGCCAAGCTGGTCGAATCGGCCCAGGACATTCTGGAAGATCTGCGCTTCACCACACCGCTGGCAGGTGGCTTGGCCGCTGCGCATAACAACGACAGCAGCGACACGTCCGACGAGGACGCTCTGCTGCAGGCCATGGGTCATGACCCCGTAAGCCTGGACGCACTACAAGCCCGCACCGGCCTGAGCACGGCACACTTGCAGGCGCGTTTGCTCGAACTTGAGTTGCAGGGCGACGTGGGCCGGCTGCCAGGGGGTTTGCTGCAGCGGCAAGCCCGCAGCTGAGCCTGGCGGCGCGAACCGCCGTTCAGTTCAACAGACGCTCAGGGTTGGCCTCCAGCTTGGCCATGGCATCGCGCGTGGCGCGCACCGTGAGCGCCTCTTCCTCGGTAGGCACCAGCAGGCCAGCCTGCAGGTAGGAAGCCACGCGCATGGACTGGATCAGGAAACAACGCCCGCCGTTGGTTACGAACAGGTAGAGCTGGCCTCGCTCGCTGCGCCAGGCCAGTTGCACGCTGTTGAGCCGGCCATTGTGGTCGAGGCCGAACCATGAACCGATCTGCAATTCCACCGCCCACGCGCGCATGGCTTCGTTGGGCTGGCTGCCGCCCTGGTTGATGACCTCGATGTTGCTGGCGTCCACACCCGTGATCATCTCGATGCTCTCGGTGTCCAGATCGATGTCGCCCATGCCGTTGGCCGGCAGGTAGTCTTCCAGGTTGGCCAGGCGATCGGACAGGTTGTCCAGGCTTTCCTGCGAAATCGCTTCGGTGCGCGACATGAAGGCGTCGGCCAGCGTGTCGCTGACCGATTTGATGTGCTGGTCCTGCAGCGCGCTCGGAAAACCCAGCATGCCCATGCCCTGGCGCAGGCGCTGCAGCAGGCCAGGCAGTTGCTGGATCACGCGCGCCCGGTCGTTGCGGTTGGGCTTGGCACTGGCGGCCCACAACAAGTCGGAGGCTACCTGCTTCAGCGCGGTGGTTTCCTCGTGCCGCAGACCGTGCTTCACGCTGGCCACCGCGAGCACGTCCACCCAGACCTTGAACAGGAAGTCGCGCACCTCGTCGCGCACGGGCACGTCGTCGAGCAGCTTGCGCAACTCGATGGTGTATTGCACCGACAGGGTTTCCTTCTGTTCGACCTGCTGCGCCACGCTGACGAAGCGGCTGGCGCTGCCTTGTTCGCTGAGGTAGGTTGAGAGGAATTTCTGGAACTCGTCGAACACCAGCTGGAACACGCGCCGCCCGGTTTCGGGGTACTGCTCGATCACCTGCACCACGCGCTTGATCTCGGACTCCAGCGCGGTCGAACTCACGTTCGATTCGAAGCCCATGACACACGAACCCATGCGGTCGATCAGGCGGCGCGCCGGGTGCTGCAGGGCACTGAAGAACTCGGGCTCGGCCAGGGCCACGCGCAAGACCGGAATCTGCAGGCGCGCAAACCAGACCCGGACACTGGGGGGAATGCGCTCTTCGGCCAGGATGCTCTGGAACATCAGCGCCACCACCTCGATGGTGGCTTTCTCGGTGGATGTGCTGGCGGCCTGCTTGAGTTCGGCGGTTCGCTGGCGCATCGACGAAGCGAGTCGTTCCACCTGCGCAGCATCCACATAGACCGCACCGCTCTCCGAGACGCCTGTCGCATACAGCCCCGCCCCCATGCTGGGCGAAGCCACCTGCTGCTGTATGGCCTGCTGCAAGCGGGGCGAGGGCGGCAGCACCTGGGTGGCTTCAAAATCGCCACCGACCTTGTCGATCAGCATGCGCTTGAGCCGTCCGACCACCCCTTGGGCGCGCATGCGTGCGCGCGCCAATGGCGACGTACCGGTCATCATCCGCGTCTCGTCGTGCACCCCGATGCCGGACGAGGGCGCGCTGGCGCGGCCCATGTCGCTGCCCATACCGGAACCCAGGCCGGAAGCGCTACCGGGGACGGACCCCATGCCCGAAGGCCAGCCGGCGCTGTTCGAATGGGCGTCTGCCGTGACCGGGCGCATGCCGGGCGCCGAGGTATCTCGCCTCGGCACAGGGGGCACCGCGCTCCGGCTTCCCGGCACGCGCTTGACCAAGGCCTGCAGATCGATTTCCTTCATCACGCCGCTGGCCACGAGAAACTCGTTGGCGGCTTTGTAGGCGTCATGCAGCTTGCTGGCCAGCAGGGGGGCGAGTGCTTCCTGCACCAGCGTCCAGGCCTCGCGCGACATGTGCGCGTCCAGCCACTGATCGACCAGGATGCGCGCGGTCACGTCGGGCAACAGGACGTCGCCGCGCGGCAACTCCTGACGGCCCTCGAGGTGCTGGATGCGCAGGCGAAGTTCGTTGAGTTCGGTGGACGATTTGTCGAGCACCTGCATGGCCAGGCGCGAGGCCAGGATCTGGTCGTCGATTGCGCCTTCGGCCACGAGTTCGAGCTGACCCGAGACGCTGGAAGGGCTGCCCGAGTTGGAGAAGCGCGGCAGCAGCGTGCGCTGCAAGGACTTGCGGCTCTGGTTGAGCCAGGTCGTCTGGTTCTTCTGGAATCCGGACCAGGCGTCACGGCGCGCCTGCGTGTCGCGCGCCGGGCCTGCCTGGTCGAGGATGGACGTCAGGCGCGTGTCGCAGGCCTTGACGAGTTCGGGAAGCGCCCGACCCACGTGAACCACGAAGAGTTCACGTGCCTGCTTGGCCAGGGATGAAACGTGCTGATCGGGTGGCGACACAATGTGTGCAGTATGACACGGTTGACACTAAGGTTTACCGGCGAGGACCCCGAACATCCCCTCTGCGATCGGATGTTCGCGCTTATACGACAGCACCCGCGTTCGGGTCGTCCGGGTCACCCTCGTTCTTCGTGCCGGTCTTGACCAGGTCTTCGCGCTTGATCCCCAGCCACATGGCCATGGCCGCGCCAACAAACACGGATGAGTAGATGCCGAAACAGATGCCGATGGTCAAGGCCAGGGCGAAATAGAACAGCGTCGGGCCGCCAAACAGCAGCATCGACAACACCATGGCTTGCGTGGAGCCGTGGGTAATGATCGTGCGGCTGATCGTGGAGGTGATGGCGTGGTCGATCACCTGTTGCGTGCTCATCTTGCGCTGGCGCCGGAAGGTCTCGCGGATCCGGTCGAAAACAACGACCGACTCGTTGACCGAATAACCCAGCACGGCCAGCACCGCCGCCAGCACCGCCAGCGAGAACTCCCACTGGAAGAAGGCAAAGAAGCCCAGGATGATGATCACGTCGTGAAGGTTGGCGATGATGGCCGACACCGCGTACTTCCATTCGAAGCGAAACGCGAGGTAGATCATGATGCCCACGATCACCAGCCCCAGAGCCAACAGGCCATTGGTGACCAGCTCCTGGCCCACCTGCGGGCCCACGAACTCGGTGCGGCGCAGCTCCACGGCGGGGTTCTGCGCTTTCAGGGCCGCCAGCACCGTTTCGCTCTGCTGACCCGACGACTTGCCGGCCTGCACCGGCAAGCGCAGCAGCACGTCGCGCGAAGTGCCGAAGTTCTGCACCGGCACGTCGGCGTAGCCCAATGACTCGATGACCTTGCGCACCGACTCCAGGTCGGCCGGCTGTTCGTAGGCCACCTCCATGACGGTGCCGCCGGTGAACTCGACCGACAGGTGCAGGCCGCGCGTGGTCAGGAAGAAGACAGCGGCGATGAAGGTGATGAAGGAGATCGCGTTGAGCAACAACGCGTTCTTCATGAACGGGATGTCGCGGCGGATGCGGAAGAATTCCATGGCGTGGGGTCCTGATCAGTCGGCTTTGGCTGCGGGGCTCTGCGCGCCGTCGGGGCGCCAGACCGTGCCAATGGAAACGGTCTTGAGCTTCTTCTGGCGGCCATACCAGAGGTTGACCACACCGCGCGAGAAGAACACCGACGAGAACATGCTGGTGACGATGCCCAGGCAGTGCACCACGGCAAAGCCGCGCACCGGGCCCGATCCAAAAATCAGCAGCGCGATGCCGGCGATCAACGACGTCACGTTGGAGTCCAGGATGGTGGACCACGCGTGGTCATAGCCAGCATTGATCGCCGTCTGCGGCGACGAGCCCCGGCGCAACTCCTCGCGGACGCGCTCGTTGATCAGCACGTTGGAATCGATCGCCATGCCGAGCGCGAGCGCCATGGCGGCGATGCCGGGCAGCGTCAACGTGGCCTGCAGCATGGACAGCAGCGACACCAGCAACAGGACGTTGAAGCCCAGCGCGATGCTGGAGAACACGCCGAACAGCGCGTAGTAGAGGCACATGAACACGACGATCGCGATGAAGCCCCACAACACGCTGTGGAAGCCCTTGGTGATGTTCTCGGCGCCCAGGCTTGGTCCGATGGTGCGCTCTTCGATGATTTCCATCGGCGCGGCCAGCGAGCCGGCGCGCAGCAGCAGCGCCGTGTCATTGGCCTCGACCGTGGTCATGGCGCCCGAAATCTGCACCCGGCCGCCACCGATTTCGCCACGGATCACCGGCGCGGTGACCACCTCGCCACGGCCCTTCTCGAACAGGATGATGGCCATGCGCTTGCCGACGTTTTCGCGCGTCACATCGCGGAACACGCGTGCGCCCTTGGCATCCAGCGTGAGGTGCACCGCGGCTTCCTGGGTCTGGCTGTCGAAGCCCGCCTGGGCATCGGTCAGGTTTTCGCCGGTGAGCAGCACTTCGCGCTTGACGACCACGGACTGGCCACCGCGTTCGGGGTAACGCTCCGCGCCGAAGGGCACGGGGCCGGTGCCGCGCGCGGCCGCCTGCGCCTCCATGCTTTCGTCCACCATGCGAATTTCCAGCGTGGCGGTGCGGCCCAGGATGTCCTTGGCCTTGGCCGTGTCCTGCACACCCGGCAGTTGCACCACGATGCGGTCGGCGCCCTGCTGCTGGATCACCGGCTCGGCCACGCCGAGTTCGTTGATGCGGTTGTGCAGGGTGGTGATGTTCTGCTTGAGCGCCTGGTCCTGCACGCGCCGCGCGGCCTCGGGGCTGATAGTGCCCAACAGGCGGAAATCGGCTGTCTCGGTGACCTGCAGGTCGGGGAACTGGGTGCGGATCAGGTCGCGCGCGGCGCCCAGGGTCTGGGCGTCACCCGCTCGCAATTCAATGGTTTGACCGTTGCGGTTGATGCCGCCGTGGCGCAAGCCCTTTTCGCGCAGCGCGGTGCGCAGGTCCGTGGCCAGCACGTCGGCGCGGCGCTGCAGGGCGGCCTGCATGTCCACCTGCAGCATGAAATGCACGCCACCACGCAGGTCCAGGCCGAGGTACATGGGCGAGGCGCCCAGGGAGGCCAACCAGGCCGGGGTGCGGGGCAGCAGGTTCAGCGCGACCACATGGCTGGGGTCGGTCGGGTCGGCGTTGAACGCTTTTTCCAATGCGTCGCGGGCCTTGAGCTGGTCGTCGGTGCTGTTGAAGCGGGCCTTGACCGAGTTGGCGTCGAGCTGGATCAGCGGGCTCTGGATGTTCTGCGCCGCCAGCGCCTGCTCGACACGGGTGACGGTGGCTGTGTCGACGCGCACCGTGGACCGGGCGGCCGACACTTGCACGGCGGGCGACTCCCCGAACAGGTTGGGCAGCGCATAGAGCGCACTGACGAGCAGGACGACCAGAATGATCGCGTACTTCCACAGCGGATAACGGTTCATGAAAGACCTTGGCGGTGCGTTGCCGGAGGCGTCGCGAAACCGGTATTGCCGGGCCACTGACGCCGCCCCTTCAGGGGAAAGCGGGCTGGCATCAGCCAGCCCGTGCGGGGGTTGCTTACTTGATCGTGCCCTTGGGCAGCACTTGCACGACAGCGGAGCGTTGCATCTGGACCTCAACGCCGGTCGCAAGTTCCACGCTCACGTAAATCTCGCCGATCTTGGACACCTTGCCCAGGAAGCCGCCCGCGGTGACGACTTCGTCGCCCTTGGCCAGTGCCGACACCATAGCCTTGTGTTCCTTCTGGCGCTTGAGCTGGGGGCGGATCATCACGAAATACAGCACCACGAACATCAGCACCAGGGGCAACATGCCCAGCAGGGTGGATTGGGTGTCGCCACCGGCAGCGGCTTGGGCGTAAGCGGAGGAAATGAACACGGGGGTCTCCAACAGGTTCGGGGATCACAACAATGCCGAGAGCCCGGGGCGTCAGAAGGCGCCGCCGGGCACTCAGGGCTCAACCCGGGATTGTATGCCGGGGGGTGTGATCCGGCCGATCAGGCGGCGCGGGCCAAACTGAGGGCCGCCGCGGGCTGGCGCCACTGCTGCAGCAAGCCCTCGCGGCGGTTGCGCGCTGCGGCAAGGTGGCGCTCCTTCACGTGGCCGTAGCCCCGGATCTGCTCGGGGATGCCGGCGATCTCCACTGCCAGGGCATGGGTCTCGGGCGTCAGGCCGGCCAGCAGCATCTCGATGTCGGCGCGGTACTCGCCGATCAAGGCGCGTTCGGTGCGGCGCTCTTCGGTGCGGCCGAAGATGTCCAGAGCAGTACCGCGCAGCCACTTGAAGCGCGCCAACACCTTGAACACGGTGAACATGGACGGTCCGAAGGGTTGCTTGATCAACTCACCACGCTCGTTCTTTTTCGCGATCAACGGCGGCGCCAGGTGCAGCTTGAGCTTGAAGTCGCCCTCAAACTGGCTCGCCAGGCGCGCATGAAAGGCCGGGTCGCTGTGCAGGCGCGCCACTTCGTACTCGTCCTTGTAGGCCATGAGCTTGAAGAGGTAGCGCACCACCGCCTCGGTCAGCGCGGTCTTGCCCAGCGGCTGCTCGGCCGCGCGCACGCGCTCCACGAATGTGCGGTACTGCGCGGCGTAAGCGGCGTTCTGGTAACCCGTTAGAAACTCGACCCGGCGTGCGATCAGCTCGTCGAGCGAATCGCGCTTTTTGAACTGGATCACCTGTTCGCCGCTGCCGCCGGCCTTCTGGCACAGCGCCATCACAGCCTGCGGGTTGTGCGCGGCACGGCGGCCCCATTCGAAGGCGGCCTTGTTTTTTTCGACCTGCACCGCATTGAGCTCCATGGCACGCAGCAGCGCGTCCAGGCCGAGTGGCAGCCAGCCCTTTTGCCATGCGTAGCCCAGCATCATCGGGTTGGTGTACAGGCTGTCGCCCATCAGGCGCGTGGCGGCGGTCTCGGCGTCGAACGTGCCCACGGCATCCACGCCCAGGCTGTGCGTGAGCGCGTCCACGCACTCCTGTGCGGGGTTCTGCCAGTTGGCGTTCTTCACGAAAGCCGCGGTGGGCGGCGCGCTCGTGTTGAGCGCCACGTGCGTGCGTCCCGCGCGCAGGCGTTGCCAGGTTTCCTTGTGGGCACTGACGATCGGATCGCAGCCGATGACCAGGTCGGCCGAGGCGGCCGAGACGCGCGTGGTGCGGATGTCATCCTGGCGAGCGCCGATCAACACGTGGCTCCAGGTCGCACCGCCCTTTTGCGCCAGGCCCGCCGCGTCCTGCGTGACGATGCCCTTGCCTTCGAGGTGCGCGGCCACACCGAGCAACTGGCCGATGGTGATGACGCCCGTGCCGCCAACACCGGCCACGATCACACCCCACGCTTCCGCGCCCAATGTGGGCAACACGGGCATGGGCACAGCACCACCGGTCCACTCCAGCTTGGCACCGCCCTTGTCCTTCTTGCGCAGTTGCCCGCCTTCGACCGTCACAAAGCTGGGGCAGAAGCCGTTCAGGCAAGAGTAGTCCTTGTTGCATGTGCTCTGGTTGATGGTGCGCTTGCGGCCGAACTCGGTTTCCAGCGGCTCCACCGAGAGACAGTTGGACTGCACGCCGCAATCGCCACAGCCCTCGCACACCAGCTCGTTGATGACCACGCGCTTGGCGGGGTCGACCAGCGTGCCGCGCTTGCGGCGGCGGCGCTTCTCGGTGGCGCAGGTCTGGTCGTAGATGATGACCGTCGTGCCCTTGATCTCGCGGAACTCTTTCTGCACCGCGTCCAGCGTGTCGCGGTGCAGGATCGCGATGCCTTCGGGCAAGCCTTTCACATCCTCGTATTTCTCGGGCTCGTCGGTGACGATGGTGATTTTCACAGCGCCTTCGGCACGCATGCTCTGCGCGATCTGCACCACGCTGTGCCCCTCGGGCCGCTCACCCACCTGCTGGCCGCCGGTCATGGCAACCGCATCGTTGTAGAGAATCTTGTAGGTGATGTTCACACCCGCTGCGATGCTCTGGCGAATCGCCAGCAAACCGCTGTGGAAGTAGGTGCCGTCGCCCAGGTTGGCGAACATGTGCTGGTCGTGGCTGAACGGCTGTTGGCCGATCCAGGGGACGCCTTCGCCGCCCATCTGGGTGAAGCCCACGGTGTCGCGGTCCATCCAGATCGTCATGAAGTGACAGCCGATGCCGGCCATCGCGCGCGAACCTTCGGGCACGCGGGTGCTGGTGTTGTGCGGGCAGCCCGAGCAGAACCAGGGCTGGCGCTCGGCACCGGCCACGCCCTGCGTGAGCAAGGTCTGCATCGACTGCTCTTGCGCGGTCAGGATCGCGAGCTGCGCGTCGATGCGCGCCATCACGTCCTCGGGCACCTGGCCCATCTTCTTCAGGCGCCGCGCAATCGCGCGCGCGATGATGGCGGGCGACAGATCGGCGTTGGCGCGCAGCAAGGTGTGGGCGCTGGGGTTGGGCATGGACCATTCGCCACCACTGAAGTCACCTTCCACTTCATCGAACTTGCCCAACACGTTGGGTCGCACGTCCGGGCGCCAGTTGTAGAGCTCTTCCTTCAGTTGGTACTCGATGACCTGGCGCTTCTCTTCCACGACCAGAATCTCACGCAAACCGGTCGCGAACTCGCGCGTGGTCTGCGCTTCCAGCGGCCAGACCACCGACACCTTGTGCAGACGCAAACCGATGCGCTGGCAGGTTGCGTCATCCAGCCCCAGGTCCAGCAAGGCCTGGCGCGTGTCGTTGTAGGCCTTGCCGCTGGCGATCACACCCAGACGGTCGTTGGGCCCGGCGATCACGTTGTGATTGAGGCGGTTGGCGCGCACGTAGGCCAGCGCGGCGTACCACTTGTAGTCGAACAGACGCGCTTCCTGGTCTAGCGCGTGGTCGGGCCAGCGGATGTGCAGGCCACCCGGGGGCATGTCGAACTCGGGAATGACGATCTTCACGCGATCGACGTCGATCTCGGCTGTAGCGCTGGACTCGACGATCTCCTGGATCGTCTTCATGCCCGCCCACACGCCGCTGAACCGGCTCATCGCGAAGGCATGCAGGCCGAGGTCGAGGATGTCCTGCACCGAGGTCGGGAAGAACACCGGCAGGCCGCAGGCCTTGAAGATGTGGTCGCTCTGGTGCGCGGCGGTGGAACTCTTGGCCACGTGGTCATCACCGGCCACCGCGATCACGCCGCCCCAGGGGGTCGTGCCCGCCATGTTGGCATGCTTGAACACGTCCGAGCAGCGGTCCACGCCGGGTCCCTTGCCGTACCAGATGCCAAACACGCCGTCGAACTTGTTGCTGCCGGGCGGGGCAAAGCCCAGTTGTTGCGTGCCCCAGAGCGCGGTCGCGGCGAGCTCCTCGTTGACGCCCGGCTGGAACACGATGTTCTGGGCCTTGAGGTACGACGCGGCCTTTTGCAGCGATTGGTCGTATCCCCCGAGCGGCGAGCCGCGGTAGCCGCTGATGAAACCCGCGGTGTTCTTCCCCACCAGGGCATCGCGCTGACGCTGCAGCATGGGCAGCTTCACCAGCGCCTGCACGCCGCTCATGAAGGCCCTTCCTTGGTCAAGCGCGTATTTGTCGTCGAGCGTGACGGTCTCCAGCGCGCGGCGGATGTGTTCGGGCAGCGGTGCGTTCATTGGCTTTGTCTCCGTGGGTGAGTGCCCGCTTTGTAGGCGGGTCATGGACCGGATCGCGCGCAGGGTAGAGGCACGGTTCCAGTGTGGCGCACAGTGTATGCCCACAACAACGACAGGTGTTTGCGTTTCATGCCCAATTTAGGCGCAACAAAGAAAGAATCATTCTTAAAATTGATCGTTATGGAAACACTTGACAAGTTTGACATCGCCATCCTGCAAGAACTGCAAAACGATGGGCGGCTCACCAATGCCGAACTCTCACAACGCGTGGGCCTGTCGGCGGCACCGTGTTGGCGGCGCGTGCGCGCGCTGGAAGAGGCGGGCTTCATCACCGGCTACCGCGCGGAAATCAACCGCGAAAAGATTGGCCTGGGCGTGCTCGCTTTTGTGCGCCTGGATGCCGATCGCAACAGCGGGGATGTCACCCGCACCCTTGAAAACGCCATTCGCGGCATTCCCGAGGTGGTCTCCTGCCACTACATCAGCGGCTCGGGCACGTTCGAGCTCCAGGTGGTGAGTCGCGACCTGAACCACTTCAGCGAGTTCGCCCGCGAAGTGCTGCTCAATTTGCCCAATGTGAAGGACTTGCACACCAGCTTCTCCCTGGGCGAGGTGAAGTCGGGTAGCGCACTTCCGCTGTCCCATCTGTTAAACAGAAGTACGAGCACGGCAAAAACCCATTAACTTGAGCACCTTTTTTGACCGGTCACGGTTCATTTTTAACCGTTGATTAACAAAGTCTCCGTAAGTCCTTGAAATGTGTGAATTTTTTCCTCGATAAATTGTTGCCTCGGCCTGTGACTGACCGTAACATCCGCCCATCACCAACCGTGGGCCGCGTACCGAAAAGTGCTCAGACCACACTTTTGCACCCTTCGAAGGAAAACGTCGTGAACAAAGCCCTCCTGCTCAAATCCTCTCTGGCCTTGGCGCTGGCCACCCCGATGCTGGCTTCGGCCGAATCGCAACTGGTCACGGGTGCCGGCAACGCCACTGCCCGCCTGGACTTTCGCGTGATCGTGCCGCGTGTGCTGTTCCTGGGCGTGGGCACGGGCGCGGCGACATTGGCCAACAACACCACCGTCGACACGGTGACTTTTGACTACTCCACCAACCCGGCCGACGTTGGTCAGGGTGTCGCTGCAGCCGCCGGCACTATCACCAATGCAACGGTGCCTGTTCGCGTGGTGGGCAACAACGGGCAGATCACGTTGGCCGCTGCCACCACAGGCGCATTGACCAACGCCACGGGCGACACCATTCCGTGGTCACAGATCACCGCAACGACGAGCCAGCCAACGTTGCCCAGCCCCGTCATCCCTGCCACGGGCCCCGGCGCGACCTCAAACGTCACGCTCAATGCCGGCAAAGTCACCGATCGCCAAGCCAACTGGACCTTCAGCTACCTCAACGCGGCCGTGGTCGCTCCCGGCACCTACGGCACCACCAACGGCCGCGTGACGTACACCGCCGCAATGCCCTGAGCCCGCCAACAGCCCCTGAGTTGACGGCATCCACGCCGTTACCGATTCAACGGAGGGGCTGCCTGGCGCAACCCGCCGTATCCGCACACCATGCAGCGAACAATCCGTTCCAGCACCGCCCGCCTCGCCGCACAAGCGTGCCTGGCGTTGTTGTGCATGTCGGAAATGGCGGTGGCCCATGCCTGGTCCTTGACCGTTGCCGCGGGCTCCCGGCGTCTTTTTCTGCACGTCGGCAATGGCGCGGTCAGCAGCACCGGTGGCAGCGGACTCTTTAACGGCACGGCCGGCACCAGTGGCGCCATCAACCTGGTGCAGGTCACCGTGCCGGTAGCGCAATTGGGCAATGGCACCGATCTGGCCATGACCAGCAACAGCACACAGTCCACCAGCCTCTATGGCGATGCCAACAGCACCTGCCCGACGCCGGCCAGCCAGGTCATGGTGGGCGCTGGTTACCGCCGCAACAACGGTTCGGCGAATGCCACGCTCAGTGTCTCGTCGCCCGCCAATCTGACCAACGCCAATGGCGACACCATTCCCTTCACCGAAATCAGCTGGACGGTGTCCGCACCGGGCAGCGGCGTTCCCAACGTGATTCCGGCGGGCACCTTCAACGGCGGGATGCAGACGCTGGCCACGGTGCCGGGCAACACGTACGTTGAGAACTGCCACACCTTCAGCTACGGCAACAACGCCGTGCGTGCCGCTGGCACCTACGATGGTCGGGTGACCTACACGCTCAGCGCCCCATGAGCTTGATCAAATCCCTTGCCACCGCGGCGCTGTGCGGCTTGATGATGGCCTCTTCGTGGGCCAACCCGCATCGGCTGGACGACTCGCTGAGCTACACCGTGCCGCCCAATGTGCAGATGCAATGGATGCCCCTGAAATCCGGGCAACCGTATGCGGGCGGCATGGAAGCGGCGCTGCGCGTGAACATCCGCATCGACACGCGCGACTGGGTCGGGCGCAGCGGGCGCGTCTACATGGTGTTGCCGCGCGACCAGGCCTCGAACATCGAAGCGGTCTGGACCACACAAGGCCGTCTGCAAGCGGGTCGGCTGGTGTCGGGTGAGCGCGCCTTGGTCTATGCCGGGCCCATCACCGCCCCCACGCTGGAGGATCAGCTCCAGGTGCGCCTGCGGTCGAACGCCGACTGGCAGTCCAACACCCGTCGCCTGAACTTCCACTTCGAACTCGACGCCGACTGACCGCCCCCCATGCAGCCTGCCCGCTTGAAATTTCTGCGCCGCACCCACTTCGCCTTGCACGCCTCGCTTTGCGCGGGGACGCTGATCGGCACCCCGATCCATGCGCGGGCCCAGGGCTTTGCGGCCTACATCACGCCCCCGCGCTTTGAAGTGCAGGTCGCTCCCGGCCAAACACTTCGCCAGGTGGTGGAGATCCAGCACGTGGGCCAACAAAAGGGCAACTACCGCATCTATACCAACGACTGGTCGTTCAAGCCCGACAACTCGGTCGACTTCAGCGATGCATTGGCCAACGACAGTTGCCGGCCCTGACACGGAGCGCAAAACCCGCATCGGCTACGGCATCTACGGACTGCTGGAAACACCCAACCACGGCACGCTGTCCATCGACGGCACGTACGCGCCCAGCGACAGCAGCGGCACGCTCACGCTGCGCCAGCGCGCGATGCCCCTGTCCGGCGGCTGGCAGACGAGCAACGAACTGGGTGTGATCAATCCGCCTGCGCCCGGCATCCTGCGGCTGCCCGCGCGCCTCTACCTGCCTTCGGCCATTCTGCAGGGCATCAGCACCGAATGGGAAAACCCCGGGCGCGGCTTGCAGCTGCAGGCCAGCACCGGCGAACCCGGGCGCCTGGACTTCCTGCCCGCCAACGGCTTTCGCAAGCTGCCGGGTCAGCGCACCACGTTCGGCGGGCAATGGCGCCTGAACGCAGACGACGCCAACCCCCTCTCCAGCCAGGGCTGGACGGTGGCGCTGCAGCATGAAGATGCGCGCAAGGTGTCCAACCTGGACGCCCCCCTGCTGGCCAGCGACTTCGTCAACGCGCAATCCACCTTGCTGGCATTGCGCCACGAGGCCGCGGACTACCGCATCCAGGGCCAGGTGTTGCGCACGCAAGCCAGCAACGTCAATGGATCGCGCAACGGCTTCTGGATCGACGGCGAATGGGACGATGGCCCGCGCAAGCACGGCCTGGGCGCCTACCGGCTCGAGCAAGACCTGAGCTGGGCCAACCTGCCGCTGGCCAGCGACCTGGTCGGCGCCTATGTGCGCTCGAGCTGGCGAACGCGGCAATGGTCGGCCGAGGGTTCGGTGGACTGGCTCGACTCCATCAGCGGGCGCAGCGGCAGCGGTCTCTTCGCCACTGGCTCGGCGCGCTGGCGCTTGAACCGCGACCACTCTCTGGGCGTCGGCACCAGCCTGCGCAGCTTTGGCAGTGATGCATGGAGCACCTACAGCGACTGGCGCTTTCAGAACGGCTGGGGCACCAGCGGCCTGCGTCTGGAACTCATGCATGGCGACGACGAAGCCAGCTCGCGCTGGTTGACCTGGGACCAGGAATGGAGCGTGACGCAAGGTTGGGCCCTCTCCACCAGCCTGGGCAGCGGCACCTACGCCGCCTACCAGGGTCGCCCCTCGGAGGCGGTGTGGAACGCCGCGTTGAGCTTCACGGCACCGTTGAGCAGCAGGGCCAGCCTGCGCGGCAATCTCAGCACCGAGCGCAGCAACACGGGCCAGTCGCGCCACGCGATCAACCTGGGTGCGAACTGGCGCATCGACACGCGCTGGAGCATGGAGTTCAACTACAACCGATCCACCGGGCGCAGCCGCTTCAACCCTTCGCTCGACCCGCTGGCACCGCCCCTGGCGGTGTTTGTCCCGGCGACGGACCGTTCGTTCTACGCGGTGTTGCGCTACGAACTGGAAGCCGGCAGCCGCAACGTGCCGCTGGGCGGCAAGGCCACCGATGGAGGTGGTCGGATCGCCGGCACGGTGTATTTCGACGCGAACCGCAGCGGCACCCAGGAAGCCAGTGAACAGGGCGTGCCCAACGTGATGGTGTACCTGGACAACCGCTATGCGGTGCGCACAGACAACCAGGGCCGGTTTGAATTCCCGTTCGTGGCCAGCGGACCGCGCACGGTGAGCGTTCGGGGTGACAGCCTGCCCCTGCCATGGAACGTGGTCGCCCAGGGCCAGGCCAGGGTCGACGTGCGCTTGCGCGAGAGCGTCACGCTGACGATCCCGGTGCAACGCAACGAGTAAGAAAGCCCGCGTTTTCACGCGCCTGCCTCTATCGCCTACACGGAGGGGGGATTCAAGTTCATGCGGATCGGGTCGATAGTGGGGCATGTCCGCCTCGCCTCGCCCCTTTGCCACCTTGCTCGCCGCCGCCGGCCTGCTGCTGGTTCCTGCGACCGGCAATGGCGAGAGCGCGTTGGCGGGTCACAAGCCTGCAAGCGCGGCACTGGACTTTCGCATCATCATCCCGCCGGTCATGCGCGTGCTGGAAAACAGCCACCCACGGCAACTCGACATCCTCGCCGGCGGCGAGTCCAGCGCCCAGCAACGGCTGGTGGTGATGTCCAACATGAAGCGGGGGTTCTGCGTGTCGCTGCGACGCGCCACCGCCCAACTCGGCACCTGGGAGGTGCAAACCGCCCCACAAAGCGGCATGCAGCTCAGCCCCGTGGCCGACGGCTACCGCCTCTGTGGCACTCGCCCGGGACGCTACACCATGCTGCTCCAGCACCGTTTTGCCACCAGCGACAGCAGCACGAACGCCCTCCACTGGCCGGTGCTGACCGACATTTCGGCCATCTGACTTCCGGTTGCGTGGCAGGTCGTCCACGAAAACGCGTTTCGGGATGTAAACCTCGCGGGCGCCCGCACGCCGCTCAAAGCACGGGCTCATGCTGCAGTGCGCCATTTTGTTCTGCACTTATCACTGCACGCGTGCCACCGCGACGCGCGCCACCGTCCTACACGACAAGCTCCTGCTGTCCTACAAACCCGGCTTGATGCCGTTGCGTTCCCACACCCGGCGGATGGTGGTGGCGCTCAGGCCGAGATACGCGGCCAGACTGCGGCTGCTCCATTGCGAGGCTGCATGGGGTTGATCTTCCAGCGTTGTGCGCACGATGTGCGACTCGAGCGCGGTCGTCATGCTCGGTGTTCGCCCCGTGCGCGGGGCATCACGCAGCAAGGCCTGGACGCCGTCGTCGATGAAACGCCGCCGCCACAACGCCACCTGCCGCCGGTCCAACTTCACCTCAACGGCGATGTCCTTGTTCTGCCAGCCTTGTGCGGCCAACAGGATGATGCGCGCGCGTTGCTGAACGCGGGCCTCGACCCGCCTGCCGTTGGACAGCGTGCGCAACGCGCGCTCGGTTTTCGTGTTCAGCTCGATCGCTTCGGCCACTCGCATGGTTTTGTCCTCCGTGGGAGCTGGAGTCTGTCAGAACTTTTAAGTTCCATCAATTAAAGCGCATCTCGATCGCGCGCCCCACGCACCACGCAACGAGGCGTGTTTCGATTCGATGCAATTGACGTGTAGGAACTCAAGGCTGGTTACATCCGTGTCTTGTGGGTGCTCTACAAAGAAAAGGCGGACAGGTGTTGCAGGTCCGCGCATTTCCAACGAGACAGGGAGTTCACACATGACGTGCTTTAGACACACGACGTTTCCGCATGCCATGAGCGTGCATTTCATGCACCCCCATGGGGCCCGACCGCCAAGTCCTTTGAGCGAGCGCTGACATGGAACGCGCACGCAGCCCCCGCATCGAGCGACAGGCTTCCGCGGAAAGCAGCGCAAGCACCGTCGTCCCGCTCTACAACGAACACGACCTCGCCCGCCAACTCGCCCCCTGGGGCGACATTGCGCACCGGCAGCAGCGGGCCCAGGCCTTGCTGGTGCTCACCGATCTGTGTGTGCTGGCGTTCTGCTTCGTGGCGGGACGACTGCCCGTGTGGGTGCGCGGCGAAGCGAGCCTGCCGCAAGCCATGAACGTCTGGTGGGCCGCCAATGGTCACCTGCGGCTCACCCTGTTCGCGGCCATTGCGGTGGCCATGGTGACCTGGATGTGGACCGTGCAGGGCCACTACTCGGCCCACCGCCGCAAGCCCTGGTGGGACGAGACCCGCCAGCTGATCCAGGTGATCGTGCTGGCGGCGCTGCTCGATGCGATGGTGATCTACCTCGCCAAGTGGCCGCTCTCG
Organism: Hydrogenophaga sp. 2FB; assembly: GCF_005503365.1. Lineage (GTDB taxonomy): Bacteria > Pseudomonadota > Gammaproteobacteria > Burkholderiales > Burkholderiaceae_C > Hydrogenophaga. Next base: position 49,843 of record NZ_SCML01000044.1, read on the forward strand.
CGCTTGTGGACCGGCGCCACCTGGGGTCTCGTGCTGGTGTGCCTGCCGCTGGCCCGCGTGGCCGTGCGCACCTACATGCTGCGCATCGGCCTGCTGACGCAGCCCTATGTGCTGATCGGTGATGCCGACGATGTGGAGAAGGCCGCGGCCGCGCTGGCCAGCGAGCCGCTGCTGGGCTACAAGCCGGTGGCCGTGGTCTGTCCCGAGCCCGGCGCGCGTCTGGTCCGGCTCGGTGGCGGCCAGGTGGCCGTGCCCACCGCGCTCACCCCTGGCGTGCGCGCGTTTCTCGCCAAGCCAGGCCCTCATCAGCTCGTGGGCGTGCTGGGCATCCGGGACAACAACTGGCTGCGCGAACTCGCGCAGGAGATCATGCTCACGCGCGACGATCTGGTGATGGTGCCCGCGATCGGCGACTTGCCGATCTACGGCATGGAGGTCTCGCACTTCTTCAGCCACAACGTGCTGCTGCTGCGTGCCCGCAACAACCTCAACCGCCGCGGACCGCAGGTGCTCAAGCGCACGCTCGACATCGTCGGCGCATCGTTGCTGCTGGTGCTGCTCGCGCCGCTGTTCACCTGGGTCGCCTGGCGCATCAAGCGCGACGACGCAGGTCCCGTGTTCTTCGTTCAGAAGCGCGTCGGCGCGGATGGCCAGCTGTTCGACTTCATCAAGTTCCGCAGCATGGTGATGGACGCCGACGGCGCGCTGGAGCGCTGGAAGACCGAGAACGAAAAGCTCTACGTGCAATACCTGGCGAGCAACTTCAAGCTCGCGAAAGACCCGCGCGTCACCAACATCGGCCGTCTCATCCGGCGCACCAGCATCGACGAACTGCCGCAGCTCATCAACGTGCTGCGTGGCGACATGAGCCTGGTCGGCCCGCGCCCGCTGCTGGCCCGCGAGCTCGGTGAATACGGCAAGAGCATCGCGGCCTACGGCAAGGCGCGCCCCGGCATCACCGGCCTGTGGCAGATCAGCGGCCGCAGCACCAGCAGCTTCCAGCACCGCATCAACATGGACCTCTGGTACGTGCGCAACTGGTCGCTCTGGTACGACCTCGTGATCATGCTGCGCACCGTGCGCGTGGTGCTCAAGCAAGAGGGTGCCTGCTGATGCGAACCGATTTTTTTCAACCGGGGTCTTCCATGAACACACCTGACACCATCTACGTTGCGGGCCACCGCGGCATGGTCGGATCGGCGATCGTGCGCCAGCTGCGTGCCGCCGGCCATCCCGAGCGCCACATCGTCACGCGCACCCACGCCGAACTCAACCTGACCGACCAGGCCGCCGTGCGCGCCTTCTTCGCGAAGACCCGGCCGCAACAGGTGTACCTCGCCGCGGCCAAGGTGGGCGGCATCCACGCCAACAACGTGTTCCCCGCCGACTTCATCTACCAGAACCTGATGATCGCGGCCAACGTGATCGAAGCCGCGTTCTGCAGCGGCGTGCAGAAGCTGCTGTTCCTCGGCTCCAGCTGCATCTACCCCAAGCTCGCGCCGCAGCCCATGGGCGAACACGCGCTGCTCACCGGGCCGCTGGAAGCCACCAACGAGCCGTATGCCGTGGCCAAGATCGCCGGCATCAAGCTGTGCGAAAGCTACAACCGCCAGTTCGGTGCCAGCCACGGCGTGGACTACCGCTGCGTCATGCCCACCAACCTCTATGGCCCGGGCGACAACTACCACCCGGAAAACAGCCACGTCATCCCCGCTCTGATCCGCCGCTTTCATGCCGCCAGGGAGTCCGACGCGTCCGAGGTCGCCATCTGGGGCAGCGGCACGCCGATGCGCGAATTCCTGTACGTCGACGACATGGCCGCCGCCAGCGTGCACGTGATGAACCTGCCCAAGGCCCGCTACGAGCAACACACGCAGCCCATGCTCAGCCACATCAACGTGGGCTCCGGGTCGGACATGACCATCGCCGAGCTCGCGCACAGCATCGCGCGCGTCACCGGCTTCGCGGGCGAGATCCGCTTCGACGCCAGCAAACCCGATGGCACGCCGCGCAAGCTGATGGACAGCAGCCGCCTGCGCAGCCTGGGCTGGCAAGCCGAGGTCGACCTGCCCACCGGACTGGCCCTGACCTACCAGGACTTCCTGAAGAACACCGCCCCCAGCCCCTCACTCATCCCCGCAC
>NZ_SCML01000045.1 GCF_005503365.1 Hydrogenophaga sp. 2FB
ATCCGCCACCCCCGCCCGCGGAAGCCCCGCAGCGCATCATCAAGGTGCGCCGCGACTACAACAGCTGGGTCGGCAGCGAGACCATGGAGGACTATGCGCTGCGCTACACGCCCCAGCGCTTTCGCAAGTGGAGCGAATGGCGCGTGGCCAACACGGCCTTCGGCGCGGCCTCGTTCCTCATCCTCGAAGCCGTGGGCGCGACGCTGCTGGTGCAGTACGGCTTCGTCAACGCCGCGCTGGCGATCCTCTGCACCGGCCTCATCATCTTTCTGGCCGGCCTGCCCATCAGCGTCTATGCCGCGCGCCATGGGGTGGACATGGACCTGCTCACGCGCGGCGCGGGCTTTGGCTACATCGGCTCCACGATCACGTCGCTGATCTACGCCTCCTTCACCTTCATCTTCTTCGCGCTCGAAGCCGCCGTGATGGCGTACGCGCTCGAACTCGCGCTCGACATCCCGCCCGCCTGGGGCTACCTGATCTGCGCGCTGGTGGTCATTCCGCTGGTGACGCACGGCGTCTCGGTCATCAGCCGCTTCCAGGTCTGGACCCAGCCACTGTGGATCGTGATGATGGTGGTGCCCTTTGGTGCGGTGGCGTGGATGGCCCCCGAAACATTCACCAACGTGGTGCGGTATGGGGGCGAATCGGGTGCGGGCGCGGTGTTCGATTGGCACTTGTTTGGTGCGGCGCTCACGGTGGGCATCGCCCTCATCACGCAGATGGGCGAGCAGGCCGACTACCTTCGTTTTATGCCGGCGAAAGAACCCGGCAAAGCCTTGCGTTGGTGGGCGGGTGTGCTGGCCGGTGGTCCGGGCTGGGTGGTGTTGGGGGTCGTCAAGATGCTGGGCGGCGCGTTGCTGGCGTACCTGGCCATCAGCCACATGGTGCCGCCCGATCGCGCGGTGGACCCGAACCAGATGTACCTCGCGGCCTACGAGTACGTGTTCTCCGACTACGGCTGGGCGGTGGCGGCCACGGCGCTGTTCGTGGTGGTCTCGCAGCTCAAGATCAATGTCACCAACGCGTATGCCGGTTCGCTGGCCTGGAGCAATTTCTTCTCGCGCATCACGCACAGCCACCCTGGGCGTGTGGTGTGGGTGGTGTTCAACACGCTCATTGCGTTCATGCTGATGGAGATGAACGTGTTCCAGGCGCTGGGCGAGGTGCTGGGGCTGTACTCCAACATCGCCATCGCCTGGATCATGGCGGTGGTGGCGGACCTGGTGATCAACAAGCCGCTGGGCTGGTCGCCCAAGGGCATCGAGTTCAAGCGGGCGTATCTGTACGACATCAACCCGGTGGGCGTGGGGGCCATGGGTCTGGCGTCGGTGTTGTCGATCGTGGCGCACATGGGTTTGCTGGGGTCCCTGGCGCAGGCGTTTTCCGCGGTGATCGCGATGGTGACGGCCTTGGTGGCGGCGCCGGGGATTGCCTGGGTGACGAAGGGGCGTTACTACATTGCGCGGTCGGCGGAGGGGCGTTGTGATCCTGCTCCTTCCCCCTCTGGGGGAAGGTTGGGATGGGGGCCGCGCGCCGACCAAGCCACTGCATGCGAGCCCCCACCCCCGCCCTCCCCCAGAGGGGTAGGGGGTAAGGCACTTCTCTCGTTGCAACGGTGCGTCATCTGTGAACGCGATTACGAAGGTCCGGACATGGCCCACTGCCCGGCCTACCAGGGAAGCATCTGCTCGCTCTGCTGCACGCTGGACGCGCGTTGCGGTGACCTCTGCAAACCGCACGCCCGCCTCTCCGAACAATGGATGGCGGCGCTGCGCCGCGTGATGCCGCGCCGCGTGTGGCCGTACCTGGAAGCGGGCCTGGCGCACTACCTCCTGCTCATGCTGGTGGTGGCGCCCGTGCTGGCCGCGGTGCTCGGCCTGCTCTACCGGCAAGAGGTGGAAGGGCTGCAGGAAGGACTGGGCGTCGCGGCCAACACCTCGTTGCTGGACGCCGCGCTGCGCTCGGGCTTCGTGCGGGTGTATGCCGTGTTGCTGCTGATCGCGGCGACCGTGGCCTGGTGGTTGGTGCTGGCACACAAGAGCCGCGAGGTGGCGCAGGAAGAGTCCAACCGGCAGACGCGTTTGCTGATGCAGGAAATCGAATCGCACCAGCGCACCGACGAAGCCCTGCAGCAGGCGCGCCACGCGGCCGAGCAGGCCAACCAGGCCAAGACGCGGTACATCAGCACCATCAGCCACGAGCTGCGCACACCCCTCAACAGCATCCTCGGCTACGCGCAATTGCTGCAGGAAGACACCGGCGTGGCGCCGCACCGCGCGCAGGCCGTGCGCGTCATCAACCGGGGCGGCGAGCACCTGCTCTCCTTGATCGAGGGCACGCTGGACATCGCGCGCATCGAGTCCGGCAAGCTCGCGCTCGAGGTGCGTCCCATGGCCTTTGCCGATGCCATGCGGGAGATGGCCAGCATGTTCGAATTGCAGGCGGCGGCCAAGGGCTTGCGCTTCGTGTTCGACAGCGGAACGCGTCTGCCCGACACCGTGCGCGCCGACGAGAAGCGCTTGCGCCAGATCCTCATCAACCTGCTGGGCAACGCGGTGAAGTTCACCCGCAGCGGCGAGGTGCGCCTGCGCGTGTCGCATGCGCGCGAGATGGCGCAGTTCGACGTGCACGACACGGGGCCGGGCATGGGTGCTGAAGACCTGGAGCGCGTGTTCGAGCCGTTCGCGCGCGGGCAGGGCGAAGCCAGCGCGGCCGGACCTTCCACCGGCACCGGCCTGGGCCTGACGATTGCGAAGATGCTCACCGACCTCATGGGCGGCGAGATGACGGTGCGCAGCACACCGGGCGAGGGCTCGGTGTTCACCGTGCGCCTGTTCCTGCCCGAGCTGCGTGGCACCGTGTTGCCCCGCCCGACGCCATTGCCGCAGCACGCGGGCTACACCGGCCCGCGCCGGCGTGTGCTGGTGGTCGACAACGAAGAGGCCGACCGCGAACTGCTCGCGCGCTGGCTCGCGCCGCTGGGCTTCGAAGTCTTGCTCGCCAACAGCGGGCTCGACGCACTGGCCTTGCTCGACGATCTGCAACCCGACGAGCCGGGCGCGCCGCACGCCATCTTCATGGACCTGGCCATGCCCGGCATCGACGGTTGGGAAACCCTGCGCCGCCTGCGCGCGCGCGGCTGGGGCGCGGTGCCACTGGCCATCGTGTCGGCCAATGCGTTCGACAAGGGCCTGGACAACGACCTGGGCCACCAGCCGCAGGACTTCTTCGTCAAACCCGTGCGGCGCGACGACCTGCTGACCTGGCTCGGCCAGCGGCTTTCGTTGGCGTGGATCGCCGACGGCGCGCCCACAAACGCCGGCGAGCCCCCACCGATTGCGCGCAGCGAGCCCGCCAGCCGCGAAGAACTCGAACCCCTGCTCGAACTCGTGCGCCTCGGTTACTACAAGGGCATCGTGCAATGGCTCGACGACTGGGTGCAGCGCCGCCCCGAGCAGGCCGCGTTCGCGCAGGGCTTGCGCGCACTGGCGCGCGAGTTCCGCTTTGACACCATCGAACAACACCTGCTGCAGCCACACCATGCCGCCACCCGTTGAACCACCGATGACCACCGCGCCGACCGCGCTGCCCGTGTCCGACGCGCTGGTGATCCTCATCGTCGACGACGTGCCCGACAACGTCGCGCCGCTGCACGACGCGCTCGATGAAGCCGGCTACACCGTGCTGGTGGCGCTCGATGGCGAGAGCGCGATCCGCCGTGCCACGCAGGCCTTGCCCGACGTGGTGCTGCTCGACGCGGTGATGCCCGGCATCGACGGCTTCGAGGTCGCGCGCCGCCTCAAGGCACAGCCGGCCACCGCGCACATCCCGATCATCTTCATGACGGGCCTTACCGACACCGAGCACCTGGTCGCCGCGCTCGACGCCGGCGGCGCCGACTACGTGACCAAGCCGATCAAGCCGCGCGAAGTCATGGCGCGCATGGGTGTGCACCTGCGCACCGCGCGCCACGTGCGCCAGGGCGCGGTGGAGCGCAGCCAGGCGCGCAACGCGCTCGATGCGTTCGGCTACGCCACCATCACCGTGCGCGAGCGCGACGGCCGCCTGATGTGGCAGACCCCGCTGGCGCGCGACCTGCTGCGCCACCACTGCGGCACCGAAGCGCCCGCCACGCCGCCGGCCGTGCTGCAGTGGCTGCGCCGCCACCTGGGCGACGCGCGCGAACAGCGCGAACCGCCGCGCCTCACGCTGGAGAACGGTCCGCGCCGCCTCACCTTCCGCCTGCACCAGTGCGTGGGCGACGAGCCCAATGGCGAAGGCGGCGACTGGCTCATCGTGATGCAGGAAACCTCGGACGCGAGCGTGCTCTCCGGCCTGGCCGGCGCGTTCGGTCTCACCGCGCGCGAGGCCGAGGTGCTGTACTGGGTGGTCAAGGGCAAGATCAACCGCGACATCGGCGACATCCTGGGCGCCAGTCCGGCCACGGTGAAGAAACACCTGGAGCGCATCTTCGCCAAACTGGGCGTGGAAACGCGCACCGCCGCAGCCGGCATGGCGATGAACCGCATTCGGCTGCTGCAGCCGCAGCACGGCGACTGAGCGCACCGGTTCGGGGGAGAATGGCGCACGCCGCCCTTACTCTTCCATGCGACTGCGAACCAAGATCCTCCTGCTGGCCATCCTGCCCCTGCTGGCCTCTCTGGTGCTCATCGCGCTGGCCGTGCAGCACCAGGAGCGCGATCTCGCGAGGCGCGAGTACGCCATGGTCGAGCGCACCTACCTGGAAGCGCGGCGCGCCGAGCTGCACAACTACGTCGCCCTGGCCGCCAGCACCGTGCAACCGCTGTACGACCGGGGAGGCAACGATCCGGCCGACCGCGAACAGGCGCTGCGCCTGCTGGCCTCGCTGGACTATGGCCCCGACGGCTACTTCTTCGTCTACGACCTGGAGGGCCGTGTGCTGATGCACTCGCGCCAGCCCGAGCTGGTGGGGCAGAACCTGTGGGAGCTGCGCGACCCGCAAGGCCGCCCGACGATCCAGCGGCTGATCGCGCAGGCGCGCGCCGGCGGTGGCTTCGTGGATTACTTCTGGCGCCAGCCGTCCAGCGGCCAGGACACGCCCAAGCTGGGCTACGTGATCGCCCTGGAGCGCTGGGGCTGGATGATGGGCACGGGGCTGTACCTCGATGGCATCCAGGCCACGCTGGCGCGCATCGAGGGCGAGGCCAACCGCAATGTCGCGACCACCTTGCTGTGGATCGCGGGCATCGCGGTGTTTGGCATCGCGCTCATCAGCGCCAGTGGCCTGGCGCTGAACCTGAGCGAACACCGCGTGGCCGAGAACAAGCTGCGGCTGCTGGCGCGGCAGGTGCAGCAGTCGCAGGAAGACGAACGCGCCCGCCTGGCGCGCGAGCTGCACGACGGCGTCAGCCAGACGCTGGTGTCGACCAAGTTGCTGATCGAAACCGCCACCGATGTCGATGCCGACGCGGGTGGCCCGCTGGCGAAGGCGCTCGAGCGCCTCAACCAGAGCCTGGTGGAGATCCGCCGCATCTCGCACCGCCTGCGCCCGGCGCTGCTGGACAACCTCGGCCTGCCGGCCGCGCTGCAGCACCTGGGTCGGGAGTTCGAGGACGCCAGTGGCTTGCCGGTGGTGGTCCGCATCGAAGGCGCCGAGCGCGAATTGCCCGACGAGGTGAAGACCGCGCTGTTCCGCGTGGCGCAGGAGAGCCTGACCAATGTGGCCAAACACGCGCGGGCACAGCATGTCGAACTGGGGCTCGCTTTCGAGCCGCGCGGCGGTGTGCGCATGAGCATCACCGACGACGGCCAGGGTTTCGACAGCCCGGCGGTGCATGTGCACCCCGAGCGCGGCATCGGCCTGCGCAACATGCGCGAGCGCCTGGCCGCCATCGGCGGGCGCTTGCAGATCCACGCCGAGCCGGGACACGGCACCCAGATTGAAGCCAGGGTATGAAGAGACACCCCCGCCGCGCTTCGCGCGACCCCCTCAAGGGGGCGGCGCCAGCGGCCCGGCAAAACCGGTTCCGCGGCACCTTTGGAGAAATGCAATGCCTCACGCGCCGGATCTGATCCGCATCTTTCTGGTCGACGACCACCCCATGGTGCGCGAAGGCTTGCGCGCGCGCCTCTCCAGCGTGGCGCATCTGCAGGTGGTCGGCGAGGCCGGTGATGCTGCCGAGGCCATGCGCCTGCTGGACGAGAACGCGCCCGACGTGGTGCTGCAGGACGTGGGCCTGAAAGAGGGCAACGGCATCGACCTGGTGCAGGCAATGCTGGCGCGTTGGCCCGCGTTGTGCATCCTCATGTTCAGCATGTACGACAACCCCGAGTACGTGCAGCGCGCCCTGCAGGCCGGGGCGCGCGGCTATGTGCTGAAGGACGCGCCGGCCAGCGAGATCGTGGCCGCCATCGAGGCCGTGGTGGCCGGCGGCGCCTTCCTCAGCCCCGGCGTGTCGCGCAGGCTGTTTCGCCAGCAGCCGCCACGCCCGCTGCTGTCGCCGCGCGAGAGCCAGATTCTGAGTGCACTGGGCCGTGGTGAATCCAGCAAACAGATCGCCAAGGCGCTGGCCCTCAGCGTGCGCACGGTCGAGACCCACCGCCAGAGCATCAAGCGCAAGCTCGGCCTGGAGGGGCAGGCCGAGCTCATCAAGTACGCCGTGGAGCACACCCGCGAAGCACCTTGATCGGGTGCACGGCGGTCGTTGTCGCCAGAGCGTGCCGCCCATTCATGCCATCGATATCAAACATCGCCACCTTCGATAGGTGGATGGGGTGCGCGGACCTACATTGATGCGCCGCACCACGCTGTCTGGCTGCGGACGCCCGGATTCGAACCGAATCCCCCTGGGCGGGCCCGACTACAACACCGGAGACATGGAATGAAAAACGCCCCCCACGAGCCTGGGTCCAGCGAGGCTTTCGCATGAAGCGACTGCTCTCCATCATCGAGACCCTTGCCGCGCTGATGCTCTTGTTCATTGCGCTATTGACGGCCGCGAACGTCCTGGTTCGCTACTGTTTCGATGGGCAGATCCCGGACTGGTTTGACGGCACGCAGATGTTGCTCGGCATTGCCATCTTCTGGGGCATCGCGCTGGCCACCTACTACGGCAACCACATCGGCGTGGATCTTCTCTGGGAGGCTTTGGGTCCACGTGGCAAGCGCGTGGTCGATCTGATCTCCACCGCCGTGGTCGTGGCCTTTCTTTTTCCCTTGGCCTGGATGGTCTGGGTCAAAGTCGGTGGGACGGGCAGCCAGGGCACGATGGACTTGCGGCTGCCGTTGGCCTGGTTCTACAGCGTGGCGGCCGTTGGCGCGTCCGTCGCGGCGGTTCTCGGCCTTGTGCGTCTTGTGCAGTTGGCGCTGGGCACCGAAGCCAGGCTCGACGCGGACGACGGCATGACGGGCGAGGTGCACCATGGATCGTGATCTGGTGGCACTGCTGGGCTTTGTGGGCATGTTCGCCCTCATGGCGATCCGAGTGCCCATTGGCATCGCCATGGGCATCGCAGGCGTCGCCGGGTTTGCCGCCCTCACGGGCAGCACCCCCGGCCTCAATCTCCTGGCCAATGTGCCGCTGTCGGTTCTGACCGACTACAACCTGATCGTGATTCCGATGTTCATCCTCATGGGGGCGTTCGCCTCGCATTCGGGCATGAGCGGGGAGCTCTTTGCGGCAGGGCGCGCGTGGCTGCACCACAAGCGCGGGGGTCTCGCCCTGGCTTCGCTCGCCGCGTGTGGGGGCTTCTCCGCCATCAACGGGTCTTCTGTCGCGACCGCCGCCACCATGACACAGGTCGCACTGCCCGAGATGAGGCGCGCCGGGTACGAGCCCGGGATTTCAGCGGGCCTCATCGCGGCCGGGGGAACGCTCGGGATCATGATTCCGCCGTCCGTCATCATGGTGCTGTACGGCATCATGACCGAGACCGACATCACGCAGCTCTTCGCCGCCGGCGTGATCCCGGGCCTGATGGCCATCGTTTTCTACGCCATCGTCATTGCGGTGCTGGCCCGCTGGCGGCCTGAGTGGATGCCCAGGGGCGAGCTGCACAGCTGGACCGAACGGATGTCGGCGCTTCGCCCCCTCTGGGCGGTGGTCCTCCTGTTCGTGGGGGTGCTTGGCGGGATCTATGGTGGCCTCTTCACCGTGCAGGAAGCTGCAGGTGTTGGCGCAACCGGCACCTTGTTGATCGGCATTCTGCGTGGGCGCTTGCGCTGGCCGGAAATCAAGGCCGCGCTCATCAGCGCACTGCGCGTGTCCTCCGCCATCATGACCATCGTGGTCGGCGCGTACCTATTCGGCTATTTCCTGACCATCACGCAATTCACGCAGAACGCCGTCGAGTTTCTGGTGGGCTTGCCGGTGGGGCCCTACGGCGTGCTCGCACTGGTGATGGTCGGCTACCTGATTCTGGGTGCGGTGATGGACGAGCTGGCCATGATCCTGCTGACGGTGCCGATCGTCTTCCCGGCCATGATCCACCTGGGATTCGATCCCGTCTGGTTCGGGGTGATCGTGGTGATGGCCGTCACCTTCGGAATGATTTGCCCTCCCGTGGGGATGAACGTCTTCGTGATCAATTCCATCGCGCGCGACATCTCCCTGGGACGCATCTATCGGGGGACCATGCCCTTCATCGCCGTGGACGTCGTTCGGCTGATCGTCCTTTGCGCGTTCCCTTCGCTGTCGCTCTGGTTGCCAAGCCTTCTTGCGTAGTCCGTTTTTTTCACCACAAAAAGGAGACATCATGCCCCGTACGAATATCCAGAAACGCTTCAAGCTGCGTGGCTGCGCCATTGCACTGGGCGCCGCCTGCATGGCCCTTGCCACTCAGGTGCAAGCGCAAGACAAGCCCGTCGAGCTGCGCTTCGGTCACTGGCTTCCGGCCAGCCATTCGCTTTCAAAAACGGGGTTCGAGCCCTGGGCCAAGTCCGTTGAAGCGGCGTCGCAGGGCACCATCAAGGTGACGCTGTACCCCGCGCAACAACTCGGGAAGGCGCCGGACCACTACGACATGGCCCGTGACGGCATTGCCGACATGGCATGGGTGAGCCCGGGGTACCAGGCCGGTCGTTTCCCCGCCTTCGCCGCCGCCGAACTTCCCTTCATCAGCGGCAAGCCCGGTCCCGGTTCCGCAGCGCTGGACGCCTGGTATCGAAAGTACGCCGAGAACGAGATGAAGGGTGTGAAGCTGTGCTTCGCCCACCAGCACATCGGCACCTTGCACTCCAAGAAGCCCATCACCGATCCTTCGCAGATCCGCGGCATGAAAATCCGTCCCGCCAACGGGACGGTGGCCTCCTTCGTGACCCATCTGGGCGGCACCAATGTGAACGTGTCGGCGCCCGAGTCGCGCGATGCCCTCGAAAAAGGCATTGCCGATGCCATCACCTTCCCATGGGACTCGACGATCAGCTTTGGCGTCGACAAGGCCGTGAAGTTCCACAACGACATGCGCCTGTACCCCGCGACGTTCGTCTGGATCATGAACCCGGCCTGGTATGCCAAGTTGGGCCCGACACAGAAGAAGGTCATCGACAGCCATTGCAACACCGAGTGGGCTGGCAAGGTCGGCGCCGCGTGGGGCGACTTCGAAGACTCGGGCCAGGCCAAGCTGGAGAAGTCGCCTGGTCACACCATCGTGAAGCTGACGCCCGAGCAGATGGGCGCCTGGCACAAGGCGGCGCAACCCCTGTACACCCGTTGGGCTCAGGACGTCGCGCGCGCGGGTGGCAATGCGGATCAGATCCTCGGCGAACTCAAGCGCGAGATCGAAACCCGCAAAGCGAACTAGGGCCAACCACCCCCAGGCTTTTTCTCCTACGTGTTACCACGCGGTTCAACGCGCGGTGACACGGATGCGCGAGCGCCTCCCGCTGCAGATACTCCCCGCTGCCCAGCGGCCCGATCGGCGAGGCCGCGGCACAAGAGGAGACAAACATGTCTGGACTGGGTCGCCACCTGGGGTGGTTTTTCGTGGCCGTGCTGGGCGCCTTCGCGCTCGCGGCCGTGGCGCTGGGGCGCGGTGAAGCCGTCAGCGCGTTGTGGGTGGTGGTCGCCGCCGTCTGCGTCTACCTGATCGCCTACCGCTACTACAGCCTGTTCCTGGCCACCAAGGTGTTCGGCCTGGACGGCACGCGCATGACGCCGGCCTGGCGGCACAACGACGGCCTGGACTACGTGCCCACGCACAAGTACGTGCTGTACGGCCACCACTTCGCCGCCATTGCCGGCGCCGGCCCGCTTGTGGGCCCGGTGCTCGCGGCGCAAATGGGTTACCTGCCCGGCCTGCTGTGGATCCTGGCCGGCGTGGTGTTCGCCGGTGCGGTGCAGGACTTCATCGTGCTGTTCATCTCCACGCGCCGCGACGGCCGCTCGCTGGGCGACCTGATCAAGCAGGAACTCGGCATGGTGCCGGGTGTGATCGCGCTGTTCGGCGCCTTCATGATCATGATCATCATCCTCGCCGTGCTGGCGCTGATCGTGGTCAAGGCCCTGGCCGAATCGCCCTGGGGCACCTTCACCGTGGCGGCCACCATTCCGGTGGCGCTGTTCATGGGCGTGTACCTGCGCTACATCCGTCCGGGCCGCATCGGCGAGGTCTCCATCATCGGCTTCGTGCTGTTGATGCTGGCCATCGTGGGTGGCCAGTGGGTGCATGAGAGCCCGACCTGGGCGCCGCTGTTCACCTACGACGGCAAGGCGCTGACCTGGATGCTGATCGGCTACGGCTTCGTCGCCGCCTCCATCCCCGTGTGGCTGCTGCTCGCGCCGCGCGACTACCTCTCCACCTTCCTCAAGATCGGCACCATCGTCGCGCTGGCGCTGGGCATCGTGATCGTCGCGCCCCCGCTGCAGATGCCGGCCATCACGCAGTTCGCGGCCGGCAACGGCCCGGTGTGGTCGGGTGACCTGTTCCCCTTCCTGTTCATCACCATCGCCTGCGGCGCGGTGTCGGGCTTCCACGCGCTGATCTCCTCGGGCACCACGCCCAAGATGCTGGACAACGAAGTCAACGCGCGCTTCATCGGCTACGGCGGCATGCTGGCCGAGTCCTTCGTCGCCGTGATGGCGCTGGTGGCGGCTTCGTGCATCGAGCCCGGCATCTACTTCGCGATGAACAGCCCGGCCGCGCTGGTGGGCAGCACGCCCGAAGCCGTGGCGCAGACGCTGTCCACCTGGGGCTTCGTGATCACGCCCGAGATGCTGGTGCAGACCGCGAAGGATGTGGGCGAGAACACGATCCTGGCGCGCGCCGGTGGCGCACCCACGCTGGCCGTGGGCATGGCGCACATCCTGCACCAGGTGGTGGGTGGCCAGACCATGATGGCCTTCTGGTACCACTTCGCCATCCTGTTCGAAGCGCTGTTCATCCTGACGGCGGTGGACGCCGGCACGCGCGCCGGCCGCTTCATGCTGCAAGACCTGATGGGCACCTTCGTGCCCGCGCTCAAGCGCACCGACTCGCTGCCCGCCAACCTGATCGCCACCGGCCTGTGCGTGGCGGCCTGGGGCTACTTCCTGTACCAGGGTGTGGTCGATCCGCTGGGCGGCATCAACACGCTATGGCCGCTGTTCGGCATCGCCAACCAGATGCTCGCCGCCGTGGCGCTGATGCTGGGCACCGTGGTGCTGTTCAAGATGAAGAAGGACCGCTACGCCTGGGTGACGATCGTGCCCGCGGTGGTGCTGCTGGTTTGCACGCTGGCGGCGGGCTGGCTCAAGATCTTCTCCAGCGATGTGAAGGTCGGCTTCCTGTCCAACGCCAACCGCTATGCCGACGCGATCCAGCAAGGCGTGTTGATCGCGCCCGCGAAGACGACCGAGGCCATGTCGCGCATCGTGTTCAACAACCGCCTGGACGCCGCGTTGTGCGCGCTGTTCATGTTCGTGGTGCTCAGCGTGCTGTTCTACAGCGTGAAGAGCATCCTCAAGGCGCGCGCCGAGCGCAAGCCGACGGTGAGCGAAACCCCGTACGAAGCGCTGCCCGCCGGCGCGAGCGTCGGTGGCTGATGGCGCCGCCACCAGCGGCGGCCTGCTCGAAGACCTCGGGCGCGCCGGCCGCTACATGGCGCAGAGCTTCCGCCTCATGGTCGGCGTGCCCGACTACGGCGGCTACGTGGCCCACATGCGGGCCACGCATCCGGACCAGGAACCGATGAACTACGAAGCGTTCTTCCGCGAGCGGCAAGCGGCGCGGTATGGCTCGAGCATGGGGAAGTGCTGCTGAGCTGAGGTTCTTCTCGCGGTCGGGGCATCTGTGCCCGACCGCTGCCATGGTCTGGTGGCATTGACACCAGGTACGGCCACGCCGGGCAAAGCCGGGCCGCCACCGATATCCAGACCACATGCCGCGCGCACAGTGCGCAAACACCGAATGACGCCCAGCCCGAGTCCATGCGGCCCGGCGCCGGGCTGTGCCTCATTCCAATCTCTCCCAAGCCAGTTTCAAGGGTGAGCACGCAGCAGCGGCCGCTCAATGGAGGCAGCGTGCCTGCCAATTGATCGTGGCGCAAACGGCGTTTGTGCAAAGCAACACGAAATCAAAAGGGACATCTATCTCTTTTCTTCATTGGCTATATCCATCCTTCACAACGCCCTCTTTTAGTGTCCGTTTGGTCTACATCTGAGGAACAATTCGGCCTGTCGACGGCGAGCGAGATGGCCTAATTGATTTGCCAGATCTGTCTATCAAAGTCGTTAATGAATTCTTAGCAAATTTTTTAATGAATTTTTAACAATTGCACAACGTTGTCTTTTCTTCATTTGAAGAGATAGATGGCGGTTGCGCATATTCAGAAGGATCTGGCATGAAAAAAATCTTGAATTTCTCGGTGATCTCCTCGGTGCTGGCCGGTGTTTTGACGGCGGTCACCACGGCGCATGCGCAAGTGCCCGTAAACGCCGCGGACATCAACACCAGCAGCGTGGTGCAAAGCGCTGTGCGCGCCGTCACGAACGCATCGGGCCCCGGCTCCAGCGTGTCGCGAACCGGTATGTCTCAAATCGCGGTCGGTACCACCAGCTCGTATGCCTATCAAGCCGACGCGCTCGACTGGGGCTACGCCAGTGCATACGGCACGGTGAACACCATCGTCAACGCCGCCGATGCCCGAAACGTGTCGGTGGGCAATGCCGCGGGGCGCGCGGATGCCAGCGGCGATATGACCTCCGGTGCCACCGCGGCTTCGGCGTATGGCAAGCCTTCCGTGGACGTGGCATCCGGCACGGTGGCCGGCATCAGCAACTCGACCGTGGTCACCCAGATTCATTCGTTGAGCAATGGCAATGCCCTGTCGAGTGGGCCGTCGCTGGCCACCTTCGTGGGTGTCAGCGATGCCAACGCGGGGCCCTGGGGTTGCACAGTGCTCCAGGACGGGTCGAACGCTGCCTATGCCGGATCGGGTGGGGTGGTGGGGCCGCAAGTCAACGGCGTGTCATCCGTGGTCGCGACGGCCAACGCCATGCCCTTCACCAGCACCACCTGCAGCAGCGGTGGCGGCGGCGGTGGCGGCAACAACTGATCGCATATCGAAAACACGCTGGCCCGTCCAACGCACACGGGCCGCACCTCAACGCCTTTCAAGATTTCCCATGAAAAAGATACTTGTGACCTCGGTCATTCTTCTGACTTCGCTGTCCGTGTTTGCGCAATCCTCCAGCACCGGCACTGGCACCAGCACGGTCACCGCTGAGACCAACGCGGATGCGCAGTCCAACAACGCGGGCAACCAGCAGAACATCACCTTCAACTCGGGCGCGGCCGCGATTCCCGAGAAGAGCATTGTCGAGTACAGCGGCACCTACACGCTCAAGAACACGCCCAGCGTGAGTGGCCCCAACCTGACCACCAGCAACGACACGTGCATGGGGTCCAGCAGCGGCTCGGTCAACGCGGCGGGCATCGGCTTCGGTTTCGGATCCACCTGGTCGGATGAGAACTGCAAACGCCTGAAGATGAGCCGAGAGCTCTGGAACAAGGGCTTCCGTGCGGCTTCGCTCGCGATCGACTGCATGACGCCCGAAGCGCGCGAGGCATTGGAGATGACCGGCACCAAGTGCCCGCAGTCGATGACGGAAGAGGAGCGCCGGGTGGCGTTCGCCGAGACGGCCAAGCCCGACGCCGCCGCACAGAAATCCGGTCGGTAAGACGGCCCACTGCCATGAACTTCCTGAAACTGGGTTTGGTCGGACTGTCTTCGGCCGAGGAAGCGCTCGTCGCAACGCTTTTTCGTCTGCACGGGGTGGATCCGTCCTTCATCTGGACCTTGGCCTCGGAGGCGCCTTTTGATGCGCTGCTGGTGGACACCCGCAGCTATGAGGCGGCCCTTGCCGGATGGAAGGGGCGGAAAACGCATCTCATGCGCCTGGGGCCATTGGTGGGCGACGTCGATGGCGTTTTGATGAGACCCATCCGCTCCGACCTTCTGATGCGTTGGCTCAATTCGATCGAGGTCGAGATATTGCACGGCGGGCAAGACCCGTTCGCGTCCACCGTGTCTGCATCGGCATTCCACGGTGTGCACTGGAAGGTGTCGTCGTTTTTCGGGATGGGAAAAGAGGATGCCTTGCATGCGTTCAAGGTCGGTGGCTGCGCGTTCAAGCTTCGCCGCTGGCCCACGCCGGACTTGCTCAAGGGGGACGTGCACCGCATCCGCATGGCGACCATGCTCTCCCGACGCCATCTCAAACTCGCTGAACTCTCCTCTCTCTGCCGGATGCCAGAGGTGAAGTGTGAGGAGTTCGTCGAGGAGCTGTACAAGTCCCAGCTCCTGGATGAGGCCACGAGCAAGGCTGTCGACGTGGAAGCGGCACCGCTGGTGAAGCAGCCACTGGTCGACGTGCCGACCCTGCGGGATGAACCCAAAGCCAGAGGGCTGGGACGTTCATTGATCGCGAGCATTCGCAAACGTTTTGGAATCCTGTGATCCCATGAAAGAACACAAGATCATTCTCACCGGGACCATGGGCGCGGGCAAGACCACAGCCATCGCGGCCGTGAGCGAGATTCCGCCCATCATGACCGATGTGACCAACAACGATCACACCGTCGACAAGGCATTGACCACCGTGGGCTTTGACTACGGCTTGCTCACCCTCGACAACGGCGACCGGATTCGACTGTTCGGCACGCCGGGCCAGGCGCGCTTCCGGTTTGTCTGGTCGGTGATCGCCAAAAACGCGTTGGGTCTGATCATCCTCATCGACAACTCGCGGCCCGATCCTCTGGCCGATCTGGCGGTCTATCTGGACGGATTTTCTACCGAGCTGGCGACGATGCCTTGCGTGGTGGGGGTGGGGCGAACAGAGACCCATTTTTATCCCGGCGTCGAGCAAATCGCCGCGGCGCTGGAGCGCGCGGGCCGCGTGTTCCCGGTACTGCCGGTGGATGTGCGTCGCAGCGAAGACGTCGTGCTTCTGATTGACGTGCTGCTGTCCCAACTGGAAGCAGACCTGCTGTGACCCGAACCCCATTGCCCCACATGAAACCGAACGAACTTCTTTCATCACTCGCCACCCATCAGGCCAACCGAAAAGCACAGGACGCGCTCGATGCGGGCTTGGGTGTGCAGGCCGTCGTGCTCGCCACGGTGGATGGTTTTGCCGTCGCCTCGGCGATGTCCGGCGCCGCCGATTCGGCTCGCATCGCGGCGTTGGCCAGTTCAATTGCCAGCATTGGCTCGGTGGCCACCCAGGAGGCGGGCCTGGGTCGGTGCACCAACCTGGTCTTGAACACCGAGCAGGGATTTGCGGTGGTGCGCCAGTTCATTCTGGAGAGCAAGGAGCTCGTGCTGATCCTGGTGGCCGACGGGTCCAGCCTGTTGGCCCAGGTGATGTACCAGGCCAATCAGTTTGAAAGAGAACTGGTCATGGAATGAAAACGCTGCAACTTCAAGAGGCTCTGCGAGCCATGGCCGGCCAGCATGGCTTCCTGGCCGCGGCGCTGGTGGAGCTGGATGGCGGCATGGTCTGGCACGCGGAAGGCGCGCCCGACCTGTGCGATGCGGTGGTCTCCGCCGCCTCCGACTACTGGCGCTTGTACCGCCGCTCCCAACCGGTGTTTGAAAAGCTCGGCAACCTGCACGTCGCGATGCTCTTTCACCGCGATGGACGCATCACCGTGAGTGCGTGTGGTCCCGGCATGTTGCTGGTGATCGTGACCGATCCGCGGCAACAGGACATTGACTGGGAACAGTGGAAAACGGCGCATGCCCGGCTCGAGAAGCTGGTAAGCGCCTTCTGATCAAACGTGTGACCGCCTGAAATTCCGTGCAGCAAATCGGTCGCACACACACTTCAAACTGCACGGCTACCAAGGAAAATTCAAATGGCTACGATCAAACAAACCCTAGACGAAATCATGACGGTCGACGGCGCCCTGTGCACCGCGGTGGTCGACAGCACCAGCGGCATGATGCTGGGCAGCGCCGGCACAGGCGTGGACCTGGAAGTGGCCGCCGCTGGCAACACCGAAGTGGTGCGCGCCAAGAACAAGACCATGCGCGCCCTCGGCCTGAACGACGTGATCGAAGACATTCTGATCACGCTGGGCAAGCAGTACCACATTCTTCGCCCCTCATCGCGCAAGGAAGGCGTGTATCTCTACGTGGTGCTCGACAAAGCCCGCTCCAACCTGGCCATGGCGCGCCGCAAGGTGCAGGACGTCGACAAGGAAATGACCTTCTGACCGGACGGACTGGTTGCCACACGTCACCCAGCGGGGAAATTCGCTGGCTGGCGGCGGCGTATTGCTCTAGTCTTTCAAGCCGAAGCCACGACATCGAACCGCCATGGAACCGAAGTCATTTTCGATCGACCTCAGTGCGGTTCACCGCAGCATGTCGGCAGGCAAGGCGCTGACGGGGCGCGAGGTTCTGGATCCTCACGTGGACGCGTATCTGACGGGCGATCACTTCTATCGGCGTGTCGACGAGTTCACGCTCTTGCACGTCATGGACTATGAGGCACTGCAACCCTATCAGCTGACCATCCGGCGGGCCGATCTGGTGTGCATTCAAATCACCATTGCGGGTACGTACGTCCGGTGGACGCCGGACAGACCGCACACCGTGCAGTCGGCCACGACGCACATCACGAACGCGCCCGTGTCAGTGTCCTCCATGAAGCCGGGCCAGAAGCTTCGCGGCATCTGGATCGCCTGCGACCGCAAGAGCTTCCTGCAGCGCTATGCCTTGCAGACGGACCAGGTGCCCGAGCCTTACCGGCCGATCTTTGCATCCGCGGCGGGCATGTCCAATGCGCTGACGCTTCCGACCATGGCGTCCAACATCATGGCCGTCGAACAAATACTGGCTTGCCGATGGGGCGAGCCTCTCAACAGCCTCTATGTCAATGCGAAGGCGGTCGAGATCATCTGCAACCTTGTCGCGCAGATCCAGACCAGTACCTCCGCGGCGTCGAACCGGTTCCCCGAGGCCGATCTGAAAAGGTCGGAAGCGGTGGCGGCGGCCGCCGAGATTTACCGACGCGATTTCCGAAACCCACCCACCGTCGACAAACTTGCCTTCCGCGTCGGGCTCAACCGCAACGAACTCACCGAGGGATTTCGTGGCCAGTTCGGCGTGACACCCCGTGTGTACAGCCTGTCACTGCGGATGAAAGAGGCGCAGAACCTGCTGCAGGGTGGGGCGCTTTCCATCAGTGAGGTAGCCCGAAGGGTTGGCTACGCCAGCTACGGCAGCTTTGCCCGCGCCTACGCGGCATTCCATGGCGCACCGCCGTCTGCCACGCCGCCGCTGGAAGACGAACCTTGAGCGCCAGACGCGCGACCCTCGCACCACGTGGTGCGCATGGGCGCAGAACCCGAACAGGCGACATGTCGCTGCGCGCTTCCCGATATCAACTGCAAGAAGGATGAAGATGAACGATCCGTTCGACACGCTGATGGCCGAATTGAAGGACTTGGTAGAGGTGGTGGAAATCGTGGAGGACGGCGCCAGCGACGGCTCTCCACCTGGCGCGAGTTTCTGGTTTGATGGATCGGAATTTGCCCTCGTGTATGTGTGCGAACCAGCGGAACGGCTGACCGTCTACAGCAAGTTCGGGGAGTTGCCGCCCGATGCGCCCGCGGGCGACTACACGCGACTGCTGGAGACCAATCTGCTGCTCGCCCGTTCGAGCGGCGGAGCGTTCGGCGCGTTCGGCGTGTTCGGCGCGATCGGCACGACGCGTGAGGTGGTCTACGCCTTTCATGTGCCCATGCGAGGTATGTCGGCCATGCTGTTGCTTGATGCGCTGCGACACACGGCAGACGAGGCCAAGGCATGGCGGCTCGCCAACCGTCCGATGCGTGGCGAAACGCCCCGCACGCCACCGGCGCCACTGCGTCATGTGCCCGAAGACCCGAGCCGTGAGCGGGGATTGCTTCCCAGCCGGGCGACGTGCGCGCGTGCGCTTCCCCGCGACGGTGTTCCGCACGGATCGGACGGGATGGGCTGGATGAGCACCATGCTCGATCGCTACGCCTTGTAGCGCCAGGAAAGCCTTCTGCCGAGACCTGCGAAACGAATCCGCAGCTAGGTGGAGTCTGCTGAAGGCGGATTCCAAACCGGAACAGGAACCCGTGATCGGTTACTGAAGATGTGTCCCGGTTGCTTCGGACGCCCAGACGCGAACACCGCAGCTGATGGCCAGCGTGCACGCCCAGGACGCGGTAGCGGCGAATCAATCGTCTTGGGACAGTGGGCTGTGGGTCACGGCCGGTGACGCCTTTATGGCGGCCTGGGACAGTTTGGAAGGCGTCATCAAGCGGCGCGACGCTTCGGTTGATCCGGCAGATGTCGGTGCCCCGCGTGTCGAGAGCAAGCCGCAACTGCCCGCAGTGGCACCACGGGCCACGCTCTGGGAGCTCGAGAATCGCCTCAGTCGAGATTTCATCATCACCAAGAGCAAGGCCTTGATCGACTACCAGCGCAAGGGCGGCAACGATGGCACGGGGCTGGTGGTCATTTTTGGAGACACTGCTCACGCCGATGAAGCCGTCCAGGCGCTTCTGGACAAGGCCGTCAAGGACAACGCGCGTCCGGACCTCGACGATCGAGGCTTGTTCGAGTCGGTGGGCGGAACCGACAGACAGTAGGGGCCACGGACGTCTCCAGGGAGATGCGCAAGCTCGCGACGGATCCCGCGGTGGTGAGTCATTCCGACGGCATGTACCGAATGTCTGAGCTGCTGGACCGCCACATCGCCTTGTACCAGGAAAAGCTTCGATCGAAACCCCAAGAGTACGCCGAGCTTGTGCGACGCCACCAACAGCGGGTCGAGTACAGCGGAAAATTCCACGCCGCGATCCATGCGGCGAATCCGGCGCGCGATGAAAGCTACTGGACGCAGCTCCGTCAAGCTGTGGTCGAGGGCTGCAATTGTTTCAGCACCATCGGAAGCGGGCACACGGATGTGTTGAAGCCGCGTGTGCAAGCCGAGGCGGTGGTGAAAATGATGCATTGCGATGTCAAGGTGCGGACCGCCAAGACGGCGCAATGAGGGCTTGATCGGCCGAGGCTCTGCCGATCGCATACGCCACCCGGCGTACATACGCCACCCAGCGTCTTCCCTAGCATCCAGTTGTCCGCTGTGCCACGCCCGAAGAGGGCAGCCGGCGGCGCCAAACACCCCATCACGGGACCACTGGAACACTGGAGAGAAGCGCCATGTCGACGAAACCCCAAAACGCCCGCCGATTCACCCTCAAGACCCTCTCCGCCGCGGCGATGGTCGCCACGCTCGGCGGCCTCTCGGCCCTGCCGGCCCACGCGCAGTCGACCATCAAGGTCGGCGTGTTGCACAGCCTCTCCGGCACCATGGCCATTTCGGAAACCGTGCTCAAGGACACGGTGCTCATGGCCATCGACGAGATCAACGCCAAGGGCGGCGTGCTCGGCAAGAAACTGGAGCCTGTGGTGGTCGACCCCGCTTCCAACTGGCCGCTGTTCGCCGAGAAGACCAAGCAGTTGCTGACGCAGGACAAGGTCGCCGTGATCTTCGGTTGCTGGACCTCGGTGTCGCGCAAGTCGGTGCTGCCGGTGGTGGAAGAGGCCAACGGCCTGTTGTTCTACCCGGTGCAGTACGAAGGCGAAGAGCTGAGCAAGAACGTGTTCTACACCGGCGCCGCGCCCAACCAGCAGGCCATCCCTGCCGTGGAATACCTGATGAGCAAGGACGGCGGCTCGGCCAAGCGCTGGGTGCTGCTGGGCACCGACTATGTGTACCCGCGCACCACCAACAAGATCCTGCGCGCGTTCCTCAAGGCCAAGGGCGTGAAGGACGAGGACATCATGGAGGAGTACACCCCCTTCGGCCATGCCGACTACCAGACCATCATCGCCAACATCAAGAAGTTCTCCTCGGCCGGCAAGAAGACGGCCGTGGTCTCCACCATCAACGGCGACTCCAACGTGCCGTTCTACAAGGAACTGGGCAACGCCGGTCTGTCCGCCAAGGACGTGCCGGTGGTGGCCTTCTCGGTGGGTGAGGAAGAACTGCGCGGCGTGGACACCAAGCCGCTCGTGGGCCACCTCGCGGCATGGAACTACTTCATGAGCATCAAGAGCCCGGCCAACACCGAGTTCACCAAGAAGTGGGCCGCCTACGCCAAGGCCAAGAACATCCCCGGCCACAAGGACAAGCCGCTGACCAACGACCCGATGGAAGCGACCTACATCGGCATCAACATGTGGGCGCAGGCGGTGGCCAAGGCCAAGTCGACCGATACCGACAAGGTCATCGCCGCCATGGCCGGCCAGACCTTCAAGGCGCCGGGTGGCTTCACCAGCACCATGGACAAGGAAAACCACCACCTGCACAAGCCGGTGTTCATCGGCGAAGTGAAGGCCGATGGCCAGTTCAACGTGGTGTGGAAGACGCCGGGCCCGGTGGTCGCCGATCCGTGGAGCGACTACATCGCCGAGAACAAGGGCAAGAAGAATGTGCCCGACTTGAAGGTCAAGTGACCCATGGGCACCCGCGGGCATCCATGGGGATGCCCGCGGCGTGCGGCCTTGCTGCCCCGGCGCGCGCGTGCCGGCCGGGGCGCCTTGAATCTTCGACCTGAAAGACGGACCCCATGCGTCCCTTCCCCTTTGAATGGCTGATGCGGCTGTTGTTGGCCATGTGCCTCGCGGCAAGTGCCCCCGTCCACGCGCTCACCCCGACCGACGCGCTCGCGCTGGTGGATGGCGACACCGACACCCGCATCGATACCTTGAACCGGCTTGCCGCCGAGCCCGACGACAAGGCCGCTGCGCTCATCCAGGCAATGGCCGATGAGGCTGTGCGCTTACAGGCTGCGCGCGTGCTCATCGTCGAGGGCGATGGCGCTATCGATGCCGTGACGGGCGAGAAGCTCGCGGCGCTGCCCGACGACGCCAGCGACATCATGGTCAACAACCGCCTGCGCAGCGCGATGGAGAACGCGCTGGCGGGCATGGAACTGCTCGGCGCTGCGCCCGAGCGCCAGCGCGAAGCGGCGGGAACGCTGCAGCGCACGGCGTTCGAAGAGCCCGACATCAGCCAGCTCGCGCTGATCGACAAGGCGCTTGCCGGTGAGCTCGACGCGCGCGCGCGCCAGAGCCTGGAGTTGGCCCAAGCGGCGGTGCTGCTGGCCAGTGAAGACCCGGCGCAACGCCTCTCGGCCGCCGAGAAGCTCGGCGAGGCCAAGCAACCCGTCGTGCGCCCGCTGCTGTTGGCACAGATGGAGAAGGAAGAAGATCCGAGGGTGAAGGCCGTGTTGAAGGCCTCGCTCTCCGATCTGGACACCCGCCTGGCCATCGGCAGTGCACTCGGTGAGGCCTTCACCGGCATCAGCCTGGGCAGCATCCTGCTGCTGGCCGCACTCGGCCTGGCGATCACCTATGGCCTCATGGGTGTGATCAACATGGCGCACGGCGAGCTGATCATGATCGGCGCTTACGCCACCTGGCTGGTGCAGAGTTTCTTCCGCACGTCGTTGCCCGACTATTTCGACTGGTACCTGCTGGTCGCCATGCCGGTGGCGTTCCTCGCCTCGGGCCTTGTCGGCGCGGCGATGGAGCGCACCGTGATCCGTTTCCTCTACGGCCGCCCGCTGGAAACACTGCTGGCCACCTGGGGCATCAGCCTGGTGCTGATGCAGGCGGTGCGCAGCCTGTTCGGCGCGCAGAACGTGGGCGTGGAAAACCCGTCGTGGATGAGCGGTGGCATCACGCTGTTGGGCAATCTGAACCTGCCCTGGAACCGCATCATCATCATTGGCTTTGCGCTGGCGGTGCTGCTGGGCGTGACGCTGCTGATCGGCAAGACGCGCCTGGGCCTGTTCGTGCGCGGCGTCACGCAGAACCGGCCGATCGCGTCCTGCATGGGCGTGAACACCGCGCGCATCGACACCTATGCATTCGCGCTCGGCTCCGGCATCGCCGGCCTGGCGGGCTGTGCGTTGAGCCAGATCGGCAACGTCGGCCCCGACCTCGGGCAGAACTACATCGTGGACTCGTTCATGGTGGTTGTGCTCGGTGGCGTGGGCCAGCTCGCCGGCACGGTGTACGCCGCGCTGGGGCTGGGCATGTTGAACAAGTTCATCGAAGGCTGGGCCGGTGCGGTGCTGGCCAAGATCGCGGTGCTGGTGTTCATCATCGTGTTCATTCAAAAGAGGCCCCAAGGCATCTTCGCCATGAAAGGACGCGAGGCATGAGCCAGACGCCCATCCCCATGCCCGTGGTGTTGCCCAGCCACGGCCCGCTGCTCACACGCGCCGGCTGGAGCGCTTTCGTGGTCGCGCTGCTGGTCGTCTGCGCCGTGGCGCCGCTGCTCAACCTGTTCGTGCCCGAAGGCAGCGCCTTCCACCTGAGCGACTACATGGTCGGCCTGCTCGGCAAGATCATGTGCTACGCCATCTGCGCGCTGGCGATGGACCTGATCTGGGGCTATACCGGCATCCTGAGCCTGGGCCACGGGCTGTTCTTCGCGCTCGGTGGTTACGTGATGGGCATGTACCTCATGCGCCAGATCGGCACCGACGGCAACTACAAGAGCGAGCTGCCCGACTTCATGGTGTTCCTGGACTGGAAGGAACTGCCATGGCACTGGGCGCTGAGCGACAGCTTCATCGCCACGCTGTTGCTGGTGGTGCTGGTGCCGGGCCTGGTGGCCTTCGTGTTCGGCTACTTCGCGTTCCGCTCGCGCATCAAGGGCGTGTACTTCTCCATCATCACGCAGGCGCTCACCTTCGCCGCGTTGCTGCTGTTCTTCCGCAATGAGACCGGTTTTGGCGGCAACAACGGCTTCACCGATTTCAAGCGCATCCTCGGCATGCCGCTCGCCACGCAGAACATGCGCATGACCTTGTTCGTGATCACGGGCCTCACGCTGCTGGGTTGTTACCTGTTCGCGCGCTGGCTGGTGAAGAGCAAGTTCGGCCGCGTGCTGCAGGCGGTGCGCGATGCCGAGAGCCGCGTGATGTTCTGCGGCTACAACCCGCTGCCCTACAAGCTCACCATCTGGACCATCTCGGCCGTGATGTGCGGCGTGGCCGGTGCCTTGTACGTGCCGCAGGTCGGCATCATCAACCCGGGTGAGATGAGCACGGCCAACAGCATCGAGATCGCGATCTGGGCGGCGGTGGGCGGGCGCGCGACCTTGATCGGGCCGATCATCGGCGCCTTCATCGTCAACGGTGCGAAGAGTTGGCTCACCGTGACGTTCCCCGAATACTGGTTGTATGTGTTGGGCGCGCTGTTCATCGTCGTCACGCTCTACATGCCGCAGGGCGTGGTGGGGCTGGTGAAGAAGCTGCGGCCCGCCAAGGAAGGGGAGAAGGCATGACGCCCGACCTGATGGAAGAGGGTGCAAAACGCGCCGAGCGTGTGGCCGCGTTGGCTGCGGGTGCGGCGACCGAATCCGGTGGCCGCCAGGCGGGCTTCTCGCGCCCGGTGGTGCACGGGGAGGTGGACACCACGCACGGCCGCATCCTGTACCTCGAAGACGTCCACGTGAGCTTCGATGGCTTCAAGGCCATCAACGGTCTCAGCCTGGACATCGCACCCGGCGAGCTGCGCTGCATCATCGGCCCGAACGGCGCGGGCAAGACCACGATGATGGACATCATCACCGGCAAGACGCGGCCGGATTCGGGCCAGGTGTTCTTTGGCAGCACGATCGACTTGCTGCGCTACCGCGAGGCGGAGATTGCGGCCATGGGCATCGGGCGCAAGTTCCAGAAGCCCACCGTGTTCGAGCATTTGAGCGTGTTCGAGAACCTGGAGCTGGCGTTGGCGACGGACAAACGGGTACGCCGGTCCATGGTGTTCACGCTCACCGGGGAAGAGAAGGATCGCTTGGGTGAGGTGCTGGAGACGATCCATCTTTCCGACAGTGCGGGACGTTTGTCCGGGAACCTGAGCCATGGGCAGAAGCAGTGGCTGGAGATCGGGATGTTGCTGATGCAGGACCCGAAGCTGTTGCTGCTGGACGAGCCTGTGGCGGGGATGACCGATGAGGAAACGGAACGGACGGCGCAGTTGTTTCTGTCTTTGAAAGGCAAGCACTCGTTGGTGGTGGTGGAGCACGACATGAGCTTCATCCGCGCGATTTCCGAGAAGGTGACGGTGTTGTGCGATGGGTCTGTGCTGGCGGAGGGGACGCTCGATCAGGTGCAGGCCGATGAGCGGGTGATCGAGGTTTATCTTGGGCGCTGAGCTTTCTTCTTTGTCGTTGTGTTTTCTCATTCGTGGCTGGCCGGGTCTCGGCCCGGCGGCCGACTCACTTTCTTTTGCTTCGCCAAAAGAAAGTAAGCAAAGAAAAGGCGAGCCGAAGTCCGGGCCCCTGCGGGGTTCCTTGCGCTGCTCGGTGCGCGGGGAGAAGTTCGCAAACTCGCTTCGCTCAAACACGCGAACTTCTTTTTCCCCGCACCCCTGCGCTGCTCAGCCCGACCTGACGGCGGAAAGCGGGAGCGGACTTCCCTTCGTGCCGGCGGCCGTGCTTTGCACCCTGGTTCTCTGCGCTAGGGAAGCACAGCACCCATGCCTGAGGGGGAGTCCGATCCCGATCCCGCTTGTGCCGTGTGGCCGGGCTGAGCAGCGCAGGGGTGCGGGGAAAAGAAGTTCGCCGTGTTTGAGTCCGCGCAGCGGGCGAGTTTGGCGAAGCAAAGAAAAGTGCCTCGGCCGCCGGGCCGAGACCCGGCTCGCCACGAAAGAAAAAGCCCAACGACAGGGAGAAAAGAGATGAGCCTGCTAGAAGTCAAACAAGTCAACCAGTACTACGGCGGCAGCCACATCCTGCGCAATGTCAACCTGCAAGCCGAACTCGGCAAGGTCACCGTGGTGCTGGGCAGAAACGGCGTTGGCAAGACCACGCTGCTCAAATCCCTTATGGGCCTGGTGCCCATCAAGAGCGGCAGCATCGAACTCGAAGGCAAGCCCATCCACAAGGCCACCCCCTACGAGCGTGCCCGAATGGGCATCGGCTTCGTCCCTCAAGGACGAGAAATCTTCGCCCGCCTCACCGTGCAGGAAAACCTGCACATGGGCCTCGCCACCCAGAAGGGCGGCACCCCAGTTCCGGAAGAGCTGTTCGAACTCTTCCCGGTCCTCCAGCAGATGCTCCACCGAAGAGGCGGCGACCTCTCCGGCGGCCAGCAACAGCAACTCGCCATCGCCCGTGCCCTGGCCGCGGGCCCCAAGCTGCTCATCCTCGACGAACCCACCGAAGGCATCCAGCCCAACATCATCAAAGACATCGGAAAAGTCATCCGCATGCTGGCCGACAGGGGTACGATGGCCATCGTGCTGGTGGAGCAGTACTACGATTTCGCCGAAGCCCTGGCGGACCACTATGTGGTCATGGAACGCGGTGAGGTGATCGCCAGTGGCCCCGGCAGCGAGATGCAGAGCAAAGGCGTGCGCCAACTCGTCGCGATCTGAGTCCGAGGGCGCTCGCCGCTAACGGTAAGAATTGCCGAAAAAGCGGCCAGCCAGGCCCGCCAATACCTTTCAGCGCGGACCGGGCAGCGGGAGCGCCTTTTGCCGCTTGGGCGCATCACTGCTCACTTCAAGAGGAGATTCGCCATGTCCCACACCCAGCCCGCGCCCGATGATGCGCTTGCGGAGCATCCCACCACCTACTCAGACCCGGAGCTGCGCGTCTACACCGACGAAGAAGTCGAAGACATCTTCGAGTCCGTCGTGCACTACATGCCCCTCATGCTGCCCGCGATGGGTGCGTTGCAGATCTTCATGCTCGCCTTGATCGCCGTCTGGATGGCGTGACACCCGCAGGCGATCAAGGCGACCGTGCCGTCAGTCGGCGGTGATCTTCCGGTCGCGGATGATCGCGCCGAAGCGCGTTGAGTCGTCCATGCCGCGTTTGCCGAATTCGGCCGGTGTGAGCGGCAGCGCCTCGCCACCGAGTGCGGTGATGCGCTCCTTCACGCTCGCGGTGCCCAGGATCTTGTTGATTTCCGCGTTGAGCCTGGCGATCACCGCCGGCGGCGTGGCGGCCGGCGCGTAGAAGCCGAACACCGTGTCCGCGTCGAAGCCCTTGAGGCCGGCTTCGTCCAGCGTGGGCACGTCGGGGAACAGCGGCGAGCGCTTGAGGCTGCCCACGGCGAGCAGCTTGGTGCGCCCGGCCTTGGCATGCGCCAGGCCGATGCCGGGATCGAAGTAGTAGTCGATCTGTCCGCCCATCAAGTCGTTGAGCGCCGGGGCCGCGCCGCGGTAGGGCACGTGCACGGTGAACATGCCGGTCTGGGCCTTGAGCATTTCCCCCGCGAGGTGCGGCGAACTGCCGCTGCCGGCCGAGCCGTAGGTCAGCTTGCCCGGGTTGGCCTTGGCATGGGCCACCAGTTCCTGCACGTTCTTCGCTTCCAGCGTGGGCCGCGCCATCAGGTACACCAGCACGCGCGCGGCGGAGGCCACGGGGGTGAGGTCCTTCACCGGGTCGAAGCTCATGCGGGAGAGGTGCGGGTTGACCGAGACCATGCCGCCCGAACTCAACAACAAGGTGTAGCCATCGGCCGGCGACTTGGCCACCGCATCGCCGGCGATGTTGCCGTTGGCGCCGGCACGGTTCTCCACCACGATCGGTTGGCCCAAGGCGGTGGCCAGTGGCGTGGAGACCAGGCGCGCGATCTGGTCGGCCGCACCACCGGGCGGGAAGCCGACGATGACTTTGAGCGGCTTGTCGGGCCATGCCTGCGCGAGCGCAGCGCCCGCTGAGCCCAGCGTGAGCAGCGCGGCCACGGCGGCACCACCGGCCAGTCGCCAGCGGCGGGAAGACGGTTGTTGGGGATGGTGGTTCATGGTGTCTCCTTTGTTGTCAACGAAAAAAATCAGAGCGGCGTGGCGGCGGACTTCACCTTGAGCCGCGGGTTGTGTTGCCAGCGGATCGGCTGCGCCTTCACCGGGCGCGCGGGCGCGCCGTGTTGCTGCAAGGCCTGGTCGAGCGCCTTGCCGGCTTCGTCGCTCAGGGCCGCCGTGCGCGCGGCCGCCACGGCCTGGCAGCGTTGCGCGGCGCTGGCGGGCTCGGCCAAAGCGGGCAGGGCGAGGTGGTCGATGATGTGCAGCAGGTTGTCCTTGCCGCGTTCGTTGGTGCTGCCGTAGCCCTTGATGAGGCGGCCGCACAGCGCCACCTCATGCCCGAGGGGCCCGTGCACGGCGCTCAGGCGCGCCACCGCATCGACCCAGCGGTCGATCAGCGCCTGCTCGGTGTGGAAGCGGCTGCCCAGCGGGCGCAGGCGCCTGGTGGCGGCCAGGCCGCGCAGCGCGAGCATGCCCAGCACCGAATACGTGCCGATCTTCAGCGGCAAGGCCCACGGCGCTTTGCCCGCGGTCACGCGCTTGCGGTCCCAAGCCAGGACGCGCTTCGCGAGCGACTCGGGCAGCATGGCGGCGAACTCGGGTGCACCGGGTTTGAAGTGGTCGTAGACGCGCAACAGGTCGTCGTTGCCGGCCTTCACCTCGCCGCGCACGCGCGCCTGGCGGCTGGCGCGGCTCTTGAGGTCGGCGACCAGCACGATGTCGTCGAACGCCATCCACAGCGCGATCCAGCGCGCCATTTCAACGGTGGTGCGGTAGCCGTGCAGGTGCTGCGGATCGCCCGCTTTCTCGGCGGCCAGCACACGGCGCAGGCGCTCGGCGTACCGCTCGCCGTACGCGGCGTTCTGGTACTCGCAGACGCGCGCATGGCCGAGCGCCATGAGTTCGTGCGTCTCCAGCGGGAATTCGCGCCGCAGCGCCTCGGGCAGAACGGCTTTCTGCGGCGTGGGCGCCGGTTCGTCCGCCAGCACCCGATCGATGTAGGTGGACTGCGTGCGCTGTGCGTTCACCGCATCAAAAGCGAGCGCGAAGCCGCGCAGGCTGGCTTTGGCGCTGCCGCCGCTCTCGCCGATGAGGGCTTCATAGTCGCGGCGCGAGAAGGGCAGCAGGCCGCTGCCCGCGATCGCACCGAGCATCACCGCGCTCACCACGGTGCCGGCCTGTTTCGTGAGTGTGGCCATGTCGAGCACGTGGCGCGCGCGGCTGTGCGTGTTCACGAGGTTCAGCAGTTCCGCGTTGTCGCGCCGGCCATCGCCCATCACCATCTTCTCGCCGGTCGTGAGCGCGCGCGCGGACGAGGTGATGACCAGCGTGTGCTCGCTCGACGCCAGGCCGTTGGTGATCTGGCGCCCCGTCTCCAGCAGCTCCGACGACACCAGCGCGTCGAGCCGGCCGGGCAGGGGGTTCAGGCCGAACACCGGCCGGCGACCGCCGAGGTCGGCCAGGGGCACCGGAAAGACTTCGAGGTAATACGTGGTGGCGCCCGTGCGCTGCGCCACGCCGGGGATGGACGTGGCCTGTGCCGCGTAGCCGGCGTGGCGCGCGGTTTCCACCAGCCAGTCGGTGAGGATGCCGCCGCCCTCGCCGCCAAGGGCGCAGAGCAGCAGGGAGATGGGTTGTTGAGCGTGGGAAACAGTCATGCCGGTTGCAGCATGCGAACGATGCTGCCTCGAAGGGAATGGATCAGGCGTTCGTGCCAGCGTGGGTTCTGGACCACCTCGGCGCGGTAGAACGAAGGGCACAGCGTGGCCGCGTGCGCGTTCGCGCCGCACAGGCCGCAGCCCACGCAGCCGTCGATCACGGTGGCCACGGGGTCGACCTTGAGCGGGTCGGGGTTGTCCTTCAGCGTGAGCGTGGGGCAACCCGAGAGGCGGATGCAGGCGTGGTCGCCGTTGCACACGTCTTCGTCCACGCCGTACTTCACGCGCACCACGCGCTCGCCCTTCTTCAGCAGGCTGGCGATCCAGGGCTTGATGCGGCGCTGGCGTTCCAGCTGGCATTCGCCCTCGGCGATGATCACCTTCAGACCCTGAAACTCGGTGGTGAAAGCCTCGGTGAGCGTGGTGCGCACGTTGTCCACTTCGTAGGTGTGCACGGTGCGCAGCCATTGAACGCCCAGGCCCTTGAGTGTGGTTTCGATGGTCTGGTTGGTGTGCACCAGGCTCTGGTGTTTGTCGCGGGCCAGATCCTTGGCCTCGTCACCGGGGGTGGAGATGATGTCCTGCGTGCCGGTGGCCGAGGTGTAGCCGTTCTTGAAGATCAGCAGCACCGCATCGTCGCCGTTGAAGAGGGCCGACTGCACGCCGGTGAGCAGGCCGTTGTGCCAGAAGCCGCCGTCGCCCATCACCGACAGCACGCGCCGCTTCATCACCGGCGACACGCCGGCGCGGCTGGCCAGGCTCATGCCGTAGCCCAGGATGGAATGGCCGAACGAGAACGGCTCGAAGGTGGCCAGCGCGTGGCAGCCGATGTCGCCCGCGATGTGCACCGGGCCCACGTCCTGCTGCGCGAGCTTGAGCGCGGAAAACACCGGCCGCTCCGGGCAGCCCACACACATGCCGGGCGGGCGCGCGGGCAATGGCGCCTCCAGCTGCTGTGCGGCTTCCGTGCGGCGCGTCTGGTTGCCTTGCAGCCAGGCGCGCGCCGCATCGGTCACGGCCTGTGTGGCCGGGTCCCGCAGGTAGCGCTCGATGAACTTCGCCAGGCCGTTGGCCATCACCTCGGCGGTGTACTCGCCCGCGTTGGGCAGCATGTCCTTGCCGTGCAGCGGGGTCTGGATGTCGCGGCGGCGCAGCAGCGTGGCCAGCTCCTGCTCGATGTACTCGGGCTGGCCTTCTTCGAGCATGAGCACCGCGCGTTTGCCCACGCAGAAATCGGTGAGCTGTTGCGGCACCAGCGGGCTGGTGACGTTGAGCACCAGCATGGGAATGGCGGTCTGGCCGAAGGCGTCGGCCAGACCGAACTGCTGCAGCGCGCGGATCAGCGTGTTGTACAGGCCGCCTTGCACGATCAGGCCCAGGTCGCTGTGCTTGCCGTCGAAGTGTTCGTTGAGGTCGTTCTCCACGATGTAGCGCCGTGCCGCGGGAATGCGCTCGTCGCCTTTGAGCTTCTCATGGCGGAAGGTCACCGGGGGATGCGCCAGGCGGTTGTAGTCGAAGCTGGCGGGCTCCTCGATCAGGTTGTGCCGGGACAGCGCGGGCTTGACGTTGTCCTTGGCCGTGAAGCTGCCGCGCACGTGGCAGGCGCGGATGCGCAGCTCCATCAGCGCGGGCATGTTCGACGCTTCCGAGAGCCGGAAACCCTGTTCGACCATGTGCACCATGCGTTCGAGGTCGGGCCGCGGGTCGAGCAGCACCATGCTCGACTTGAGCGCGTAGGCGTGGGTGCGTTCCTGGATCACGCTGGCGCCTTCGCCGTAGTCCTCGCCCACGACCACCAGCACACCGCCCGTGACGCCGGGTGAGGCCAGGTTGGAGAGTGCATCGGCGGCGACGTTGGTGCCGACGATGGACTTCCAGGTGACCGCGCCGCGCAGCGGGTAATGGATGGACGCGCCCAGCATGGCCGCGGCCGAGGCTTCGTTGGAACAGGCCTCGACGTGCACGCCGAGTTCGTCCATGTAGGGCTTGGCCTGCACCATCACGTCCAGCAGGTGCGAGACCGGCGCGCCCTGGTAGCCGCCGACGTAGGCCACGCCCGATTGCAGCAGCGCCTTGGTGATGGCGAGGATGCCTTCGCCATGAAAGGTCTGCCCGTTGCCGAGCCGCAAAGACTCGATCTCTTTGCCAAATGAAACTTCCAAGGCTTGTGTCTCCTGCTCGCCGTGTTCGTGGGGAAGGGTGGTCGGCGAATCACAGGGAGTATGGGCACATGACGCCGGTTCATCAATAAAATGAAATCACTAAGCCATATTAGATTCATGCATATCAAAGACATCGACCTGAACCTGCTGCGCCTCTTCAACGAGGTTTACGCGGCCGGCAGCGTGAGCCGCGCCGCCGAGCGCCTGGGCCTCACGCAGCCGGCGGTGAGCCATGGCCTGACGCGCCTGCGTCTGCTCATCAAGGACCCCCTGTTCGTGCGCGCGCCGGGTGGCGTGAAGCCCACGCCCAAGGCCGTGGTGCTGGCCGAGGCGGTGCAGAAGGCGCTGGACACGCTGTCGCAGGCGATCAACGCGTCCAGCGACTTCGACCCCGCGAGCTCGCGCCGCCTGTTCCGCCTGCACATGAGCGACATCGGCGAGAGCCGCTTCCTGCCGGAGCTGATGGCCAGCCTGCACAAGCTGGCGCCCGGTGTGCGCGTGGCGAGCCGGCCGGTGGCGCACAGCGCGCTGGGCGATGCGCTGGACAGCGGCGTGATCGATTTCGCTTTCGGTTTCCTGCCGCAGGTGAAGGACACGCAGCGCACCGAGTTGCTGCGCGACCGTTACGTGGTGCTGATGCGCGCTGGGCACCCCATGCACGAAGGGCTGCAGCGCCTGCGCGGCAACGCGCAGTTGCGCGCCTTGCAGCAGCTCGATTTCGTGGCGGTGCGCTCGCACAGCGACACGCTGCGCATCCTCGCCCAGACCGGCCTGCAGGACCGCCTGCGCCTGACCACCGAGCACTTCATGGTGCTGCCCTCGATCGTGAGCGCGACCGACCTGTGCGTGGTGATGCCGGGCAACATCGCACGCGGCTTCGTGACGGCCGGTGGGTGCGTGACGGTGCAGCCGCCGTTCATGGACCGCGACTTCACCGTCTCGCTGCACTGGAGCCACCGCTTCGAGAGCGACCCGGACAACCGCTGGTTTCGCGAGCAGGTGTTGAACCTGTTCGCGGAGCGTTGAATCAGGAGGTCTGCAGCGTGTCGAGCAAGCCTTCGGACTTCGGCGGCTTGTAGCCGGCCGACAGCGACACGCCGCCCGGTGGCGTGAGCCCGCCGCCGCTGGTGTGTTCACCCAGGCGCGTGGCGGTCGCCGTGCTGCGGTAGAGCGCGCGCAGCGCTTGCGCGCGCTCCTGCAGCGCGGGGTAGCTGCTCATGCGCTCGCTGTAGCGTTGCAGCACTTGGTGGGCCGATTCGATCAATTTGGCGTTGCCGGTGCGCGCCCCTTCATCGAGCAACTGCGTCGCGGTGCCTTGCGGGTCGCCCTTGAGGCTGTGCGCCATGGCCTCCTGCGAGATCCGCAACACCTCGGCGTGGCCCGCGCGCACGCGTTCGGCGTGGGCGGTGCCGGCGGCGCAAGCCAGCAACTCGGTCATGGCGCGGCTGGTGCAGAAGCGCTGTGCCAGCCTGTCCACCATGCCTTCGGCGTCGTTCACCGGCAGCGAACGGGCGGCCAGCCGTTGCATGAGCGCGAGCAGGTTGCAGGCGGATTCGATATCGAA
The DNA here is from genome assembly GCF_005503365.1 of Hydrogenophaga sp. 2FB. Classification (GTDB taxonomy): domain Bacteria; phylum Pseudomonadota; class Gammaproteobacteria; order Burkholderiales; family Burkholderiaceae_C; genus Hydrogenophaga. The sequence continues at coordinate 32,662 of NZ_SCML01000045.1, forward strand.
GTCAGGCGTGAGGGCGCTGTCGGCCAGGCGGCGCACGTCGTCGATCGCGCGAGCGGTGTTTTTCTGCTGCAGCGCGAGCAGGCTTTCGGCCATGCCCAGCAGGCGGTGCGCCCGAGCGGGTGAGGAACTGCGGTCGCGCAGGCGGGTGAGCTGGTCCACCGTGCGCTGCAGGCCGCGCGCGTCGTTGTTGTCGAGTCGGGCGAAGGCCAGCAGCAACAGGGCTTGCGCGTCGTACATCTTGGAGTCCAGGCCCAGGCGCGTGGCGCGGTCGAGCAGCTCCACGCCTTCGCTGCGTTCGCCGGTGTAGTAGGCCAGCATGCCGTGCTTGAGAAGGCGGCTGATGGAGGTGGGCGTGAGCTGCGTGGCCATCTGGTAAGTGGTCAACGCGTTCTGGAAGTTGCCGAGCTCGAACTGCGCGCGGCCCATCACGTCATACGCATCGGCGTACGCGTCGTCGTCGCGGATCAGGCTCTCCAGTGTCGTCACGGCCTTGGCGGGTTGGCCACTTTCGAGCTGCGCGCGCGCCACGCCCAGGCGGGCCCACGGCAAGGTCTTGGCCTCGATCACGGCCTGGTACAGCGTTTGTGCTTCCTCCACGCGGCCGCCGCGCAGCATCAGTTCGGCGCCGATGCGCGCCGCATAGAGCCAGTAGGTCTGGCGCGATTCGAAGCGCGCCTGGCAGAGCGCGGCGGCGTGTTCGAAGTCCTGCGCGTCGATGGCGGTGAAGATGTCCTGCAGCGACTGCTTGCGCGCGCGCGCCTGCACGATGCGGTCGGCCAGGCGGGCGGCGGTGTGCGGTTTGAGCAGGTAGGCGTCCAGCGCCGACTCGGCGGCCTCGGCCACGCGCGCGTAGGTCGCTTCGGCCGTGAGCATCACGAAGACGGTGTGAAACGGCAGCAGCTGGTTGCGGCGCAGGTCGTCGAGCAGGTCCTGGCCCGAGCCGGACTCGCGTTCGAAGTTCTGCTCGCAGATGACCACGTCGAAGTTGTTCATCTCCAGCTTGAGGCGCGCTTCGGACAGGCGCGAGCACTGCACGACCGTGCCCACACCGAGCTCGCGCAATTGCGAGACGAGGATGGAGCGCGATTGCAGGTTGCCTTCGATCACGAGCGCGTGGGCGTCGTGGAAGTGGTGGGGGGCAGAAGGCATGAGCAGACGGAGCAAGGGCAATGTCTGCATTCTGTGAATTCCACCGAATGCCGATGCCCGAATGAGCCAGGCATTTCCACGCCTTTTCCGGCGCGGGAGAGGCCTAAACTTTCCAGATGCGCGGCGGCACGCTCGGCAGGCCCCACGCTTCGGTGCGCAACGCGGCCCAGACGCGCTGGAACAATGCCATCAGCGGCTCCACCAGGGGGGCGACGGCGCGCAGCACCAGCATCTGCGGGTTGGGGCAGGTGGCGCCGGCCTGCACGCCCTCGTGGCCGGCGTCGAGCACATCGCGCACCGTTTGCAGCAAGGCTTCGCGGCGTTCGCGCGTAAGGGGGGTGCCGCACGCCAGCCACAGCGTGCCCAACGCGCGCTGGCCGTTCAAGCCCAACGGCGATTCGAGCAGGCGGGTGTCGGCGGCATCGATGCGGGAGCGCTCCAGCCACAGGCCCGGCATCTCCAGATGTTGCGTGAGGCTGCCGCGGTCGAACGGTTGCCCGGCGGTGGGCAGGCCCAGCGCGCACACGTCCCAGGCGATCAGCTCGGCGTCTTCGGCCACGTGGGTGCGCAGGATGTTGTGGGCCTGGCAGCCGGGGTAGGCGATGGCTTCGAGTGGCAACCACTCCAGCCGCGCGCCGGGTGCGAGCGTGAGCGTGACCTGCTGCGTGGCGGTCGGACCGTCCGAGCGGTAGAAGCGCGTGGCGCCGGGCGTGGAGATCAGGGCATGCGTATCCGCACCGGCGTGCACGGTCACGTCCAGCACGTCGCCACCGACCAGTCCACCGGGCGGGTGGACGATGACGTTGTGGCAGATGCCCTCACCCTCGGGGTACAGGCTCTTGAGGATGCGCAGCGGGCCGGTATGGGCGTGCTGCAGCACGGTGCGCTGGCTTGCATCGCGGCGGTAGTGGAGGTCGAGGTGGGCGTGCCAGGGCATGCGGGGAGTTTACGGGCCGGATGGGTCAGACCTTCCAGAAACCGCGGTGTGGCTCGCTCGCTTCGTCCACCATCGCCGGTCCGATGCACTCGATGGCATGCGGCGAGGCATTGAACACGTCGCGGCACGACAGTTCGGCATCGCGTTGCTCGGCGTGTTCGCCGCGGAACACGCGCAGGCGCACCGCGTCGATGCCGTACACCACGCGCCCGATGTTGCTCCAGAAGATCGCGCCCGCGCACATCACGCAGGGCTCGGCCGACGAATAGAGCGTGGCGCGCGAGAGCGTCTCTCGGTCCACCACGGGGCTGAGTTGGCGCACCGCGTTGGTCTCGGCGTGGCCCGTGCAGTCGCCGGTTTCGCTGGTGTTGCACCAGGCTTCGGCGAGCACGCGACCGTCGTCGGACACCACCACCGCGCCGAATGGGCGGTTGCCGCGCTCGCGCGCCACCTGCGCCCAACCGATGGCCTGGCGGAGGTAGGTGCCGTCGCGCTCGCTCAACAGCGTTGTCATGCCTTCACCGTGCGGTCGGTCCGGGTGGGCAGCATGGCGCGGTTGAACAGGCCTTCCACGCCCGGACGCACCTTGAGGCCGTACACGTCGACGACTTCATCCACCTGTTGCTCCAGCGTGCGCTTGAACACGTCACCCAGGCCGTGGCTGCGCGTGTCGGCCGCGGCAATGTAGCGCTGCGTGATGCGCCAGCGCTCCAGCTCCACCGCTTCGTTCAGGATGGGTTCGCGCAGCTTGGTGGCGGCGATGGCCGCGGCGGGATCGGCCATGCTCTCTTGGATGGCGCGGTTGGTGGCGCGCAGGAAGCCGGCCACGGCGGCGGGGTTCTGTGTGGTCATGGCGTTGCTAGCGAGGATGGCGTTGCCATACAGGTTCACGCCGGCGCTGGTGTATTCCAGGATGGCGAGTTCGTCGAGCTTCATGCGCGCGAACAGCGAGACGGCCGAGTCGTGGAAGTAGGTCGCGCCGTCCACGTCGCCGCGCACGACGACGTTGTCGCGCGAGGCGAAGTCGGTGGTGGACCACTGGAAGAAGTTGTCTTTCACGCCCAACTTGCGCGCCACCAGGGGCCAGGCTCGGCGCGTGGATTCGACGGCGGCCGCCGCGATCTTCTTGCCTTCGAGGCTGCGGAAGTCGGTGGTGATGCCGCGGTCCTTGCGGCCGATGATGGCGAATGGTGCGCGGTTGTAGTACTGGTACACCGCCTGCACCAAAGGCGTGCCGGATTGCGTGGCCTGGAATTCGATCAAGGAGCTGATGTCGCCCAGGCCCATCTGGTAAACGCCGCTGGCGATGCGCGTGATGGAGGCGACGGAACCCGCCCCGACGTCGATGCTCACGTCCAGGCCTTCGTCCTTGTAGTAGCCGCGGCTTTGCGCGAGAAAAAAGGGCGCGGTCTGGCCGGTGATGCGGAAGTCCAGCGTGAACTTGATGGGCGTGGGTTTGGGCGCGCCCTGGCCCCAGACGGAGGGGGCGGCGAGTGCCGACGCGGCGGCAGCTGAAGAGGCGAGGAAATGACGGCGTTGCATGGCAAGGCTCCGGTGGAATGGACCTGTTTCAACCCCCAGCAGCCGCGTGGCCATGGGAGACGTACAAGAGCAATTTCCGGGCGGGTGGCGTGGCACTCGCTGAACGCTTCTACTCTGCGCAGGGCCCGTACGCACGAGCCGTGCCAGCGCACAGTCTTCAAAACGGTGCGTGGCCGTGGCCTGCCTTTTGCTAGCATTCAGGCTCAGAGTAGAAGCGTTCAACTCCGCGCCATGCGGGGCGGGAAATTGCTCTTGAGATCCCTCAAGCCATTTCTTTCAGGAGCGCCTTCCCATGCTGGTCACCCAACAGCCCGTCTTCCGCCGTTACTGGCACGCCGTCATGCCGCTGACGATGCTGGCAGACGGCCCCAAGCCTTTCACCCTGCTCGGTGAAAACATCGTTCTCTTTCTCGACGAGCACGGCGAACCCGCCGCGTTGAAGGACCGTTGTTGCCACCGCACCGCGAAGCTCAGCAAGGGTTGGTGCAAGGGCGGCAACATCCAGTGTGGTTACCACGGCTGGGTCTACAACCGCAGCGGTCGCGTGGTGATGATTCCGCAGTACCCGCCGGATCGCGAGATTCCGAAGGACTACGGTACCAAGGCCTACCACTGCACGGCGCGCTACGGTTACGCCTGGGTGGCACTGGAAGACCCGGTGGCGGACATTCCGTTGATCCCCGAGTTCGCGGCCGAAGGCTGGCGCACGATCTTCCAGTTCTACGAGACCTGGAACACAAGCCCGGTGCGCGCGCTGGAAAACTCCTTCGACAACTCGCACTTCAGCTTCGTGCACCGCGCCACCTTCGGGGTGGCGGCATCACCGGCACCGAGCAAGTACGAACTGGTGGAGAACGACACTGGCTTTTACGCCGAGACGGTGATCGACGCCGCGAACCCGGAGCGCTTCCAGCGCATCAGCGGCGTGAAGGACGCGATCACGCAGCGGCACATGCGCAACGCCTACTACCAGCCGTTTTCACGGCGGCTGGACATCGAGTACCCCAGTGGCATTCGCCACATCATCATCAACGCGTTCACGCCCATTGACGACGGCCGCATGCAGTTGTGCCAATGGCTGTTTCGCAACGACACGGAAGCGGATTGCCCGGCGCAGATGTTGATCGACTTCGACGACGAGATCACGCGGGAAGACAAGGACATTCTGGAGTCGACCGACCCGGATGCGGTGGTGGATCTGCGTCGGCGGGGGGTGGAGTATTCGATGGACTCTGACCGGCCGGGGATTCTGATTCGTCGGAAGTTGATGGGTTTGTTGACGGGTGCTGATGAGGTGGAGGTGCATCGCTGAGTTCCTGGCCTGTACCTCGCTGGCGCATGGGCGTGCGGCGCTCTGCTCCGCGACTGTCCCCCGGCGGCGGGAGGCCGCCTCCTCCTTTACGTCGCTGCGCAGAACGCCACCCACCCATGCGCAGAGGAAACGGTGGCGCCGCAACGGTTGAAAACAACTAGGTTGTCGGTGGCCATGAGGCGAAACTCATCCACTGCTTGAGCACCAACGAGGTCATTGGTGATCATGGGGTACGGCGCAGCGGGGTAAAGGAGGAGACGGCTCCAGCCGTCGGGGGACACCCGCGGAGCCGTACCCCGTGGTCGCCGATGACCGGAGCCCCTCGGAGAAGACCTCAGCGAGCAGCCCAGAACCCTTGATGCGGCTCCAGCATCTCGGCTTCGAGCTCAGGCACCGGGCCCATCACCTCAATCGACTTCTGCCCCCGCGAAAGCACCTCACGGCAGGGCAATGACAAGGTGGGGTTCTCTTCGTGGCTGCCGGTCAGCGCGAGCAAGGCCTCTTCGCTGGCCCCGTAGACCACGCGCCCGATGTTGGCCCAGTAAATCGTGCCGGTGCACATGGCACACGGCTCGAAGGTGGTGACCAACGTGCAGCGCGCGAGGTATTCACCGGGATAGTTGTCGGCCGCCATGCGAGCCAGCGTCGACTCCGCGTGGTTTACCGTATTGATGTTGCCTTGCTCGGCCAACACGGTCTCGCCATCGGGTGCGACCAGCAGCGCGCCAAACGGGTGGCGTCCCATGCTGGCAGCACGCCGCGCGACGTCGTTGGCGCGGCGCAGGTGCTTCGTGACCAGTTCGGGGCTCATGTGCCCTGCGAACCGCGGTGTGCCCAACCCGTGGTGTGCTTCTCGACGTAGCTGAAGAGTTCGTACATCGCCATCGCCATCACGCCCACCACCAGCAGACCGCTGAAGGCCAGGCCCATCTGCATCGACGAACCGGCCGAGATCAGCAGGTAGCCGATGCCTTCGTTCGATGCCGTCATCTCGGACACGGTGGTGCCCACGAAGGCCAGCGTGATCGCGACCTTGAGCGAGCCGAAGAAGTAGGGCAGGGAGCGCGGCAGGCCGACCTTCATCAACACGTCCCATCGCTTGGCGCCCAGCACGCGCAACACGTCTTCCAGCTCGGGCTCCAGCGTGGCCAGGCCGGTGGCGATGTTCACCATGATGGGGAAGAACGAGATCAGGAAGGCCGTGAGGATGGCCGGACCCGCGCCGATGCCGAACCACACCACCAGGATCGGCACGAAGGCCGCCTTGGGCAGCGCGTTGAAGGCCGTCATGAGCGGGTAGACCGCGGCGTACGCCAGGCGCGAGCTGCCGATCAGAAAACCCAGCAGCACGCCGACCACAATGGCGATGCCGAAGCCGGCCATGGTGACCCAGTAGGTGCGCCAGGCATGGCCCAGGATGGTGACCTTGTGCTCCAGCGTCTGTTCCCAGATGCGCGAGGGGCTGGGGAAGATGAATTCGGACACGCCGAAGCCGCGCGTGATGAGTTCCCAGAGGACGACGATGCCGACCAGCAGGATGAACGGCGACCAGCGTTCCAGTTGTTTGTTGTGCATGGTGTGTTGATGCTCGCTTATTGGTGGATCACGGTACCGGCCTTGCGCATCGCTCCGATGTGGCCGCGCAGTTCCAGGACGGTGTCGGAGAACTCCTTGGTGTAGGTCACCTCGAGTTCGCGCGTGCGCGGGATCGCGATCTCGCGTTGCACCACGAAGCGGCCCGGGCTCTTGCTCATGCAATACACCGTGTCGGCGAGAAAGACCGATTCGCGCAGATCGTGCGTGACCAGGATGACGTTGAAGCGCTGCGCCTCCCACAGGTCGCGCAGCGTGCACCAGAGCTCTTCGCGCGTGAACGCATCGAGCGCGCCGAAGGGCTCGTCGAGCAGCAGCATCTTGGGCTCATGGATCAGCGCGCGGCAGATGCTGGCGCGTTGCTGCATGCCGCCCGAGAGTTCCCAGGGAAACTTTTTCTCCATGCCACCCAGGCCCACGCTGGCCAGCAGCTTCTTCGCGCGCTCCTCAAATTCCTTGCGCCGGTCCTTGAACTGGCTGCGGTAGGGCTCGACGATTTCCAGCGGTAGCAGCACGTTGTCCAGCGTCGTGCGCCAGGGCAGCAGCGAGGGTGCCTGAAACGCCATGCCCGAAATCTTCAGCGGTCCGGTGACGGGCTGGCCATCGATGCGGATCTTGCCCCGGCTGGGCATCTTCAGCCCGGTGGCGAGTTTCATGAAAGTGGACTTGCCACAACCCGAGGGGCCGACGATGGCGATGAATTCACCGCGCTGGACCTTGAGGTTGATGTCTTCCACCGCGAAGACGTTCTGGGCGAGCAACTCGTCGTTGTAGGCCAGCCAGACCTGGTCGAAGTCGACGAAGGGCTGGCCGCTGGTGTCTCTGGGGGCTTCTTGCATGGGGTCGATGGTCCTGAAAAAAAGCCAGCCGCCCTGGGGTGGCTGGCTTGGGGCCAGTGGCCGGTCTGGGCGCGTTCTTACTTCTTCGCCGGCGGCAGCACGTTGAGGTCGGCGGCCGAGGGCAGCATGGTGCCGTTCCAGATCGCGGCGGGGTCGACACGGGTCTTGGTGCCGTAGGCGTCCGACACCTGGGATGCCATCAGCGAGAGTCGGGCCGGATTGATCTGACCGAAGCCTTCCTTGCGTGCGTCGGGGCTCGCGACCACGGAGTCGATGGCCAGCGCCAGGCGGCGGGTCTCCAGCGGCACGTTGATGATGCCGTCGCGCGCCTTCACCGTCTCGATGGTGGCGGCCGGGTTGGCCATGACTTCCTTGGCGCCCTTGGCGAAGGCGGTCAGGAAGGCTTTCACGGCGGCGGGGTTTTCCTTGATGAGCTTGGGCGACGCGATGATGGCGTTGCCGTACAGCTTCACGCCATAGTCCGCGAAGGGCAGGATCACCACGTCTTCGGTTTTCACACCGCGCGCTTCCAGGTTGAGCAGCGAGGTGAAGGAGAAGCCGGTGATGGCGTCGATGTCGCCGCGCACCAGCATGGTTTCGCGCAGCGGCGGGTCCATCGAGGTCCAGGCCACGTTGCCGATGTTGTTGGCCTTCTGGAACACCGGGAAACCTTTGCGGCCGGCGTCAAACACGGGCGCGCCCAGCTTTTTGCCCGAGAGGTCGGCCGGTTTGGTGATGCCGCTTTTCTTCAGTGCGAGCACGGCGGCCGGCGTGTTGTTGTAGCCCATCATCACGGCCACCGGCTTGTTGGGTGCGTCCGGGTTGTTGGCGTGGAATTCCATAAGCGCGGCCACGTCGGCAAAGCCCATGTCGTACGTGCCCGAGGCCACGCGGGTCACGGTGCCACCCGAGCCGTTGCCGGCGTCGATGGTCACGTCCAGGCCAGCGGCCTTGTAGTAGCCCTTGGCAGCGGATTGCAGGAACAACGCGGCAGGACCTTCGAAACGCCAGTCGAGTTGGAACTTGATGGGCGTCTGCGCATGGGCGCTGCTGCCGAAGGCGGCGGCCGCGAGGATGGCAGCGGTGGTCTTGATGAAGTGGCGCTTGCTCATAGGTTCTCCTGTGATGGCTGGGTTTGCAGGGTGCGAGGCCCCCGACGTGCCAGGATGGTCAGCAATAAAGGTGCCAACAGGCACCCCACGTCAAAAAAGGCGCCGAGGCGCCTTTTGAGCACAGAATGTGTATACAGATTCTTGTGCGTTCGGGTTTTCACGTCATCAAGACTAACCCTGAAACGGTGCGCCCCACATCGGGGCTTGCACCATGTTGGGCCTGGTGGCCCCTGGCGCTCAGTGCGCCTCGGCGTGCCTGGCGGCTTCGACGGATGCGGCGGTGTCGCCCCGGCCGCCATTGAAGTACAGGTTGAGCGCGACGGCGCTGAGGGAGGCCAGCAGGATGCCCGACTCGATCAGCGGGTGGATGGCGTGCGGCATCCACTGTTTGAAGTTGGGTGCCACCAGCGGGATCATGCCGAAGCCGATGGAGACGGCGACGATGAAGAGGTTGTTGCGGTTGCCCTTGTAGTCCACGCCAGCCAGGATGCGGATGCCGGTGGCCGCGACCATGCCGAACATCACCAGGCCCGCGCCGCCGAGCACGAAGGTGGGCAGCGACTCGACCAGCGCGGCCATCTTGGGCAGCAGGCCGAGCACGATGAGGATGATGCCGCCGGCCACGCAGACGAAGCGGCTCTTGACGCCGGTGACGCCGACCAGGCCCACGTTCTGCGAGAAGCTGGTGTAGGGGAAGGTGTTGAAGATGCCGCCGAGAAGCGTGCCCAGGCCGTCGGTGCGCAGGCCGGCGGTGAGGGCCTTCTGGTCGATCTTGCGCTCGGTCATGTCAGCCAGCGCGAGGAACATGCCGGTGGATTCGATCATGACGACGATCATCACCAGGCTCATGGTGAGGATGAGGATGGGGTCGAAGACCGGGGTGGCGATCTCGAACGGCAGCACGAGGTCGAACCAGTTGGCCTTGCCGACCTTGTCGAAGTTCATGAGGCCGGTGGCGGTGGCGATCACGCCGCCGATGACGATGCCCAGCAGCACCGAGATGTTGGCGATGAAGCCCTTGGCGTACTTCGCGATCAGCAGGATGGCGGCGAGCACGATGGCGGCGATGACGATGTGCGCGCCCTGCGCGTAGGCCGGGTTGGGCACGCTGCCCACGATGGCCATGCCCTTGGGCACGTCGGGCAATGCGCCGCTGGCGGCGGCCTGTCTGGCGGCGTCGAGCCATTGCAGGTGTTCGGGGTTGGGGATGCTGGGCGCGGTCGGGCCGAAGGGGTTGCCGAAGATCCAGTTGATGCCGATGCGCATGAGGCTGATGCCGATCACCGCGATGATGGTGCCGGTGACCACGGGCGGGAAGAAGCGCAGCATGCGGCTCACGATGGGCGCGATCAGGATGGAGACCACGCCCGCGCCGATGATGGAGCCGAAGATCAGGCCCGCGCCCTGCACACCGGGGTTGCTGTTGGCCATGGCCACCATGGGCGCGACGGAGGCGAAGGTCACGCCCATCATCACCGGCAGCTTGATGCCGAACCATTGTGTGGCGCCCAGCGCCTGGATCAGCGTGACCAGGCCGCAGCAGAACAGGTCGGCCGAGATCAGCATGGCCACCTGCTCGGGGCTGAGCTTGAGCGCGCGCCCGACGATCAGTGGCACCGCAACCGCGCCGGCGTACATCACCAGCACGTGTTGCAGGCCGAGCGCGGTGAGCTTGCCGGCGGGCAGGACTTCATCGCATGGATGGGTGGTGGACGTGGCCATCGGAACTCCTTCAGGGGGCGTGAACGGGGTTAATGCATGCAGAAACTGTATACAAATTATGTTTACGATCGTATGGGGCGAGGCCTAGGGGAAACCCGATTTCTGACCAGTGGTTTTGTCTTGTGTCTTTGCCCTTTCCCTCAGGCTCCGGTCATCGGTGGCCACGGGGCACGGCTCCGCGGGTGTCCTCCGACGGCTGGAGCCGTCTCCCCCTTTACCCCGCTACGCCGTACCCCATGGCCACCGATGACCTCCTTGCGCACAGAAAGTGTTCGTGCCACCGTTCCTTCTGGCGCGGGGGCGGGTGGCGTTCTGCGCAGCGGGGTAAAGGAGGAGCCGGCTCCAGCCGGCGGGGGACACCCGCGGAGCAGAACGCCACCCGTCCACGTGCCCGCGAGGTGCAGACGAGAAGTGCAGGCCAGAAGCACAAACGAAAAATGCAGGCCAAAAAAAAGGACGCCGAAGCGTCCCTTTGTGGTGATGCGAGAGCGGTCAGCTCTTGGCCACCGCACCGTGCGAACTGGCAGCGGCCAGCGCGGTCATGTTCAGCACACGCCGCACGGTGGCGGCCGGCGTGAGGATGTGCACCGTGCCGGCCGCGCCCATCAGGATCGGGCCCACGGTGACGCCGCCGCTGGCGGTGGTCTTCATCACGTTGTAAAGGATGTTGGCCGCGTCCAGGTTGGGGCAGATCAACAGATTGGCCGAGCCGGTGAGGGTGGTGTCGGCGAGGTAGGCGGCGCGGATCTCGGGTTGCAGCGCGGCGTCGCCGTGCAGTTCACCGTCGCATTCGATCTCGGGGTGCGCGGCCACGAACAGGTCGCGCGCCTGCGCCATCTTGCGCGCGGAAGGCCGTTTGCTCGAACCGTAGCTCGAATGGGAGAGGAAGGCCACCTTGGCCGGCAGGCCGAAGCGCTGCACCTCCTGCGCGGCCATCCAGGCGATCTCGGCCAGCTCTTCGGCGCTGGGCTCTTCGTTGACGTAGGTGTCGGCGATGAACACCGGCCCGCGGTTGGTCATGAGCGCGTTGACCGAGGCGTACAGGCTGGCACCTTTGCGGCGGCCCAGCACGTTGTCGATGCGGTCGAGGTGCGTCATGTAGCCACCGACCAGACCACAGATCAACGCATCCGCATCGCCCAGCGAGAGCATGAGCGAGCCGATGATGGTGTTGGAGCGGCGCACGGCGGCCTTGGCCACTTCGGGCGTGGCGCCATGGCGGCCCATGACGTGGTGGTAGTGCTCCCAGTACTGGCGGAAGCGTGGGTCGTCTTCGGGGTTGACGTTCTCCACGTCCACGCCGAGCTTCATGCGCAGGCCCGCCTTGGCGATGCGCGCTTCGATCACCGCCGGGCGGCCGATCAGGATGGGCGTGGCGAGCTGGTCGTCGATCGCCATCTGCGCCGCGCGCAGCGCGCGCTCGTCTTCACCGTCCGAGTAGGCCACGCGCGCCTTCTTGGGCTGGGCCTTGGCCGCGTTGAAGATCGGCTGCATCAGGATGCCGGTCTGGTAGACGAAGCGGCCGAGCTGCTGGCGGTACGCGTCCATGTCGGTGATGGGGCGCGTGGCCACGCCGGAATCGGCCGCCGCTTGCGCCACGGCCGGCGCGATGCGAAGAATGAGGCGCGAGTCGAAGGGCTTGGGGATCAGGTAGTCCGGGCCGAAGCTCAGGTCCTGGCCGGCATAGGCGCTGGCCACTTCCTCGCTGGTCTCGCTCTTCACCAGGTCGGCGATCTGGCGCACGCAAGCCAGCTTCATTTCTTCGGTGATGCGCGTTGCGCCGCAGTCGAGCGCGCCGCGGAAGATGTACGGGAAGCACAGGACGTTGTTGACCTGGTTCGGGTAATCGCTGCGACCGGTGGCGATGATGCAGTCGGGCCGCACCGCCTTGGCCAGTTCGGGCCGGATTTCCGGCTCGGGGTTGGCCAGCGCCAGCACGATGGGCTTGGCCGCCATGGTCTTCATCATCTCGGCGGTGAGCACGCCGGGTGCCGAGCAGCCGAGGAACACGTCGGCGCCGTCGACCGCGTCGGCCAGCGTGCGCTTGTTGGTCTGGTGCGCATAGCGCGCCTTCGATTCGTCATAGCCGCCGGGCCGGCCTTCGTACACCACGCCCTTAGAGTCGCAGACGTAGATGTTCTCGCGCTTCACGCCCAGGCCGACCATCACGTCCAGGCAGGCGATGGCGGCAGCACCCGCGCCGCTCACCGCGAGCTTGACCGCGCCGATGTCCTTGCCCACCAGCTCCAGGCCGTTGAGCAGGGCGGCGGCCGAGATGATGGCGGTGCCGTGCTGGTCGTCGTGGAACACCGGAATGCCCATGCGCTCGCGCAGCTTCTTCTCGATGTAGAAGCACTCGGGCGCCTTGATGTCTTCGAGGTTGATGCCGCCCAGCGTGGGCTCGAGCGCGGCGATGATCTCGACCAGCTTGTCCGGGTCCTTCTCGTCCAGTTCGATGTCGAACACGTCGATGCCGGCGAACTTCTTGAACAGGCAGCCCTTGCCTTCCATCACCGGCTTGGCGGCCAGCGGGCCGATGTCGCCCAGGCCGAGCACGGCGGTGCCGTTGGTGATCACGCCGACCAGGTTGCCGCGCGAGGTGTACTCGGCCGCCAGGGCCGGGTCGGCCTCGATGGCCAGGCACGGGTAGGCCACGCCAGGGGAGTAGGCCAGCGACAGATCGCGCTGGTTGGACAAAGGCTTGGTGGGGGTGACGGCAATCTTGCCGCGGGAGGGCGTGCGGTGGTATTCGAACGCGGCGTCGCGCAGGGCTTGTTCAGCAGGGGTCATGTTGTCTCCAGGAGGCGTGAATGCGCAGCCATTGTGTCACGCGCCGCACGCCGCCACGCCGTCCTGGGCGTGGTGTTTCAGGGATGATTCAGGTCGGCTGCAGCAGGTCGAACAGCGTGCGCGCAACCACCTTGGTGGCGCGCTTGAGGTCGTCGAGCTGCAGGTGCTCGTCGGCGCGCTTGGCGTTCGATTCGCGCACCGTGCGGGGGCCCGCGCCGTAGATCACGCCGGGGATGCCGCGCTCGACGTACAGGCGCACGTCGGTGTAGAGCGGCGTGCCCACGGCCGGAATCGCTTCGCCGAACACGGCCTGGCCGTGCTTCTGGATCGCCTTCACCAGCGGCTGGTTGCCGGGCAGCGGCTTCATGGCGCGCGCGAGCAGGATGCGGCGCACGTCGACCTTGAGGTCCTTGCCGCCGCGCGGTGGCTTGAAGCTGGCCGCGGCCTGCTCGATGGTGCTGCGCAATGCGGCTTCCACCTCGGCGGGGTCCTCTTCGGGGATCATGCGCCGGTCGACCTTGAGCACCACCTTGCCGGGGATCACGTTGGTGTTGGTGCCACCGCTGATCTGGCCGACGTTGAGGTAGGGGTGGGTGATGCCTTCGACGCTGGACGTGACCTGGAGGTAGTCCGCGTTGAGCTGGTACAGCGCGTTGAGGATGTGCGTGGCGCCTTGCAGCGCGTCGGTGCCGCTGTCGGGAATGGCGGCGTGCGCCATGTCGCCGTGCACCGTCACTTCGAGTTGCAGGCAGCCGTTGTGCGCCACCACCACCTGGTAGCTGAAGCCGGCGGCGATCATCAGGTCGGGCTTGGTGAGGCCTTTGTTCAGCAGCCAGTCGGGGCCGACTTCGCCGCCGTACTCCTCGTCGTAGGTCACGTGCAGCTCCACGCCGCCCGCGAGCTTTGCGTTCAAGGATTCGAGCGCGCGGATGGCGAAGGTGAAGCTGGCGATGTCGCACTTGCTCACCGCCGTGGCGCGGCCGTAGATCTTGCCCTCCACGATCTCGCCGCCGTAGGGGTCGTGCGTCCAGCCTTCGCCGGGCGGCACCACGTCACCGTGGGCGTTGAGGGCGATGGTGCGGCCCGCGCCGTAGGGGCGGCGCACGATCAGGTTGGTGATGGTCTCCAGGCCGGCGGCTTGCACCTCGTCGGCTGGCACGGCGTGCTTTTCGGCGTTGAGGCCCATGGCCGCGAGCAATTCGGCCGTGCGCTCGGCGTGCGGTGCGTTGTTGCCGGGCGGCGTGTCGGTGGGCACGCGCACGAGTTCTTGCAGGAAGCGCACTTCCTCGTCGAAGTGGGCGTCGATCCAGGCGTCGAGTTGTTGGTCGGTGGTCATGTGCTTCAGTTCTTGTGTTCAGTGGCGAGTTGGTCGAGCAGGTGCGAGAAGGCGTTCACACAGAGTTCCATGTCGTCGTTGGTGGTGGACTCCAGCGGGTTGTGGCTGATGCCGCTGTTGAGGCCGCGCACGAACAGCATGGCCTGTGGCATCACCTCGTGCAGCTTCATCGCGTCGTGGCCCGCGCCGCTGGGCATGCGGTGCAGCGGCACGCCCAGGGCATTCACCGCGTTCTCCCAGCGGGCCTGCCATTCGGGTGCGCTGGGCGCGGCGGCCGCGCGCATGGTCTCTTCGGTTTTCAGGCCAATGCCGCGGCGCTCGCAGATGGCGCGCAAGCGCGCGAGGATGTCTTGCTCCAGCGCATCGCGCTGCGCATTGCTGGGCGCGCGCAGGTCGAGCGAAAACAGGCAGCGCCCGGGCACCACGTTGATCGAACCACCGGGCACTTGCAGCATGCCGATGGTGGCCACCGAATCCCCGTCGGCCATGGCGCGTTGCTCGGCGTAGAGCGCGAGTTCGGCCACGGCGCTGGCGGCGTCGCGCCGTCGGTCCATGGGCGTGGTGCCGGCGTGGCTCGCCATGCCGATGGCTTCGCACAGGTAACGGACGCTGGCGTTGATGGAGGTGACCACGCCGAGCGGCAGGTCCATCTCGTTGAGCACCGGCCCTTGTTCGATGTGCACTTCGACAAAGCCGAGGTACTTCGATGGGTCCCGTTTCAAGGTGTCGATCGCGTCCAGCGAGGCAGGCAGGCCGGCGTGCTGCATGGCCTGGCGCATGGAGACGCCGTCGGCATCCTGCTGGTCGAGCCACCCGGGGTTGAAGTGGCCGGTGAGCGCGCCCGAGCCGAGGAAGGTCGCTTTGTAGCGCTGGCCTTCTTCTTCGGCAAAGCCCACGACCTCGAAGTCGAAGGGCAGGCGCTCGCCCGCCGCATGCAACTGCTGCACGCAGGCCATGGGCACGAAAATGCCCAGGCGCCCGTCGTACTTCCCGCCGTTTCTCACCGTGTCGTAGTGGCTTCCGGTGAGCAGTGTCTTTGCTCCCTGTCCCTCTGGCAGGGGGCCAGCGCGGTATCGGCCCACGACGTTCCCCACCGCATCCACGCCCACCTCATCAAACCCGCATTCGCGCATGCGCGCCACCAGATCGGCCGCGCAAGCCCGGTGCGCATCGGTCAGATACGTCACCGTCAACTGCCCCTGCTCGGCAAACCCCGGATCGCTGTGGCGTGACAAATCTTCGTGCCAGTCCCAGACAGCGTTGCCCACCGTGGGCTCAAAGCCGAACTTGTCGTTGAGCCGGATCTCCGCGATGCGGTGGATGTTGCGCAGGCACTCCGCGCGTTCGAAGTCCACCGGGTTGCCCAGACGGCGTTCGAAGGTGGCGATGATCTCGCGCTTGGCCAGGCCCAGGCCGCGCGGGCCTCGCACCGCGAGGATGAAGGGAAAACCGAACTTCGCGTTGTATTGCGCGTTGAGTTGCTGGATGTGCGCGAACTCG
Organism: Hydrogenophaga sp. 2FB; assembly: GCF_005503365.1. GTDB lineage: Bacteria > Pseudomonadota > Gammaproteobacteria > Burkholderiales > Burkholderiaceae_C > Hydrogenophaga. Next base: position 48,494 of record NZ_SCML01000045.1, read on the forward strand.
TCCGGCGTGCAATTCGTCAGGCCCGCCTTGGTCTGCTCGTGGGTCGATTCGGCCGTGAGCGAGTTGCTCACCATGGCCTTGCCCGCGAGTTCCGGGTGAGCGCGGATGAGGGCGAGTTGCGCGTCCACGCCGGCCTTTTCGAGCACCGTCACCATCGCATGCTTGAGCGCGGCCAGCGAGGCGAACGGGCGTTGCGCCAAGGCCTGCTCTGCGATCCACAGCGAATGCTCGTAGAGACCATCGAGCATCTGCGTGGCCTCGGGCAGCGACGCACGGTTGAGTTGTTCCAGGGTGATGGGCATGGCGGCGGCCTCGGGCGGCGTGTTCAGGTGGAGGACAGGGGGTGCGCGGTTTTCCAGTGGCGCGCGATGTCGATGCGCCGCGCCACCCACACCTGCTCGTGCTGCTGGATGTGGTCCAGGAAACGCTGCAGCGCGGTGATGCGCCCGGGCCGCCCGAGCAGGCGGCAGTGCATGCCGATGCTCATCATCTTGGGGCGGTCCAGGCCGTTGGGATCGCCTTCGGCGTAGAGCGCGTCGAAGGTGTCCTTCAGGTACTGGAAGAACGGATCGGCGTGCGAATAGCCCTGCGGCAGCGCGAAGCGCATGTCGTTGCAGTCCAGCGTGTAGGGCACGATGAGCTGGTGCGCGTCACTGCCGTCGGTCTTGCGCACTTTCATCCAGAAGGGCAGGTCGTCGCCGTAGTAGTCGCTGTCGTATTCGAAGCCGCCGAAGTCGGCCACCAGTCGGCGCGTGTTGGGGCTGTCGCGCCCGGTGTACCAGCCCAGTGGGCGGCTGCCGGTGAGTTCCTCGATGAGCTGCATGGCCTGCGCCATGTGCGAGCGTTCGGTCGCTTCGTCCACGTTCTGGTAGTGGATCCACTTGAAGCCATGGCAGGCGATGTCGTGGCCCAGTTCCACGAACGCGGCGGTCACGTCGGGGCTGCGCTGCAGCGCGGTGGCGATGCCGAACACCGTGAGCGGCAGGCCGCGTTTTTCGAACTCGCGCAGGATTCGCCACACGCCGGCGCGCGAGCCGTACTCGTAGATGCCTTCCATGCTGATGTGGCGCGCGGGGTAGGCCGCGGGGTTGAACATTTCCGAGAGGAATTGTTCGGACGCGTCGTCGCCATGCAGCACGCTGTTTTCGCCACCTTCTTCGTAGTTCAGAACGAACTGCACGGCGATGCGCGCGCCGTTGGGCCAGCGGGCATGGGGAACGTCGCGGCCGTAGCCGGCCAGGTCGCGCGGGTAGTCGCGCGTGGAGTCGTAGGTCATGACAAGGCGAGGGAGATGTCGTTCAAGGGCAACTTGCGGTCGAACGTGAGGTTTTCCTCCACGTGCAGCAAGTGTTCGTTCATCAGGCGCACGGCCAGCTCTTCGTCGCGCGCGGTCAGCGCTCTGACGATCTCGGCGTGTTCTTCGCTGGAGTGTTCGGCGGCCTGGTTGCTCTGGTACATGAGCGTGATCAATGCGCAGCGCGAAATGAGTTCGCGCAAGAGCTCGGCCAGCACCTGGTTGCCCATGAGTTCGGCCATGCGCACGTGGAAGTCGCCCAGCAACTCTGTGCGGCCGGCCACGTCTTCGTTGGTGACGGCGAGCTTTTCCTGTGCCACGTGTTCGCGCAGGGCCTTGAGCTTGGCGTTGGTCACCGTTTTCGCGAAGGCGCGCGTCATCTCCACCTCGAGCATGCGGCGCACGGCAAACACCTGTTGTGCTTCCTGCACCGAGGGCGTGGCCACGAAGGCGCCGCGCGCAGGCTCCAGCCGGATCAACCGGTTCTGGGAGAGCTGGAACAAGGCCTGGCGAACCAGCGTGCGCGACACCCCGAAGTGATCGGCCAGTTTCTGCTCGGCCAGCTTGGTGCCCGGGTGCAGGCGGTGCTCCACGATGGCGCGTGTGAGCGACTCGACAATGTGCAGGGTGCTGGAGGTTTCCATGCGGGTCATCATATCCAGAAAAACAAAAAGTGTATACACTTTCGGTCGACCATCAATCACTGGAAGGAAGCGACCCATGGGCTTGAGCACACATGTTCTGGACACGATGCACGGGTGTCCCGCGGCGGGCATGGTGGTGGAACTGCACACCACCCATGGCGATCAGGCCACGCTGGTCAAGCGGTTCACGTTGAACGCGGATGGGCGCAACCCGGACGGGCCGCTGTACGACAACACCAACCTGAAGGTCGGCACCTACCGGCTGGTGTTTGACGTGAAGGGCTACTTCGCGGCCAAGGGTGTGGCCCTGCCCGAGCCCAACTTCCTCAACCGCGTGTCGCTCGATTTCGGCGTGGCCCACGCCGACCAGCACTACCACGTGCCGCTGCTGGTGAGTCCGTGGAGTTACTCGACGTACCGGGGCAGCTGAAGGCGCAACAAAAAACCCGCCGAGGCGGGTTTTTTGGGGGGGCGCGTCACATCACTTCACTTGTCGCGCTGACCCTCGGTCAGCGTGTCGAGCTGGAAGTGGCCGCTCTTGTCCCACAGCCAGACCTCGGTGTAGGTCACCCCGCCCATGCGCAGCGGCGCGGGGAAGGGAGCGGCCGCGCGCACGGTGCGCTCGATCTCGCGCATCACGTCGGGCACGTGGCTCGGTGCGCGCATCCAGCTGATGTTGCCCACATTGCCCCGGCTGTCCACGTAGACCTGCAACACGCCCACGGCGTGCATCAAGGGCGGCATTTTCCCTTTGTAGATGCGGTGGCCGTTCTGCCCGTAGATGTGGCGCGCGCCGTCCTTGCGGTAGTCGTGCGGCGAGACCGCGTGCGACACGAGGGCTGGTGGCGGCAGTTGGGCGGCGGGCGGTGGTGGTGCGGGCACAGGTGCGGGTGGTGG
>NZ_SCML01000046.1 GCF_005503365.1 Hydrogenophaga sp. 2FB
GGGTTGGGTGGGCGCAGGGTGGACCACTGCGGATCGCCCACGGCGGGCACGGCGGCCAGGCCGTCGAGCGCGCCGCGCAGCATCACCACGACCAGTTTGCCGCGTGCCTGCGGGCTGGCGGCGAAGGCCATGCGCAGGCCCGGGCTTGTGAGCAGCAGGCCGGCGCCGGCAGCCTGCAGCCAGCGGCGGCGGGTGGGGGTCGTGGAGGTATGGGTTGGTGTCATGAACGTGCTCCGTGCAAGGTCGCTCAGCGGCGCTGGAACTCGGGGCTGGCCAGCAGCAGCGCAAGGGCTTGCGCGCCACTCTCGGCGCGGGCGATCTGGGTGCGGGTCTCGCTGGAGAGCGTCGGCCCCCAGGCGAGTTCGGCGAGCTGGCGCGCGTCGGCCAGCGCGCCCGCGCTGCGGCCCATCGCGACCGCCCATTCAACGCGCTTGAGCAATGCATCGGGACTGAGCCAGTCGTCTTGCCGATCGGGCCAGCCCTGCGGCGATGGCGCGCGGCCCAGCGGCTGGCCCATGGCGGTGAGCGCGGCGATCTCGCGCGCGGGGGTGCCCATGGGCATTTGCAGCAGGCGGTGCGCCGAGAGCAACATCTCTTCGGGCCGGCGCGCCTTGCCGGGCCGGTGCGCCACCCAGGCTTGCTCGTGGCCGAAGAGCGCCTCGGCGGTGTGCAGCAGGTCGCCGTCGGTCTCGCGAAAGCGGCGTGCCACGGCCTGCACCAGCGCGGGCGGCGGATCGTCGGCGACGAAGTGGCGCGCCAGTTTGTCGGCCAGGTGCTCGGCGGTGGCGGGGTGGCGCGCGAGGTCGTTGAGCACGTCGTCGAGCGCTTCCGGTCCCTCGCGGTAGCTGCGGCCCAGTACGGTCTTGCTGCTGGGTTCGTGCAGCGCGGGCAGGAAGCGCACGCCCTCGTCCTGCGGCGCGCGCCCGGCGGTCCAGCCGGTGAGCAGGCGCGCGAGTTCGCGCACGTCGGCCTGGGTGTAGCCGCCACGCACGCCCACGGTGTGCAGCTCCAGCAGTTCGCGTGCGAGGTTTTCGTTGAGCCCGCGCGCGCGGCGTTGCCCAGCGCGCGAGTTGGGGCCGATGGATTGCGCGTTGTCCAGGTAGAACAACATGCCGGGGTGCACCGTGGCCGCGCGCAGCAACGTGGCGAAGGAGCCGGTGGCGTGCGGGCGGATGGCCTCGTTCTCGAACGGCCACACCATGCCCGCCGTGCTGCTCTTGATGGCGGCCACGGTGAAGTGGTTGGCCCAGAACATCACCCAGCGCTCGTACACCGGCGTGGGGGTTTCGATCTGGTGCTGCCAACGGCGGCGCAGCGACAGCAGGTTGCCGTCGCGCAAGCGCTGGCGCTCTTCGCTCTGCGGCTCGGAGCGCTGGCGCAGCAGGCGCGTGAGTTCGGCCGCGGCGGTGCTGTCGGGCAGACCGGTGGTGTCGAACAGCAACGGGCGGCGGAATTGCCCGAGCACCCAGGCGCGCGGGTCCGTGCCCACGCTGGCCAGGCTGAGCTGGCTCAGGCCGAAGCGGTGCGAGGCGATGACGGGGGCGAGAGCGGTGTCGTCGATGGCCATGGGTGGGTGAAGCGGGGTTCGGTGGGCCGATGTGCCGGTTGAACCCCGCGAGCGTGCCGCTCTTACGCCCCGCAGGCAATGCCCGAGTGGCATCGAGGGGCATGCGCCGCCCGGCATAAGTCCGCGCGGCGGGGTGGGTTCAAGCGTTCACCAGGCGTTTCGCCCTGGCACCTCTCACCGCAAGGAGCCTTCCCCATGCCGAAAGCCATCCACATCCGCCGCGCGCTCGTTCACGGGCTTGTGGCCTTCACGGGAATGGGTGCACTGGCCGCCCACGCGCAGACCGACGCCCTGCGCATGGACCGCCGGGAAAACCGCCAGGCCGAGCGCATCGACCAGGGCGTGGCCTCCGGCCAGCTCACGCGCCCTGAGCAGGCGCACATGGAGATGCGGCAGGAGCGCATCGACCGCATGGAAGGCCGCCTGAAGGCCGATGGCAAAGTCACCGGCCAGGAAGCGGCGCGCATGGAGCGCGCGCAGGACAAGGCCAGCCGCCGCATCGCGCGGAACAAGCACGACCGGCAGCAAAAGCCCTGATCTCGCTCATTCGTTGTAGATCACCTCGAAGCCGCCGTAGATCATGCGCGCGCCGTCGAAGGGCATCTTCATGTCCTTCACGCGCGGGTCTTCCATGAACTTCTTCATGCCGGCATCCCGTGCCGCGCGCGAGGGCCAGGCGATCCAGGAAAACACCACGACTTCGTCCGGCTTGCGCTGCACGGCCATGGGGAACGAGGTGAGCTTGCCCTCGGGCACGTCGTCACCCCAGCATTCCGCGACGCTGAGCGCGCCGTGCTCTTTGAAGATGGGGTTGGCAAAACGGGCGTGGTCCAGGTACTGCTGCTTGTTCGCGGCGGGCACTGCGGCGGCGAATCCATCGATGTACTTCATGTGTGTCTCCTGAGGTTGAAGGGGAACCGGGCAACCCATCGGGATGGGCCCCTGAACGTACGACGAACGGGAGGCCCTGCTATCGACATCGTCCTGGATCGCCGCGATCAGATGTTGCATCCCGCCATCAGAAACGCGCAAAGGCGCCCCAAATGATGGCAGCCGAACCTTGCGATCCACATCTGGCTGCGGGACCCTCTCGGGGTCCACTTCCGGGTCCACGAAGGGGGGAAATTCTGCCTCGGGCGTGTTCAGGAGCCTCTCGGCCGCCGCATGGCGCGTCACAAGGTTTGCTTGAATCTCGCCAGGCGTTGCAACCAGGAAGGCTTCGGTTTTTCTTCTCCGACGGGACGGCTGGATGTGCCTTCCCGAGGCCACAACGCGTTCCAGGGACCCGACGGGTTTTTGAATTGTTCGGCCACTGCCCCGGCCTGGGCGCCGTTCGCCGATGAGGGCGTTTGCACACGTTGGATGGGAACCCCGGCGGGGAGAGGTTGCGGTGACTGGCGCGGTGTGGCTTCTTTCATGCTCATGGCGAACGCCTGGGGGTTGTGGAACACGGCCATGAGTAACCGCCGCCCAGGAGGCGTCCATCCCCCGCCCGAACTGCTGTGGCCTACAAGGCCTCAGCCCTTGCCCAACTGCGGTCGGCCAAACAGGCTGGAGGTGCTGCTGATCGGTCCGAGTTCGGCCGCGGCCGCGAGCAACAGGGGCGCGATGTCGAGCATGCGCGCGGCCGTCAGGCGCACCCGCGGGCCGGCGATGCTGATGACGCCAATCGTCTCGTGGCGCCGCACCACCGGCACGGCCATCGCGCTCATGCCGGGCGCGAACACCTCGTCGATCTGCGCATAACCGCGCACCCGCGCGGCGTGCAGAAAACCCAACAAGGCCTTCACCGTCGTGGGGGCCTTGGGGCCGTATTCCGCGGGCGTGCCAAAGCCCTGGCGGGTGACGAGTTCGAGCGCGCGCTCGTCGCTCTGGGTCAACAGCCACGCGTGCCCCGAGGCCGTGCAGGACAGGCGCGCGTCCATGCCCATGTCGGGGTCGAAGCGCAGGCCCTGGCCTTGTTGCGGGCCTTGCGACTTCGCGACGAAGGTCAGCCGATCGCCGTCGACGATGGACAGGCGCACCAGCTCGCCCGAGCGCTGCGCCAGGCGCGAGAGCAAGGGGTCGGCAATGTCCACGATGCCCGCGTTGCTCAGGTAACCCAGCCCCAACGACACCACCTTGGTCGTGAGCACGTAGTCGCCCTGCTTGCGCTTCTGGCGCACATAACCGCGCCGCTCCAGCTCGGCCAGCAGGCGGTGGCAGGCGCTCAGCGGGATGTCCAGCTCCGCGGCCATCAGCGCCAGCGGCAGGCCATCCGGGTGGGCGGCGAGGTGTTCCAGGAGCGACAACCCCCGGTCGAGTGCAAGGCTCATAACATGCTCAATTTCATATTGGGGAAAGGGTTTCCAAAACGGAAACAGTTTCCGACCACAGCCCAAGAATCGGGTCCACATCAGGCGCCAACGCGCCCCACACGACACACAGAGGCGACCACTCTAAGCCCAAGCGGAGCACGCGGCATCCGCAACGCCCCCGAGATTTTCAACATGACCCAGCCGATCTACATCCTCAATGGCCCGAATCTCAACCTGCTGGGTCTGCGCGAACCGCAGCTGTACGGCAGCACCACGCTGGCGCAAGTCGAAGCGCTGTGCCGCCGCGTGACCGATGCCCTGGGCATGCCTTGCGAATTCCGCCAGACCAACCACGAAGGCGTGATGGTCGACTGGGTGCAGGAGGCGCGCGAAAAGGCCGCCGCCGTGGTCATCAACCCGGCCGGCCTGTCGTTTCGCTCCATTCCGCTGCTCGACGCGCTCAAGACGCTGGCGCAGCCCCTGGCCGAAGTCCACATCACCAACATCCACCGCCGCGACGAGATCTACCAGAAGTCGCTGGTGTCGCTCGCGGCCACCGGTGTGATCTGCGGTTTCGGGCCGTTCGGCTACGAACTCGCGATCCGCGCGGTGGTCGAGCGGCTCGCCGCGCCGTCGATCTGATTGCCCTGGTTCATTTTTCCCCGCCATCCACCCACAACAGGAGACATCTGCCATGAACTTCCCACTCAACCGCCGTTCCGCGCTGCGCGCAGGGGCTTCGCTGGCCGCCGCCGTCGCCCTGCCCGCGTGGGCGCAAGCCCAACCCAACCTGCGCTTTGCCGCCGTGTTCTCGGACAAGGACATCCGCGCGGACATGATGAAGATGCTGGCGAAGGACGTGGAGAAGGACTTCAAGATCGAGGTGTTCCTGAACTCCACGCTGTTCCGCCAGGGCACCGAGCTCGTGGCGTTGCAGCGCGACAACCTGGAGATGGGCAACATCGCGCCGCAGGACATCTCCAAGCAGATTCCGGCCTGGTCGCTGCTGACCTCGGCCTACCTGTTCCGAGATGCCAACCACCTCACCGCGTTCTTCGCCAGCGACATGGGCGCGCAGATGAAGAAGATGGTGGAAGACCAGCTGAAGGTGAAGGTGTTGGGCCCGACCTTCTTCGGCACGCGCCACGTCGGCCTGAAGACGAAGAAGAAGATCAACGTGCCCGCCGACCTGGCCGGCGTGAAGCTGCGCATGCCCCCTGGCGACAGCTGGCAGTTGCTGGGCCGCTCCATCGGCGCAAACCCCACGCCCATGGCCTATGCCGAGACCTACACCGGCCTGCAGACCGGCGCGATCGACGGCCAGGACAACCCGCTGCCCAACGTGCAGAACATGAAGTTCAACGAAGTGATGTCGCAGATCGTGCTGACCTCGCACCTCGTGGGCTACGACCTGCTGACGCTCAACATGAAGGTGTGGCAAGGCATGTCACCCGACAAGCAGAAGGCCTTCCAGGCCGCCGCCGACAAGGCCATCGCCTGGAGCACCGCCGAGCACCTGAAGCGCGAGAAGGAGCTGGCCGAGGGCTTCAAGACCGCAGGGCTGGACGTGTACGCGCCCAACCTGGCCGCGTTTCGCGATCACGCGCAGAAGGTCTATCTCGCGTCGGCCGAGGCCAAAGACTGGCCAGCGGGCATGCTGGACAAGATCAACGCCATGAAATAGGAACACCCCCGCCGCGCTCCGCGCGACCCCCTCAAGGAGGCGACACCTGCGGCCTGGCAAAGCCAGTTCCGCGGTGTCTCTGGAGGGGGTGTCTTCATGCGTTGCTTTTGTGGAGCTTTCTGATGGCTTTTGTGCGCTCGCTCTCCCGATTCGCCGAGGCGGTGGCCGCCGCCTTGCTCGCGATCATCTTCGTGGCCTTCATCCTGCAGATCGTGCTGCGCTACGTCTTCAACTGGCCAGTGGGCTGGACGACCGAGGTGTCGCTGATCGCGTGGCTGTGGCTGGTGTTGTGGGGTGCGGCCTTCGTGCTGAAAGACCACGAAGAGATCCGCATCGACTTTCTCACCGCCAACGTGGGCAAACGGGCGCGCATCGGTCTGGGTATCGTCGCGGCGGTCTGCGTCATCGTGCTGTTCACGCTGCAACTGCCCGCCGCCTACAGCTACGTGAGCTTCATGAAGGTCGAGAAAAGTTCCTACCTGAAAACCGGCTTTCACGTGCTGTTCTCGATCTACCTCATCTTCTCGGTGGCGGTGATCGCGCGCAACGTCTGGAACCTCGTGCAACTGCTGCGCGGCAAAGACCCCGTCGAGAACGCGTCCGACTCCCCCATGCAATCAGGCTCCGCACTGTGAACTTCACCAGCCCTTTCTCTCTGGCCCTCGGTGCCATCCTCGCGCTCAGCTTGCTGGGCGTGCCCGTGGGCCAGGCCATGATCGGCGGCTCCGTGCTCTACCTCTACATGAAGGGCATGGACATGGGCACGGTGGCCGAGCAACTGCTCAATGGCACCTACTCCAGCTTCCTGCTGCTGGCGATTCCGCTGTTCATTCTGGCGGCCACCATCATGGGTTCGGGCACCGTGCTCGATCGGTTGATGAAGTTCTGCAACGCGCTCGTGGGCCACTTCCCCGGTGGCCTGGCGCAGGTGAACGTGTTGCAAAGCGTCGTGTTCGCCAGCATGTCCGGCTCGGCACTGGCCGACGCGGCGGGCTCGGGCAAGCTCATGCAGGTCATGATGACCAAGGACAACCGCTACACCGCCGGTTTCGCCGCCGCGCTGACCGCCGCGTCCTCGGTGCTCGGCCCCATCCTGCCGCCCTCGATCCCGCTCGTGCTCTATGCGCTGGTGTCGGGCACGTCCATTGGCTACCTGTTCATCGCGGGCGTTCTGCCCGGCCTCCTGCTCGGTGCGGTTCAGATGGGGCTGGTGCACTACCTGGCCAGGAAGCGCAACTTCCCCGTGGAACCCAGGGTGCCGCTGCGGGAGTTGCCGCGCATCACGCGCGAAGCGTTTCCTGCCCTGATGTTGCCGGTGGTCTTGTTGGGATGCCTGTACACCGGCATCACCACGCCCACGGAAGCGGCCGGCCTCGCGGCGGCGTATGCCTTGCTGATCTCGGTGCTGCTCTACCGCAGCATCGGCTGGAAGGACATGTACGACGCACTGCTGAGCAGCGCGCGCATCAGTATCTCCATTGGCATGTTGATCGCCGGCGCGCTGGTGTTCAACTACGTGATCACGGTGGAGAATATCCCGGCCAGCCTGAGCGGCCTGCTCGCCGGGTTCGATCTGTCGCCGCTGGGCTTTCTGCTGCTGGTCAACCTGATCCTGCTGGTGCTGGGCTGTTTCCTCGAAGGCTCGACCATCATCCTTGTGATCCTGCCGGTGCTGTTGCCCACAGCGGTCGCGCTCGGTGTGGACCCGGTGCACTTTGGCGTGGTCGCCGTGCTCAACATCATGATCGGCCTGGTGACGCCGCCCTATGGTTTGCTGCTGTTCATGATGACCAGGATCGCCGACATCACGCTCGGCACACTGGTGCGCGAGATGGTGCCCTTCCTGGTGGTGATGATCGGCGCGCTGGCCATCGTCACACTTTGGCCCGACATGGTGCTGTTTCTGCCGCGGCTGGCGGGCTACACCGGGTAGGCATCAGATGTCCAGCCGGCCTGACTGGATCAACAGATGGGCCAGAAAGATGCCCACGAAAATGCCGAACACCAGGTTGCGCGTCTCAGGGCTGAGCGCCGCCATGATGGGCACATCGTCGGCGCCCGGAACGCCCCCGTTGCCGGTGTCGTAACCCACACCGCGAAGCACCGAATCCAGCAGGCGCCCAGCGTGCGTGGTGAGGTCGAGCATCTCCAGAAGCGCACTCGCGTACACATGCTGGGCATTCGCCACCATCGCCGCCGCGCTCCCGATGGTCACGGCCGTGCCATACACCGCCGTTCTCGGGTCGAGGGAAGCGGGCCCCGCTGGCCCACCGCGGGCTCTCGCCAGATCATCGGTGCGCGCGATGGCGATACGCACTTCCTCCTCTTGCGCGTTGTTCAAGGCGTCGTCGCTTTGCGCCACTTGTTTTTCCGCTTCGGCGTGCATGTCCCGGAGCACCTGTTGCGTGTGGCTCAATGCCTTCGTGAGGGCATCGAGTTCCCGTTGCGCAGTGTCCAGCGAGCGGCTCGCTTGTGCCACCGCTGTTTCATGCTCCAGGAGCGAGGGATCGTCGAGCGGGATGTTCATGCGCTGCGCAGCCGACCTGGCCAGGCCGTATTTGTCCTGCTCATCCCGCAGTGCGTTCGAGGCCACCTGTAGCGCCTGCTCGGCGGTACGAGCTGCGGCAACCGACTCGTTGCGCACCTTCATGATCGCGGCGAGCCGTTCCGCGTGCCCCCTCAAACGGGCGTGGCATCGCGTCGGGTCGCGTGTGAAGCCGGTGTTGATCCGTCCTTCGTCGTCGAGCAACGAGATGCCGTCGCCGTAGCGATGGCGGAAACATTCGTCACCCCGGATGTCATCCGCGGGCAGGTCTTGCAGCCATTGGGGCATCACCACCTGGGCCGCGGCGCTGCCCGTCGGATGGGCTGGAACACCATGGGAGCTGTTGGAGACGCCCGTCCGGGCGGTGCTGGTGGCCGTGGACGTCGTCGTGTTGGTTGCCGTGGTGAGCGTTGTGGTCGAGGATGTCGTGGTCGTCGTGGCTGCCGCGGGAAGGTGCACATGCCAGGCCACCGGCGACGCATGGAATTGACGGGCGATGTCCTCGGGAGTTCCCGTGCCCATCTGCGTGGCGTTGGCCGCAGGGGACTGGATGTGTTGAGGAAGGGGTTGCCCTGGCAGTGAGGTCGGGTGCATGGTGTTTCCTCTGGGTGTGCGTCAATGGCGGGTCAGCTTGACCAGCGCATCCGCGCAGGCGTCCTGCAGATCGCGCAGGTCCAGGTTGGCGCGGCACATCTCGAAACAGGTGTCGAAGGCTTCGCGCGCAGCGTCGAATTCGCCCGCGGCGGCGAGGCACTCGGCCATGCGGAACGCGACGATGGGCTGGTCGTTGTCGATCAGAGACAAGCCGAACAGACCGGCGGCCGCGTGGAACTCCATCAGGCGTTGCATGCAGGTGCCGGCCAGAAACAGAAAGCGGCTGTTGCGCGGATCGTGCAAGGCCAGTTGCAGGGCGATCAGGCCGGCCTCCCGCCACCGCGCTTCGTCGCACAAGGCCATGGCTTTGTCGCACAGGGCATCCAGGTCTTGCGGTGAAATCTTCCTGGCCTGCCCCAGTGTCTGCCCGCCTTCGCCGGCGGCTCTCGCAGCCTGGAAGAGCTGCGCGAGTTGGTCCATGTTGATCGGCAGTGGGCCGAACACGGCCTCGGCGGTGGTGTCTTGCTGCATGGGGTCTCCTGGGGAAGTGGTGGACACGTCCCCGTTGGGAACGCCGCAGTGGTCGTGGTTCCGCCCGAGGGAAGCCTCTTCAATTCCAGTTGTCGATCTTCAGGTCGTGGGGCGAGGGCTTTCCCTCGCCCGTCTCCACCAGCGCCTTGAGGCTCAGCAGAAAGGTCGCCCACTTCATGCTGCAGTGCGCGGTGAACTCGCTGGCCTCGCGCCAGTTCTCATGCGCGAAGAGCACGATGCTGTAGGGCTCTGCGTGTGACAGGCGAAACACCACGTCGGTGCCGATCCATTCCTCCGGCCCTGCGGTGCAGTGCCAGCGAATTTCCCGATCGGGCACCAGCGCCTTCACCTCAAAGCGCATGCTGCCGACGCGCTCGCCCGTCGGTGAACTGAAGTGAACCTCGATGGCGCCACCGGGCGCCGAGACGCCCGTGGTCTCTCGGGTCCACCAGCTGGCCACGCCCTCGGTGGTGGCCAGCGCGCGGTACACCGACGCGAGCGGGGCCTGGATGCCCACGCGATGAACGATGTGGATCATGGGGTCGCTCCTGTGGGGTTGTGGTGGTCAAGCGGTGGCGCGCCGGGGCCGGCGCACGGCGCGCAGCTTGCCGCGGGGGCCGCCACCGCAATAGAACAGGTCGGCGCCGTCGGACTCGAGCCCGCTCACTTCCGTGCCGGGTGGCATCGTCAGCCGTTCCAGCACCGCGCCGTTCGCGGGGTCGATGCGGCGCAACTCGCTCTCATCGCCTTCCCAGGTGCCGTGCCAGAACTCACCGTCGACCCAGGTGACGCCGGTGACGAAGCGGTTGGATTCGATGGTGCGTTTCACCGCGCCGGTCTCGGGGTCGATCTGGTGGATCTTGCGGTCGCGGTACTGCCCCACCCACAGGCTGCCCTCGGCCCAGGTGAGTCCCGAATCCTTGCCTTTGCCGGGTGCTGGAATCGACTTGAGCACCTGGCCGGTGACCGGGTCGATCTTGTCGATGCGCGATTCGGCGATCTGGTACAGGTGGGTGCCATCGAAGGCGGTGCCGGCATCGGCCGGGCGGGTCAGCGTGCGCGTGGTCTCGCCGCTTTTCGGGTCGATGGCGGCCAGTTTCGTGCCCAGCGCCACCCAGACGCGGCTGCCATCGTAGGTGACGCCGGCCACGTCGGGTGCGTCGTTGAAAGGGCCGTACTCGCGCACGATGTCGGCCTTGGAAACAGGAATGCTCTCGGTCTTGCGTTGCGTCGTCATGGCGGTTCTCCTTGGAGGCGCGTGCGGAAATCGGCGCCGTGAGACAACTCTACGCAAACGGCATCGCAGCGGGGAGTAACAAGGTTGTCGTGAATCCGGTCAGTGGCGGGGCGAGCCAGCGCCGTGCGCGCGCCTGCCCGATGGCGCGCACCTGGCCATTCACCTCCAGCTCGGCGAGCGCGCGCTGCACCGTGCGCTGGCTCGCGCCCAGCGCCAGGGCGAGTGCGGAGGTCGACCACGCCGCGCCATCGGACAGCAGCGCTAGCAGCGAGGCCCGCTCGCCTTCGATCGGCGGCATCAGCACCACCACGTCCACGGCATCGTGCGGTTGCAGTGCGAAGCCCTGGGCCGTTGCTTCGATGCGCGCGAGCGGCGCGATGAGCGCGCGCAGCCGGCCGATCTCGACGCGCAGGCGCGCGCGGTGCGTCTCGTCCGGGCGGCGTGTGCGAAACGCGCTGGCGATCAGCGCCTCGCGCGCGACGTCGCCGGGCCAGGCCTGCGCGAGTTCGAGCGCCAGCGCAAACAGGATGGGGCGGCGCGCCAACGCTTGCCACTGCGCGCCTGCGCTCAGGCCATGGCGGCAGGCGTCCACCACCAGTGCGGGCGATGCGAGCAGCGCTTCGACCGCGTCCAGCCGCAGCGCGGCTTCCTTTCCATCGGGCAGCCAGCGGCGGGCGGCGGGTGCATCGAGCGCGGCCTGCGCCTCGGCCACTTCGGCCAGCAGGGCCGGCACCCCCGAACGCCATGCGGCGTCGTGTGCGCGCGCAAGCGCCTCGCGCGCGGGGCCGGTGCGCAAGGAACGCAAGGCCAGTTCGGCCGCGCTCAAAGCGGCCACCGCCGCCAGCGATGGGGGCAGGCCGTTGCCCCGCGCATCGATGCCGGCCAAGGCCGCAGCGGCTTCCTCCAGCCGGCCGAGCAACAACGAGCGCCGCACGGCGATGAGTTGCGCATGCAGCGCATTGGCGTGATCGGCATGGGCGTCGAGCGTGGCGGCGGCCGCGAGCAGCGAGCGGGGCGAGCCGCCGAGGTCGCGCAAGGCCAGCGCGACCTCGGCCTCGGCGACGACGCAACGCGCGCGGGCCCGCGCCTCGTGCGCGCCAAAGCCACGCGCCGCACGCCGCAACAGCTCGCGGGCGCGCACGAGTTCACCGAGCTGCGCCATGGCAATGCCGCGCAAGGCCAAGGCGGGCGGGTCGTCGCGCAGAGCGACGCGCTTGAGGGCACCCAACGCATCGCCGGCCGCGAGGGCGCGTGCGGAGGCGGCGATCAGGGAGTCCATGGGGAGGTGGGCGCAACGGGCCAGGACGAAGGATGCATGGGGGAAATCAGTCTATGCGCAGCACGCTCCGCCACTCCCACGGCTCAAACAACCTTGCAAATCATGGAATTAAACTCCATAATTGCAAGGATGTTTGAACGCCTTGCGACCGCCCACCTGCTCGAAGAACTGGATCACATGCCCGCCGTGGCCTTGCTGGGGCCCCGCCAGATCGGAAAAACCACCCTGGCCTTGCAAGTCGCGCAACAGCGGCCCAGCTTGTACCTGGACATGGAGTCGGAACGCGACCGCGCCAAACTCGCCGAGCCCGAACTCTACCTGCCGCCGCACCAGGACAAGCTGGTCATCATCGACGAGGTGCACCGCGCACCGGCGCTGTTTCCGGTGCTGCGTGGCCTGATCGACCAGGCGCGCCGCGATGGTCGCCGCCAGGGCCTGTACCTGTTGCTGGGCTCCGCCTCGCTGGACCTGCTGCACCAGTCGGGCGAGACACTGGCCGGCCGCATCGCGTATCGGGAACTGGGTCCGCTGACGGTGCGCGAGACCGGCGCCGCGAGCACACCCGCGCTGTGGCTGCGCGGTGGGTTCCCGGACAGCTTCACGGCTGCCGATGACGCGCGCAGCCTGCGCTGGCGGCAGAACTTCATCCGCACCTACCTGGAGCGCGACATTCCCTTGTTCGGCCCGCGCATCGCCGCCGAAACCCTGCGGCGCTTCTGGACCATGCTGGCCCACCAGCAAGGCGGCATGCTCAACGTGGCGCAGCTTGCGCGCAACCTCGGCGTGGATGGCAAGACCGCGCAGAGCTACATCGATCTGCTGTGCGATTTGCTGCTGGTGCGCCGCCTGCAGCCGTGGCATGTCAACGTGGGCAAGCGGCTGGTCAAGTCGCCCAAGGTGTACGTGCGCGACAGCGGGCTGGTGCATGCCTTGCTGGACATCGGTTCCATGGAGTCCCTGCTGTCGCACCCGGTGGTAGGCGCAAGCTGGGAGGGCATGGTGGTGGAGAACCTGCTGGCGTCGGCCCCGCCCGGCACGCAGGCGTACTTCTACCGCACCACTGGCGGTGCGGAAGTCGATCTGCTGCTGAACCAGCCCGATGGCACGCTGTGGGCGATCGAGATCAAACGCAGCCTCACGCCCAAGGTGGAGCGCGGCTTTCACGCGGCGTGCGAGGACGTGCAGCCTCGGCACAAGGTGGTGGTGTACCCCGGTGAGGAGAGTTATCCGTTGGACCATGGCGTCCAGGTCATGCCGCTGGGTGCGCTGTGCGAGCGCTTGGCGCTACGTGGGGCCGCGCTGTGAGCGCGCGCATCCTGCCCGGCGCTGGCGAGCGCCTGATGTTCATCGACCTGCTCAAGGCGGTCGGTTCGCAGTTGATCGTGCTGCACCACCTGGCGTTCTACGGCCCCATGTCCGACTGGACGCACCGGCTCGCGCCCGAGCTGGTGACCTGGTTCAGCCAGGACGCGCGCATGGCGGTGCAGATCTTCCTGGTGGTGGCCGGCTTCCTGGCCGCGCGCAGCATGGCGCCGGGCGCGGTGCCGCGCCACACACCGTTCATGGCGCAGCTGGGCCAGCGCTATGTGCGCACTGCGTTGCCCTACATCGCCGCGCTGCTGGTGGCCATGCTCTGCACCGAGCTCGCGCGCCGCTGGATGGCGCACGATTCGATCTCCCCACCGCCCGAGCTGTGGCAGTTCGTGTCGCACGCGCTGTTGTTGCACACGCTGCTGGACATGGACTCGCTCTCGGCCGGTGTCTGGTACGTGGCGATCGATTTCCAGTTGTACGCATTGCTGCTCGGTGTGTTGTGGCTGTCGCGCCGGCTGCCGGCGAGCAGCGCCTGGGTGATGGCCATCACCGTGCTCGTGGTGGCGGCCTCGCTGTTCCACTTCAACACCGACAGCGACTGGGACAGCTGGGCGCTCTACTTCTTCGGCGCCTACGGCCTGGGCGCACTCACGTACTGGACCACGCACGACGACGAGGCCTGGCGCAGCGGCCGCTGGCTGCTGGGCGCGCTGGTGGCGATGACGCTGCTGGCCTTGGCGATCGATTTCCGCGAACGCATCGCGCTGGCCTTGACGGTGTGCGTGACACTGGCCTGCTCGCAGCGCCAGGGCTGGCTGTTCACCTGGCCACGCAGCCGCGTGGTGGCCTACCTCAGCCGCATTTCGTATGCGGTGTTCCTGCTCAACTTTCCGATAGCGCTGGTGGTGAATGCGCTGTTCACGCGCTTTGGCAGCGCCGACGCCGTGGTGCAGACCGGCGGCGTGCTGCTGGCCTGGCTGGCCTGCAACGTGGCGGGTGCGCTGTTCTTCCACTGGGTGGAGCTGCCGCTGGGCCGCTTGAGGCTGCGCCGCAAGCCGGCGGTGGTGCTGCCGCCCGGCGTCAGTTCCGCGGAAAAAAATTGAGCGCGTTGTTGTGAAGCAACCTTAGAGCTGCGAGCCCAGCCCCAGCAACAGAATCGCCCCCAGCACGAAGGCGGCGATGAACACCGTCTCGGCCACCAGCATGGCCACGGCGCGCCAGCCCAGGCTCAGCAACTCTTCGAAGGTGGTCTTGACCCCGGCGGCAGCGATGGCGACCACCAGCAACCAACGCGAGGCGTCGCCTGCGATGGCGGTGACGCGCGGTGGAATCCAGCCCAGGCTGGCCAGCGTCATCAACACCACGAAGCCGACGAGGAAGGTCGGCAACAGCGGTGGGCGCGCGCCGCTGCCGACGATGGCCGTGGTGGCACCGCCCTGGGCCGGTTTCGCTTTTTCGCTGGCCTGGCGGTACACCGCCGCGACCACCAGCACCACCGGCAAGAGCATGAGCACGCGCAGCAGCTTGACCAACGCGGCCTTCTCACCCCCATCGGGGCCGAGCATCATGCCGGCGGCCACCACTTGCGCCACGTCGTGGATGGTGCCGCCGAGAAACACCGCGCCCTGCCCCGACGACATATGAAGCAGTTGCAGGCCGAACGGGTAGACCACCATCGCCAGTGTGGACAGCAAGGTCACGCCGACCACGGTGAGCAAGGTGAAGCGCTCGTTCTCGCGCGTCGCCGGCAGCACCGACGCCACCGCGAGCGCGGCCGAGGCGCCGCAGATGCCCACGGCACAGCCCGACAGCAAGCCCTCTTCCCGCGAGCGGCCCAGGCTCTTGCCCACCAGCAGGCCAAAGGCAATGGTGAGCACCACCGCCAGCGCGATCACGAGCGCCGTGCGCCAGCCCAGGTGCGCCACCTGGTCCCAGGTGATGCGCAGGCCGAGCAGCGCGACACCCAGGCGCAGCGCGGTGCGGGCGCAGAAGTTGACCCCGGCGGCCAGGCGTGGGTCGGCCATGAGGAAATGCAGCGCCAGGCCGATCAGCAGCGCGTAGAGGAGTTGCGGTCCGCCATAGTGGTCGGTGAGAAAGGTGGCTGCGAGTGCGATCACGACGCAGACGAGCACGCCCGGCCAACGCGCCTGTACTTGAAGGACCGAGGGGGTGATGTAGGTGGAGAGGGCCATGGCTGCCGAAGATAGACCTGCGCCATCAACCCGTCCAACGGATTGTTTGCCTAAAATCTACCGGTTATCCGGGTATGAAAAGAGGGACGCATGCGCATCACGTTGAGACAGCTTGAGATCTTTTGCACCGTCGCCAGGGCCGGCTCCACCGTCGCCGCGTCGCAGGCGCTGTCGCTGTCCCAGTCCGCGACCAGCGCGGCGGTGCTGGAACTGGAAAGGCTGATGGGCGTGGCGCTGTTCGACCGTGTGGGCAAAATGCTGCGCCCCAATGCGGAAGGGCGCGCCCTGCTGCCGCGCGCGGCGGCGCTGGTGGCGGATGCGCAGGCGATCGAACAACAGGGCGAAGAGGTGGGCCTGCGCCTGGCGGCCAGCAACACCACCGGCAACTACGTGCTGCCGGCCTTGCTCGCCCGCCACGCGGCGAAGGCCCGGCGCACCGACCCGCTGCGTCCGCCGGTGGCGAGCCATGTGCGCGTGGTGAACACCGCCGAAGTGGCGCGTGCGGTCGCGCGCCTGGAATGCGACGTGGGCTTCATCGAGGGCCCTTGCCACGAGCCGCAGCTCGATGTGCTACCGTGGATCGAAGACGAGCTGCTGCTCGTCGCGGCGCGTGACCATGCGCTGGCGCGCGCCGCCGCACCGGCCGAAGACCGCAGCGTGCGCGTGGGCAAGGCGGCGTTGCGGCAAGCGGCCTGGCTGATGCGCGAGCCCGGTTCGGGCACACGCGAATCGGTCGAGCATGCGCTCGCGCCGCACCTCGGCGTGGTGCGCGCGAGCGTGGAGTTCGGCAGCCCGGAAGCCATCAAGCGCGCGGCGGCGGCGGGCCTGGGCATCGCCTGCCTGTCGCGCTGGACCGTGCAGGACCTGGTCTCGCGCGGCAGCCTGGTGGTGCTCAAACCGCCATGGCCGACCATGCGCCGTCCGTTCTCGATCGTCCTGCACACCCGCCAGCGTTCGCCGACCGTCAAACGCTTCGTCGAGTTCTGCACCACCGACGCCGCGCTGAACAGGATCGGCTCGTAGCCGTTGGCGAGGCATAGACTACGCCCATGTCCCACGATGCTTCCTCGCCCGACCCCAGCCGCTGCCCGCTGTGCGGTGGCGACAACCGCTGCGCGATGGAGATCGAGCGCGAAACGGGCGAGCAGCAGCCGCCCTGCTGGTGCATGAGCGCAACCTTCACGCCCGAGCTGTTCGCGCGCATTCCCGCTGAGGCGCGTGGTCAGGCCTGCATCTGCGCGGCCTGCGTGGGCAAGGCTTTGAGCCGCCCGGTTTAAGGCTCTCGCGGCGGTTCCGTTTCGGGCGGCAGCACCAGCGGTGAGGGCTGACGCATGCTGTGCACCCACTCGCGCCAGATGGCCACCAGCAAGGCCATCAGCACCGGCCCGACGAACAGGCCGACGATGCCCATGGTTTTCACGCCGCCCACCAGGCCGAAGAAGGTGGGCAGGAATGGCAGCTTCACCGGCCCACCGACCAGGCGCGGGCGCAAGGTCTTGTCGACGATGAAGAGTTCGATCGCGCCCCAGGCGAACAGGCCCACGCCGGCCCACAGGTGCCCCGAGCCCACGAGGTAGAGCGACACCAGCGTGAACGACAAGGGCGCACCGCCCGGGATCAGCGCCATGAAGCCGGTGACCACGCCCAGCAGCACCGGCGAAGGCACGCCCGCGATCCAGTACGCCACACCCAGCACCAAGCCTTCGCCCACCGCGATCAGGCCCAGGCCGGTGACGGTCGCGCTGACCGTGGCCGGCACCACGCGCGAGAAGCGTTGCCACTGCAGCGGCAGGATGCGTTCACCGACCGCGTCGAGCTGGTCGGCGATGTGCGCGCCGTCCTTGTAGACGAAGAACAGCGTGATCAGCATGAACAGCACCGTGAGCGCGAGGTTGAACACGTCGCCCGTGGCGCTGAGCACCATGCGGTAGATGTTGCCGATGTGCTGCCCGCTGAGGATCTGGACCCAGTCGCCCAGCGCGTGCGGCTCGCCCAGGTGTTCGCGCCAGTAGGTGGCCAGTGTCCCGCCGATCCAGGGCAGGGCTTCGATCCAGCGCGGCGGCGGTGCGCCGTTGCGGTTGACCTCGAGCAGCCAGGTCACCAGCGTGCTCGCTTCCTGCAGCGCGTAGTGCAGCGCCAGGGTGAGCGGCACGATCAGCACCACGACCACGATCACCAGCGCCAGACTGGCCGCCAGGGTGGTGCTGCCGCCGCAGGCGCGCACGCCACGGCGGTACAAGGGCCAACTGGCAAAGCCGATGATGAGCGCGGCCAGCACCGGCACGAGAAAGCCACGGAAGAAATAGACGCCGGCGGCCACGATCAACAGCAGCAGGCCGCGAATGATCAGGGAAGCGTTCGGAACAGGTGGCATGGGCAAAGAGCAGGCACAGGCAAAGGACCTCGGGCAATATACCTGACCCCCCATTCGTGGCTTATGCTGCATCACCACGGCAACCGCCTCGCGGGCACCCGCCACCCGATCCATGACCTATCCCGCCGACGACCACTCCCTGCCCGCCTTGCAGGCACGCTATGGCCCACGCCACCGCTGGCTGCTGCTGCTCTCGGTGATGGTGGGCACGATGGCGGCCATCATGTCGTCGACGGTGATCAACGTGGCGATCCCCGACATGAGCCACCACTTCACGCTCGGCCAGGAGCGCGCGCAGTGGGTCACCTCGGGCTTCATGGCGGCCATGACGGTCTCGATGCTCACCACGCCCTGGATGCTGGCGCGCTATGGCTACCGGCGCACCTACGTCGGCTGCATGTGGCTGCTCCTGGCCGGTGGAGTGGCCGGTGGCTTCGCCGCCCACTACCCGCTGGTGCTGGCCGCGCGCGTGGCCGAGGGCCTGGCCGCCGGTGTGGTGCAGACGATCCCGGCCATCATCATCCTGCGCGCTTTCCAGCCGCACGAGCAGGGCCGCGCCAGCGGCATCTTCGGCATGGGCGTGGTGCTCGCGCCCGCGCTCGGCCCGAGCATTGGCGGCTTGCTGGTCGATGCCTTTGGCTGGCGTTCGATCTTCTTCATGGTGGTGCCGTTCTGCCTTGCTTCGTTCTGGCTCGCGCAGCGCTACGTGCCCACCACCGCGCCGGGCGGCGCCGCCCCCAACCCGCAGAGCGCGAGCCTCGACTGGCGTGGCCTGGCGCTCGCGGCCGTGGGCACCTTGTGCCTGCTCAACGGCCTGGTCGAGCTGCACGGCGGCACGCCACTCACCGCGACCGCCCTGCTGGGCAGCGCGGCCTTGATCCTCGTCGTGTTCATCGTCACGCAGCGGCGCACGCTGCGGGCGCGGCGGCGGCACCCGGACCAGGGCGTGGACCCGCTGATGAACCTCAGCCTGTTCAACGACAAGCTCTTCAGCATGGGCAGCATCGTGGCCTTCATCTACGGCATCGCGCTGTTCGGCTCCACCTACCTGCTGCCGGTGTACATGCAGAGCGGACTGGGCCTCTCGGCCTCGCACGTGGGCACCATCCTGCTGCCCTCGGGCTTCGTGCTGGCGGCGACGATCGCCGGCGTGGGCCGCCTGGCCGACCGCCAGCCCACACGCCGGCTCGTGAGCATCGGCCTGGTGTTGCTGAGCGCGTCGTTCGCGCTGATGGTCACCATCGACCCGAGCCGACCCGCGCAGATCATCCCGCTGCTGGTGGTGTGGGCGGTGCTGGGCCGCATCGGCCTGGGCTTCATCCTGCCTTCGCTCAACATCGGCGCCATGCGCAGCCTGGACCGCAATCTGATTCCGCAGGGCGCCAGCGCCATCAACTTCCTGCGCATGCTCGGCGGCGCGGCGGGTGTGAGCCTGTGCGGCATCGTGCTCGAATGGCGCCTGTCGGCGCACGGCGTGCAGATCGCCACCGGCCTGCCCGGGACACCCGAGCGGATCGCGGCGTTTGAAGAAACCTTTCTGATGCTGGCCGCCATCTGCGCCCTGGCCGTGATCGCCGCGCTCAAGCTGCGGGAAACCACACCGCCGGGCAAGGTGGCCTGAGGTACGGTACAACACCACCATGTGCCAACTGCTCGGACTCAACTGCGCCACCCCCACGGACGCCAACTTCAGCTTCACCGGCTTCTGCCAGCGCGGTGGCAAGACCGACCACCACGCCGATGGCTGGGGCATCGCCTTCTTCGAAGGCAAGGGCCTGCGCCTGTTCATCGACCACCAGAGCGCCTCCGACTCGCCCATGGCGACCTTCCTGCAAAGCTACCCGCTCAAGAGCCGCAACATCATTGCGCACGTGCGCAAGGCCACCGTGGGCGCGGTGGCGCTGGAAAACGCCCACCCCTTCGTGCGCGAGCTCTGGGGCCGCCAATGGGTGTTCGCGCACAACGGTGACCTGAAGGACTACGCGCCGCCGCTGCACAGCCACTTCCGCCCGGTGGGCACCACGGACAGCGAGCACGCCTTCTGCTGGCTGCTGCAGGAGCTGGCCAAGTCGCACGCGAGCCTGCCCGACGTGCGGGAACTCACCCTCACCTTGCGCGAACTGGTGCCACAGGTGCGTCAATTCGGCACCTTCAACTTTCTGCTGTCCAACGGCGAAGCGCTGTGGGCGCACTGCAGCACCAAGCTGCACTGGCTGGTGCGCCAGCACCCGTTTGCACAGGCCACCTTGATGGACCAGGACTGGACAGTGAACTTCGAGGAACTCAACCAACCCGGCGACCGCGCGGCCGTGGTGGTGACCACGCCCCTGACCAGCAACGAGCAATGGACCGCGTTCGAGCCCAACGAGCTGAAGGTGTTCGTGGACGGCCTGCCCCTGTGATTTCCCGGGTATCGCGGGGCCACGCCCCGGGCTACCATGGACCGTTCCTCCGGGCGCCTTGTGCGCACCGGCACACAACTCAATGAAGGAGACATACGCATGCAAAGACGACACCTCATGGCCGGCGGCCTGGCCGCCGCGGTGCTGCCCCCATTCGCGTTCGCGCAGAACCTGGAGAAACCCAAGCTCACCATCGCGGTCGGCGGCAAGAACCTGTTGTATTACCTTCCGCTGACGATCGCCGAGCAGCTGGGCTACTTCAAGGCCGAAGGGCTGGATGTGACCATCGTCGACTTCGCGGGCGGCTCGCGCGCCCTGGCCGCCGTGGTGGGTGGCAGCGCCGACGTGGTCTCGGGTGCCTTCGAACACACCGTCAACATGCAGTTCAAGGGCCAGCCCATGCGCGCCTTCGCGCTGCAAGGCCTGGCGCCGCAGATCGTGCTGGGCGTGAACCCCAAGACGATGGCGAACTACAAGACCATCACCGACCTCAAGGGCAAGAAGATCGGCGTGAGCGCGCCCGGCAGCTCGACCAATGTGATGGTGAACTTCGTGCTCGCCAAGGCCGGATTGAAGCCGAGCGATGTGAGCATCATCGGCGTGGGCGCGGGTAGCGGTGCGGTGGCGGCCATGCGCTCGGGCCAGATCGACGCGATCAGCAACCTCGACCCGGTCATCACGCTGCTGCAGCGTTCGGGCGATCTGAAGATCATCTCCGACACACGCGTCGTGGCCGAGTCCGAAAAGGTGTTTGGCGGCCCGATGCCGGCGGCCTGCATGTACGCGCCACAACCCTTCATCGACAAGAACCCCAACACCGTGCAGGCCATCGCCAACGCCATCGTGCGCGCGGACAAATGGATCCAGGCGGCCGGCCCGAACGACATCATCAAGACCGTGCCCGAGAGTTACCTGCTCGGCGACCGCGCGGTCTACATCGACGCCTTCATGGCCGCCAAGGGCGCGCTGTCCAAGGACGGCAGCATCCCGCCCAAGGGCGCTGAAACCGCCTTCCGCGCGCTGGCCAGCGTGGACGCGGAGTTGGCCAAGGCCAAGCTCGATCTGAACGCGGTCTACACCAACGCCTTCGTGCTCAAAGCGAACGCGAAGTATCCGAAAGGTTGATGTGACGGGTCCAGCGATCGATCTGCAGGGCGTGTCCTGCACCTTCATCAGCAAGGACGACCCCGGCCAACGCTACACCGCCGTGCGCGATGTGACGTTGACCGTGGGCGCGGGCGAATTCGTGAGCGTGGTGGGTCCCACCGGTTGCGGCAAGAGCACGCTGCTCAACGTCGCGGCCGGTCTGCTGTCGCCGAGCACGGGCACGGTGAACGTGTTCGGCGAAGCGCTCGGCGGCATCAACACGCGCGCGGGCTACATGTTCCAGACCGAGAGCCTCATGCCCTGGCGCACCGCGCTGGGCAACGTGATGGCGGGCCTGTCGTTTCGCGGCGTGCCCGAGGCCGACGCCCGCACGCAAGCCGAAGACTGGCTGCGCCGTGTGGGCCTGGGTGGCTTCGGCGACCGCTACCCGCACCAGATGAGCGGCGGCATGCGCAAGCGCGCGAGCCTGGCGCAGACCCTGGTGCTCGATCCCGACATCATCCTGATGGACGAGCCCTTCTCCGCGCTCGACATCCAGACGCGCCAGCTGATGGAGAACGAGGTGCTCGACATCTGGGCCGCGAAGAAGAAGGCGGTGCTGTTCATCACGCATGACCTGGACGAAGCCATCGCCATGAGCGACCGCGTGGTGGTGCTCAGCGCCGGCCCGGCCAGCCACCCGATCGGCGAGTTCGCGATCGACATCCCGCGCCCGCGCGACGTGGCCGAAATCAAGACCACGCAACGTTTCGTTGAACTGCACGCCGCCATCTGGGCGGTGATGCGCGAAGAAGTGCTCAAGGGCTACCAACAACAACTCAAGGTCGCCTGACGATGTGGAACCTGATCAAACCGCGGCAGAAGACGCTGCGCCTGTGGCAACTCGGCTTGCTGGTGATGCTCATGGCTTTCTGGTACCTGATGACCACGCCCGGGCTGGTGCCGCCCTTCATGTTCGACAACGACCGCCAGGCCGCGTTCTTCTTCGGTGAGCCGCTGCGCGTGGCCGAGCGCATCTGGACCTGGTTCGTCACCGACGCCGACATCTACAAGCACCTGGGCGTGACGCTCACCGAAACCCTGCTGGCCTTCGCCATCGGCGCCGTCGGCGGCTTGCTGGGCGGCCTGTGGCTCGCGCTCTCGCCCATGGCCTCGGCGATTCTGGAGCCCTACATCAAGGCCATGAACTCGATGCCGCGCATCATCCTTGCGCCCATCTTCGCCGTGTGGTTCGGCCTGGGCATCGGCAGCAAGGTGGCGCTGGGCGTGACGCTGGTGTTCTTCATCGTGTTCTTCAACGTCTACCAGGGCGTGAAGGAGGTGAGCCCGGTCATCCTGGCCAACGCGCGCATGCTGGGCGCGAGCCAGAAGCAGTTGCTGCGCCACGTGTATTTGCCGAGCGCGACGAGCTGGGTGTTCAGCTCGCTGCACACCTCCGTGGGCCTGGCTTTCGTGGGTGCGGTGGTGGGCGAGTACCTGGGCTCGAGCCAGGGTGTGGGCTACCTCATCCTGCAGGCCGAGGGCAGCTTCGACATCAACACCGTGATGGCGGGAATCGTGGTGTTGACCGCGTTCGCCCTGGCGCTGGACGCGGCCGTGGGCAGGATCGAAAAGCGCCTGATGAAGTGGCAGCCGCGCAGCGGTGAGACCGAAAAACTGTGAA
This sequence comes from Hydrogenophaga sp. 2FB, assembly GCF_005503365.1. Lineage (GTDB taxonomy): Bacteria > Pseudomonadota > Gammaproteobacteria > Burkholderiales > Burkholderiaceae_C > Hydrogenophaga. The sequence continues at coordinate 22,787 of NZ_SCML01000046.1, forward strand.
GAGGTGGCGCGGTCAACCCGCGGCACCAGGCCCGCGCTCGAGCAGCGCCCATGCCTCCTCGGGGCCGTTGCGGTGCCAGGCCTGCCAGCCATGGCAATAGGCGTGCTGCACGTAAGGGCCGCGCAGTATCCGTGGCGCGGAGTCTTGCGACGCATCGGCACCCAGCAGATGGACCGCGCCCGCCCAGTGGTCGACGCTCGGCGACGTCCGACGGGCCAGCTCGATGTCCGCGAGCGCGCCCGCCTCGGCCACCGACGTGGCGCGCACCAGAAAGCAGGTGTCGGGACCGTTGGGCCCGCCGGTGAACGGGTCTGTGGTGTCATTGCCCCAACGGACGACTTCGTACAGATTCATAAGGCTTCGTGCGGATTCAGAATGGCGGTGTCGAAAGAACCATCACGTGAGGACACCGCCCCATGGCGACACCTGGCTCTGCACACCCACCGTCCGGCCTGACCTGCAAGCACTGCGGCCAGGCCGCGCACCTGACCCCGACACGGGCCGACAACCTGCGGCGCGCGCGCCATTTCGGCGGGTTCGCGGCCACCCTGGGTCTGGCCGCGGCCGTGGCGTGGTTCTTCTCGGTCTGGGCATGGCCCTGGGCGCTGGCGGGCATGTCTGTGTATGTGCTCTCGCAAGCCGCGCTCAAGTGGCACGCGGCGCGCTGGCTGATGTGCTCGGGTCGACAGCACGCGTACACGCACTGGGGACGCCTGCCCCGGTGAAGGCACGGCGGGCGGGACTCACTTCATCCCGGCCGCGGAGCTGCCGTAGGGACGGCGCACGGGCTGGGTGTTGCTCTGTGGCGCCACGGAATAGCCACCACCGCTGGAGCGCGAGCGCGACGCCTCCACTTGCTCGATGTGCGCATTGACGCGGTCGACCCAATCGTTGGCCTCGGCGCGCAACGTATCGATGTCGCCCGACTGGTTGCGCTGGTCGCTGCGGGATTTTTCGTAAGCGGTGATGTTCGCGGGCGTGGCGAGCGCGGCCACCCGGTCCCAGCTGGCGTCGGGCAGGCAGCCCGACGAAGACCGAACGGAGCAGCGGTAGCGCGCCGAACCGCTCACCAGGGCCAATGTTTCCTGGGCATCGAAGTCGCTGTCGCTCGTGCGATACCCCATGGCAGCCATCGTGGCAGCGCTCTTGGTCGCGCCCTCCAGACGGTCCAGGCAGGCGCGGTAGTCGGCGAGTGCCGACGTGGTGACATTCAACTGGGCCTGGTTGTTCGGCATGGGACGGTCGAAGGTCCCGCAGGTCTGGCGTGCGGATTTCGACGCACGGGCCTTCTCGAGCGCGGCGCTCAACGGGCCCAACGAGACCTTGTCCAAGGGCGCCTTGAAGTGGGTCGAGGGCGATGCCTCCACGCGCGCGCGGGCGGCCTTGTAGGCGCGGTCGATCTCGTCCGGAGCGCGGCTGACGAGGGCATCGATCTCGGCCAGCGCGGGGTTTTGCGCGTCGATCTTCGCGACGGCGTCGCGCGCGCGCACCAGGCAATTCACACGCGTTTTCCGGTCATCCTCGGCATGCGAGCGCAGGTTGGATGCCAGGGCGTTGTCGGTGGGCGACTTCAGCGCGATGTCAACGAAGTCCTGGTCGGTGACTTCGATGCCGCAGGTACGCACCTCCATCAGGGCCGACCGCACGGCTTCCTGGTTTTTCACGGTGGCGGCCTTGGCGAGCACCTCGCGCTCGAGCGGCAGGCCGGCGCTTACCCAACCGCTGTTGCCCGCACGCAGCCAGTAGAGCTTGTGGTAACCAGCGTCCTTGGCCCGCTGCACGGCCAGCACCGACAGCTGGCAGCGGTCGTGGTGGCAATAGAAGAGCATGGGCATGTCCTTCTCGCCGCCGGTGAACCCCTGAAAGGCTTTCGCGTACGCCTGGCGGATCTCTTCCGATTCGCCGGCGACCTGGGGCATCTCGACCAGGGTGCCCGGGATCTTTTCCTGGGTCCGCATGGCCGCGACCACGGCAAGCCCCAGCCCCATGTGCTCGATCATGCAGTTGGCTTCGCGCGGGGAAATCGTGATGGCGCCGGGCAGTTGCAGCGGCATGGCGCCTTCCGGCAACGGCGTTCCCTTGGCGACGGCGGCACGGGCTTCGCGCCCGGGTTGGCACTGCTGCTCAGCGGCGGCCAGGCGCTCGCCGCGCGACTGGGCAGCGGCGGGCCAGGCGGTGAACAGCGCGGCGAAGAAAACGGCGGCGAGGGGGGCGTGCAGTTGCATGGTGCTCCGATCGGGTCGATATCCCTGTCGCGCCACGGGCGGGCGCACACGGGTAGGGGCAGGGGTATGGATGGAGCTGCATTTTGTAACAACGCGGTGGCGCCACGCCAAGCGCGAAGTGGCACAAGCCTGACGGGCGGACATTTGTCACAGATGGGCGGCCCGGGCCAGAGAGCACCGCCCGGCGAGCGTCAACCGGGAGGCGTTGTCACCGCACGGATCAGCCCGCCACCGCCACCAGGAGATCGCCGAACTGCTCGCGCAGCTTGTTCTTCTGCACCTTCCCCGTGGCGCCGAGCGGAATGGCATCGACGAACACCACGTCGTCGGGCGTCCACCACTTGGCGATCCTGCCCTCGTAGAAGGCGATCAGTTCGTCGCGCGTGAGCGGCGCATCCGGCTTCTTCACCACCACCAGCAGTGGCCGCTCGTCCCACTTGGGGTGTTGGGCCGCGATGCATGCCGCCATGGCGACACCCGGGTGCGCCATCGCGATGTTCTCCAGCTCGATGGAGCTGATCCACTCGCCACCGGACTTGATCACGTCCTTGCTGCGGTCGGTGATCTGCATGAAACCGTCGGCATCGATGGTCGCGACATCGCCGGTGGGAAACCAGCCCACCCCGTCTTGCTGCACCAGCGGATCGCCGCCCTCGCCGCGGAAGTAGTCGCGGATGATCCAGGGGCCGCGCACCAGCAGTTCGCCCGAGGCTTTGCCGTCGTGCGGCAGCGCTTGCCCTTCTTCATCAACGATCTTCATGTCCACGCCGAACACCGCGCGACCTTGCTTGGCCTGGATGGCCAGACGCTCCTGCGCCGGCAGGGCGAGTTGCCGGGGCTTGAGCGCGCAGGCCGTGCCCAGAGGGCTTATCTCGGTCATGCCCCAGGCGTGCAACACGTTCACGTCGTAGCGCTCCTGGAAGGTGCGCATCATGGCCGGCGGGCAGGCCGCGCCACCGATGACGGTGCGCCGCATGGTGCTGAATGTCAGGTTGTTGGCTTCGACGTGCGCGAGCAGTCCTTGCCACACGGTCGGCACGCCGGCCGAGAGCGTGACGCCTTCGGTTTCGAACAGTTCGTGCAGGTGCTTGCCGTCCAGGAACGGCCCCGGAAAGACCAGCTTGGCGCCGACCATGCACGCCACGTAAGGCAGGCCCCAGGCGTTGACGTGGAACATGGGCACCACCGGCAGGATGGTGTCGCGCGCCGAACAGTCCATCGCATCGGGCAGCGCCGCCGCATAGGTGTGCAGCACCGTCGAGCGGTGGCTGTAGAGCGCGCCCTTGGGGTTGCCGGTCGTGCCGGAGGTGTAGCAGAGCGATGAGGCGGTGTTCTCGTCGAACTCGGGCCAGGTGAAGTCCGGCGAGGCGGCCTCCAGCAGGTCCTCGTAGCACAGCAGATTCGCCACCGTGGACGACGCCGGCATGTGGGCGCGGTCCGTCATCGCCACGAAGGCCTTGATGGTGGTCACGCGCGGGGCGATGACCTCGATCAGCGGCAGGAAGGTGAGGTCGAAAAAGAGGATCTGGTCTTCCGCATGGTCGGCGATCCACACCACCTGGTCGGGGTGCAGGCGCGGATTGAGCGTGTGCAGCACCGCGCCGGAGCCGGACACGGCGTAGTAGAGCTCCATGTGGCGGTAGCCATTCCAGGCCAGGGTGGCGGCGCGCTGGCCGCGAACCAGGCCCAGCGCGGCCACCGCATTGGCCATGCGCCGCGCCCGTTCGGCGAGCTCGCGGTAGGTGGTGCGGTGGATGTCGCCTTCCACCCGCCGCGACACGATCTCCTGGCTGCCGTGGTGGCGTTCGGCGTGCTTCAGCAACGACGACACCAGCAGCGGCTGCTGCATCATGGAACCAAGCATTCTGACTTCCGGAAAAAAAGGGTTCAAGGCACCAGCACCGTAGCGCCGGTGGTCTGGCGCGACTCGAGCGCGCGGTGCGCCAGAGCGGCCTCCGACAGCGCGAAGCTGTGGCTGGGTTCGCTGCGGATCTTGCCGGCCAGCACCAGGTCGAACAGTTCGCGCGCCATGCCCAGCATGTGCGAACGCGGCGTGGCGTAGTGAATCATCGCGGGCCGCGTGACCCAGATCGATCCCTTGACGGCCAGCAGCGTGCTGTCGATGTTCACCGGGCCCGAGGTCGTGCCGTTGCTCACCAGCGTGCCGCGCAGCTGCAGGCTGTCCAGCGACGCCATCAGCGTGTCCTTGCCGACCGAGTCGTACACCACCGGAACGCCCTTGCCATCGGTGAGTTCGCGCACCCGTTTGGCAATGTCCTCGCGCGAGGTGACGATCACTTCGGCGCAGCCGTTGGCCTTGGCGATCTCGGCCTTCGCGTCGGTGCTGACGGTGCCGATCATGCGCACCCCCAGCGCCCTGGCCCACTGGCAGGCGATCAGGCCGACACCGCCGGCCGCCGCGTGGTACAGGATGGTTTCGCCGCCCTTGAGCGGGAACACCTGGCGAAACAGGTACTGCGCCGTCAAGCCCTTCATCATCAAGGTGGCGGCGGTGGCATCCGACACGCCAGCGGGCAGCGGGATCAGCACATCGGCCGGCATGACGCGCACGTCCGAGTAGGCGCCCTGTGGGCCGAGCAGGTACCCCACGCGGTCGCCCGCCTTCAGGTCGGTGACGCCCGCACCCACCGCCTCCACCACGCCCACCGCATCGGAGCCCAGGCCGTTGGGCAAATCCAGCGGGTAGCGGCCGGTGCGGAAATAGATGTCGATGAAGTTGACCGCGACGTAGGTGTGCCGCACGCGGGCCTGGCCGGGGCCGGGATCACCGACCTCGACGTTCTCGAGGCGCAGCACGTCGGCGCCGCCGGTTTCATGGAATCGAATGGCTTTGGGCATGGTTGTCTTCCGGGTCGTGCCGGCTCAGGCCGTGGCCAATGCGTGCTGCGTGAAGCCGCGCTGCCCGCCCTTGCGGTTGGGCGCGAAGCCGTTCTTCGCGAGCGTCTCGTCGGCGCTGTTGTAGAACTCGCCGATGCGGTAGATCTTGCGCGCTTCCTGGCAGTTGGCCACTTCGCGGCCGACCTCGCGGCTGATGCGCACGAGCTGCTCGATCTGCTTGATCGAACCCATCTTTTCCTTGCGGTCCTGGGTCCAGAGGTTGTCTTCGATGCCGCAACGCACATGCAGGCCCATCGCGATCGCCATCAGGTTGATCGGCAGCACGTTGAGCATGGAGGACTCCAGCGTCAGCACCGCGCCATCGGGCACGGCGCGCACGAAGTTGGCGAGGTTGTAGATGTTGGGCGCGTCGAAGCCGCCGCCGATGCTGATCCAGGTGAGGATGAAGGGCACGTTGCAGACGCCCCGGCGCATCATGCGTTCCACCGTCTCCAGCTGCGTGATGTTCGCAAGCTGGAAATGCGGCTGGATGCCGGCGGCCGAGAGGCGACGGATGTGCTCCTCCAGCCAGCCCGGGCCGGCCGGTATGGTCATCTCGCGGTACGCCTGGTACAGCTCGGGCTGGGCGATGGTGGTGCCGCGCAGGTCGGCCTCGACCATCTGTTCCACGATGTTCATCTGGTTGGAGTTCACCGCCACCGTCACCTGGTCGGGCGCGGGGCTCAGGTCGGCCAGCATGTGGCGCGCATCGTCGGACATCCACTTCGCTTCTTCGCCTTCGTTCTCCGGCGCGAAGCTGATGGAGCCGCCGACCTGGATGACCAGATCGGGCACGCGGGCACGGATGCCGGCGATCAGTTCATTGAACTTGGACATGCGTTTGGAACCATGGCCGTCCATCTCGCGCACGTGCAGGTGCAGCACGGTGGCGCCAGCGTTGTAGCAGTCCACCGCCTTCTGGATCTGGTCTTCCATCCGCACGGGGATGTCCTCGGGGAAGTCCTGCGGCATCCACTCCGGGCCGTACGGGGCCACGGTGATGACGAGCTTGTCCTGGTTCTCGGGAATGAGGGATCCGTCCTGGAAATTCATGGTGGGTTCCTTGGGTCTTGTGTTGGTGTGACAGGGATTTCAGAAAGGCGCGTCGCCGACGATCGTGGCGCGCTCCATGCGGCGGTGGCACGGGGGGTAGTCCATCACCGCGTAGTGCTGGGTGCAGCGGTTGTCCCACATGGCCACGCTGTTCAGTTGCCAGCGAAAGCGCACCTGGTACTCGGGAATGAAGGCCTGGCTTTGCAGGTAGCGCAGCAACTCGGAGCCACCGTGCGTCATGTCCTGGCCATAGCGCACGTGGCGGGTGATGTGGAAGTCGGTGAAGTGGGTCGTGAAGGCGTTGACGAAAAGCACCTTCTCGCCCGTCTCGGGGTGTGTGCGCACGACCGGGTGCTCGGCATCCGGGAACTGCGCGTGCAGCGCGTGGCGCTTCTCGATCGGCATCGCAGCGCCGAAGCTGGCTTCGATGCTGTGGCGTGCGTGCAGCTCGGCGATCTGCTCCTGGACCTGCGCCGGCAGCTTCTCGTAGGCCAGCGCCATGTTCGCCCACATGGTGTCGCCGCCCACCGGTGGGCAGGCCACGCAGCGCAGCACCGCGGCCATCGGTGGCTTCTCGCGCCAGGTGGCGTCGCAGTGCCAGGCGTTCTCGTAGCGGTCGGCGGGCGCCTCGGGCGATTTGTAGATGCGGATCAGGCCCGGATGGTCGGGGTCGCTGCCGGTCATCGGGTGGTCCTCCAGCTCGCCGAAGTGGCGAGAGAAGGCCACGTGGTCCGAACGCTCGATGTCCTGATCGCGAAAGAACAGGACCTTGTGGGCCAGCAGCAGGGCGCGGATCTCGGCGGCCAGGCCGGCGTCGCGCGCGGCGGCGGCCAGACTCACGTTGCGCACTTCCGCGCCGATGGAGCAGGTGAGCTGTTCCACCTTCAGGGACCGGGTCAGCGAATCGGTCTTGATCACCGCAGGCGCCGTCTGGATCATCGTCGTCATCTGGATTTCCTTCATGCTGAATCGATTGCTGGGTCGAAGCTTAGGAGACAGATCGGGCGGCGTTCCCCCCGACGTCGGGGGGGATGGCCGTCAGATCACATAACCGCCGTTGGGGCTCAGGACCTGTCCCACGAAGTAGTGGTCCTTGCCCGCCAGGTAGACAGCGAGGCGGGCGTACTGGTCCGCATCGGCGAAGCGGCCGAGCGGCACGAGCTGGAACAGGCTGGCCCGCTGCTCTTCGGTGGCACCCGCGAGGTAGGCGAGCATGGGCGGCGTGTTGACGCCGCCGCAAGCGATCGCATTGACCTGGATGTTGGCGCCGGCCACGTCGAACGCGGTGGTCTGCGTGAGGCTGATCACCGCCGCCTTGGTGGCCGAGTAACCCGGGCTGTGCATGCTGCCCGCGCCCAGGCCCGCCACCGAAGCGATGTTGACGATCCGGCCGGCGCGCTGCCGCTCCATGAAGCGCAGCGCGGCACGGGTGCAGTAGAAAACGCCATGCACGTTGACGCCCCACCACTTGTGCCAGTCCGCGTCGCTGAGCGACGCCGTGACGCCGAGCGACTGGCGCGGCATCGGCGTCGTGCGGTAGGCGTAGTGCGCCTTGCGCAGCGACTCTTCGGCGGGCGAGCTGGGCACGAGGCCGGCGTTGTTGACGAGGATGTCGACGCTGCCGAAACGCTGGCCGGCCTGCTCGAACATCGCGTCGACCGCCGCGGCATCGCTCACGTCGCAAGGCACGGCCAGCACCTCGGTGCCGCTCGCTTCCAGCGATTTCCGCGTGTCCTCCAGCGTGGCCGGGTTGATGTCGCACACCACCAGCCGGGCGCCGGCATCGGCCAGCGCCTGCACGATCGCGCGGCCCAGCCCCTGTCCGCCGCCGGTGACCACCGCCACCTGCCCGGAGAGACTCTGCGCGTGCGTCATGGCGTGACGTTGAACTTCTTGACCGTGATCGCGTTGCGATCGAACTCGGCGCGCACGGACTGCGCCAGCGCGGCGAGCCCTTGTGGCGGCAGCATCTCGAAACCGAGCTGCACCAGCTTGTCGCGCACGGCGGGCGCCTCGGCGGCCTTCTGGATGGCGCGGCTCATGCTCTCGGCCTGTGCCTCGCTCAGCTTGCCCGACGCCACCACGCCGAACCAGTTCGTGTAGTCGAGTTCCGGCCGGCCCAGTTCAATAAAGGTGGGCACTTGGGGCAGGCTGGGGTGGCGGGTGCTGCCGCCCACGCCATACGCGCGCAGCTTGCCGGCCGCCACCATCGGCGGGGAGGCGATCACGTTGTCGAACATCACGGTGACCTGGCCACCCATCACCTGGGCCAGGGCCGGTGGCGAGCCGGCGAAGGGCACGTGCTGCAAGTCCAGCCCGGATGCCGCGGCCAGATAGAGGCCTGCATAGTGCGACGACGTACCGGCGCTGTGCGACGCGTAGCTGTACTTGGCGGGCGTGGCCTTGAGGTACGCCACCAGGCTCGCGAAGTCGGTGGCCGGCACCGCCGTGCCGCTCACGAGCAGGTTGCGCACGCGCCCCACGGCGTAGATCGGCCGCACATCCTTCAGCGGATCGAAGCTGGTCTTGATGACGTGCGGCACTTCCGTCAGCACGTTGCTGGCGGTGACCATCAGCGTCTGGCCGTCGGCCGGGGCATTGAGCATGGTGTTGATGCCGATGCCACCGCCCGCGCCGGGCCGGTTGTCGACGATCACGGGCTGCCCGATGTCCTTGGCGAGCTGCTCGCCCACCACGCGGGCCATCACGTCCATGACGCCACCGGCGGGCGCCGGCACCACGATCCGGACGGGCTTGTCGGTCCAGGCCGAGGCCATGGACGCGGCGCAGGACAGCAGGGCGGCGCAGAGGACTGCTCGCGCGGTGGGGAATGTCATCTTGTTGATCACAGTTGTCTCCTGGTGATTTTCAAATCGGGCGTCGACCCAGGCCGAAGCTCTGGGCGGTCGGCCCGCGCGGGGGTTGCGTGGCGAGGAACAGCGCCAGCGGCACCACGTCCTCGGGCTGTTTGAGCCATTCCTGCTGCAGGGCGGGATTGGCCTGGAGGTGGCTTTGCGCCACCGCCGTGGCGGTCATGGCGGTGTCCACGGGCCCTGGAATCAATTCGTTCACGTCGATCTGGTGCGGCGCCAGCTCCTGCGCCAGCACGCGCGTGAGCATCCACAGGCCGGCCTTGGCGCAAGCGTAGTCGGAGATGCCGGGCTGGCCCGTGTGGCCCAGTCCGGAACCGATCATGATCACCTTGCCGCCGCCGGCCGCCTTGAGGCCCGGGATGGCGGCCCTGGCGCACAGATAGGCGCCGAACAGGTTGACGTCCAGCGTCTGGCGCCAGCGCTGCGCGTCGCTCGCTTCGACGCTCGCGCCTTCCGCAGCCACACCGGCATTGAGGACCACGATGTCCAGGCGTCCAAAGGCCTCGAGACAGGACGCCACCATGCGGTCCACGTCGGTTTCCTGCGTGACATCGACGGCGGCGGCCATGGCCTGGCCGCCAGTGGCGCGGATGTCATCGGCCAGCGCGACCACGTCGGATTCGGTGCGGCCGGCGCAGCACACGGCGGCACCCGCCCGGGCATAGGCCAGCGCGATGGCGCGGCCAATGCCCTTGCCCGCGCCGGTGACGAGGGCGACCCGGCCTTGCAGGGAGTTGTCGCTGGGGTGCATGGGATGTCGGGGCAGTGGTTGGACAGGCCCACATTGAAGATCGCCCCCCATGATTTCTCCCCCCTCTTGAAGGAGGGGGAGACCCCCGATGGGGCCGTGCTCTACTGCGATCATGGATCTCCAGCTGAACAACGAACACGTCCTCATCACCGGCGGCAGCCGGGGCATCGGCCTGGCCTGCGCCCGCGCCTTCCTGAAGGAAGGGTGCCGCGTGACCCTGGCGGCCCGTGGTGCCGAACGCCTGGCGCAGGCGCGCGACGAACTGCAGCCCGGCGATATCGCCGTGTATGCGGCCGACCTGTCGAATGCCGCGTCGGCACTTGCGATGGTCGAACGCGTGGAGGCCGAGCGCGGCCCGGTCGGTGTGCTGGTGAATTCGGCCGGTGCGCCCAAGCGCACACCCGCGCACGAGCTGACCCCGGCCGACTGGGAAGACGCGATGCGCGCCAAATTCCTGCCCACCCTGCATGTGATGTCGCCGCTGGTGCAGCGCATGGGCGCGCGCGGCCGGGGCGCGATCGTCAATGTCATCGGGGTGGGCGGCAAGGTGCCGAGCGCGCTCAACCTGCCCGGTGGCGCGGCCAATGCGGCCCTGATGCTGGCCACCGCGGGCCTCGCCGCCGCCTGGGGCCCGAAGGGTGTTCGCATCAACGCGGTGAACCCCGCCATGACGCGCACCGAACTGCTCGATGACTACCTGGACGCCAGGGCCCGCGCGCAAGGCAGCACACCCGAGGTGGTGTTGCAGGAGATGGCGGCGGCGCTCCCCCTGCGGCGCCCGGCGCAGCCGGAGGAAGTGGCCGACGCGGTGGTCTGGCTCGCGTCGCCCCGCGCCTCCTACGTCTCGGGGTCCATCCTGTCCGTGGACGGCGCCACCGCCGCGATGGTGGTCTGAGGCCGAGCTTCTTCGCCGATGATCAGGCGGGCGACGACAGCGTCTTGATGAGGTCGTGCGCCCCCGGCCAGGGACCGAATCCCGACGCGGGGTTCAGGTGCCCCACCTCGCCCAGGTCCACCAGCGCGCTGCCCCAGTCCTCGGCGAGTTCGGTGGCACGCGCGTAGCGCGCCAGCGGGTCGTTGCGGCTCGCGGCCACCGTGCTGCGAAAGGGCAGCCGTTTGCGCGGCACGGGCAGCCAGCCACCGGCGCGCAACTGGTCCAGCGTGGGATAGCCCTGGGGCATGGGTGACTCGAAATCCGGCGGCGCGGCCAGCAACGCACCCTGGACCCGCACGCGCGTCTGCAAGGCCCAATGTGCCACCATCACGACGCCGCCGCTGTGGGCCACGATCACGATGGGGCCTTCGATCGCCGCGGCCACTTGCTCGATCGCGGCCACGCGTTTCGCGCAATCCAGGTCGTCGCGGCCCATGGGGGGCACGGCGCGCACGCGCGGCAATTCTTTCTCCAGCAGGGTCTGCCAGTGCTGCTCGGTGTGGTCTCGCAGCCCGGGCACGATGAGGATGGTCGGTGGTGTCATGAGGGTCTCCATGGAACCCGAGCTTAGGGAAACCACCCCTCCCCCTCCCCCCTCTCGAAGAGTGGGCGCGTTCGCGGCTGCCGTTTCTAAATTCGGCGGGGCTCATTGCCACAACCACCACCCCCTACCGGAGACACGCCCCCATGAAACGAACCTTCACCGCGGCCGCGGCCGCCCTGGCCTGCGCATCGGCCTTCTCACAGACGTCCTCGGTCACGCTCTACGGCGTGATGGACATCGGCTACACCCGTGCCAGCGGCGACGTCTCCACCTGGAGTGGCCTTGCGTCCGGCCGCAACATGAGCTCGCGCATCGGCCTGCGCGGCAGCGAAGACCTGGGTGGCGGCTTGAAGGCGAACTTCACGCTCGAAGCCGACCTGCTGGCCGACACCGGCACGGGCGTCACCACGCCACTGCCCGGCTGGTCTTCCACCGACAACAAGACCAGCGCGGCCAACGACGGCATGCAGTTCAACCGCATCTCCACCGTGGGCCTGTCCGGCTCGTTCGGCGAAGTGACCTTCGGCCGCTACTACACGCCGACCTTCCTGGTGGACGCCACCTACGACCCGTTCGGCCAGAACGGCGTGGGCATCAGCCTGTTGACGGGCACCTCGGTGTTCTACGTGCCCGTTGGCAGTGTGAACCACCTGCGCGCGTCCAACATGATCCTGTACACCATGCCCAACATGAGCGGCTTCACGGGCATGGTGGGCTACGCACCGAGCGAAGCCGCCAGCGGCCAGCCGAAGGACGGCGCGCACGCGAGCTTCAAGGTCGGCTATGCCAATGCATCGGGCTCGGTGGACTTCGCCACCGGCCGCACCACGCTGGCGTCCATCGGCGATCTGAAGACGACCAGCCTCGGCGCTTCCTACAACTTCGGCGTGGTCCGCGCGATGTTCGAGGCGAGCGAGGACCGGCTGGGCGCCGCGGGCGCGAACGGCCGCAAGCGGGGCGTCCTGATCGGCGGGCAGGTACCGATCGGCCTCGGCCAGATCCGCTTCTCGCTGGCGCGCGTCAACAAGACATCCGACACCATCACCGAGGGCCGCGTGCGCCAGGCGTCGATCGGTTACGTGCACAACCTGTCGAGGCGCACGGCGGTGTTCGGGACCTACTCGATGGTCAGCAACTCGAACTACGTGAACGCGGGTGCGTCGGGCTACAGCGTCGGCAGCGCGGGCGTCACCCCCAACGGCCGCGTGAAGGCGTTCGACATCGGCATCCGCCACATTTTCTGATCGCACCCCGCCCATGAAAAAACCTCGGTCTCGCGACCGAGGTTTTTTTTATGCCGTGCGAATCAGGCAGGCACGCGAGCGATCGCGTCGAGGATGCGTTCCGAGCGCCGGCGCACGCCGTCGGCCATGCGTGTGGGCGTGAAGACATAGAAGTCGTCGCGCTCGATCGCGTCGAGCACCAGCGTGGCGACGGTCTCGGGGGCGGTGCCGGCGGCGATGCTGTCGCGCAGGAGGGCCGAGGCCCGATCGGAACGCGCCGCAATCCCGGTGGCCACCGGGCCGGGGCACAGCACGGACACGCCCACCGGCGTCCCGGCCAGTTCGTGCTCGAGCGCTTCCGAGATCGCGACGACGGCGAACTTCGTGGCGGCATAGGCACCCATGGCCGCGTCGGCGTGGACCCAGAAGCCCGCGCCGGACGCGGTGTTGACGACCTGCGCCCGCCCGCCATGGCGGCGCAGCAGCGGCAGAAAGTGGCGCAGGCCGTGCACGACGCCGAACACGTTGACACCGAAACCGCGCTGCCACTCCGCCAGGCTCAGCGCGTCGAGGCGGCCGCTGAGATCGATGCCGGCGTTGTTGAAGAGCAGGTGGACGGGGCCGAGCGCCACATCGAATGCGGCGGCGGCGGCGCGCACGTCCTCGTCATCGGACACGTCCACCCGGCGGGCGATCACACGCCGTCCGGTGGCGGCGAGCTCGGCGCGCGCGGCTTCGAGCGCATCCGTGTCAATGTCCGCGATCGCCAGATCCACACCGCGCGCCGCCAGCGCGCGGGCCAGGGCCAGGCCGATGCCCGACGCAGCGCCGGTGATGATGGCTGCACGGCCCTGCCATCCCAGGGGCGACCGGTGCGCGCTCACAGCGACGGCTCCGGCGCGACACGCACGAGCTGCTTGCCCACGTTGGCGCCCGCGAACAAGCGGTTGAGGCCTTCGGGCGCACGCTCGATGCCGTCGACGATGTCGACCTCGTAGCGGATCTCGCCGGCCTTCACCCATTCGGCGAGTTGGGCGACGCCCTCGTCGAACCGGGGCAGGTAGTCCGCGATCAGGAAGCCTTCGATGCGGGCCCGCTTCATGATCACGTTGCGGAACATGCGTGGACTCCACCAGTCGCCCGTGGCGTTGTAGGTGGAGATCATGCCGCACAGGGCGAGGCGCGCGCCCACGTTGATGAGGGCCAGCACGGCGTCCATCACCTCGCCGCCCACGTTCTCGAAGTCCACGTCGATGCCTTGCGGGCAGGCGGCACGCAGGGCCTCCAGCACGTTGCCCTGCTTGTAGTCCACGCAGGCATCCAGGCGCAGCTCGTCGAGCACATAGCGGGACTTGCGTTCGCCGCCCGCGATGCCGACCACGCGGCAGCCGTGCAGCTTCGCAATCTGCGAGGCGATCGAGCCGACGCCGCCGGCCGCGGCCGACACCACTACCGTCTCACCGGCGCGCGGCCGGGCGATGTCGGTCATGCCGAAGTAGGCGGTCAGGCCCGAGCTGCCGAGCACGCTGGCGTAGGCATGCAGCGGCAGGCCGTGCTGCAGGGGCACGCGGCGTGCGTGGCGAACGATGGAGTACTCCTGCCAGGCCATCGGGCCTTCGACCACGTCGCCTGCGCGGAACGCGGGATTGCCCGACTCGACCACGACGCCCATGGTCATGCCGCGCATGGGCTCGCCCAACCCGACCGGTGCCATGTACTGATCGATATCGCTCATCCACACGCGGTTGGTGGGCGCGATCATGAGGTAGATGTTGCGCACCAGCAGCTCGCCCTCGCCCGGGGTGGGCATGGGCGCATCGACCAGCTCCAGGTCGTCGTTGCGCAGGTCACCCTCGGGGCGGCGGCGCAAAATCCAGGTCCGGTTCTTCAAGGCTTGCATGTCGTTTTCTCGTGGTCAGTGTTGAGGGTCCAACGCGCGGTACACCGCGTGTCGAAGCATCGTGCGGTAGCGCGCCCGCACGTCGATATCGTTTTCCTGCAGCATCAGCACGGCGACGAGCTGCTCTTTCGGGTCGGCCCAGAAGTAGGTGCCGAGTGCGCCGCCCCAGAAGAAGTCGCCCACCGAGCCCGGCACCGGTGACAGGCCGTCCTGGCAGCGCAGGCCGACACCGAGGCCATGGCCCTGGCCCATCTCGGGCAGGGGCGCATTGATGCCGAGCCCGCGCGTCGATGTGCCGAAGGCGATGCCGGCGGGCAGGTGGTCGCTCAGCATCAAGGCGACGGAACGCGGCGATAGCACGGTGGCGCCGTCGAGTGCGCCGCCCTGCAGCAGCATGCGGCAGAAGCGCTCGTAATCCGAGGCGCAGGACAGCAGACCGGCGCCGCCGGAACACCACGTGGGCGGGGATGCCGGGTCGTATTCGAACAGCACGGTGGTCGGTGTGCGGGGCCGGGCCAGGCCCGCGCCGGGCACCACGAAGCCAGTGCGCGCCATGCCCAGCGGGCGCGTGATGCGCTCGGCCACGACATCGCCGAGCGCCTGGCCCGACACGACTTCGATGACGCGACCGAGCACGTCAGTGGACATGCCGTACTCGAATGCGGCACCCGGCTGGCTTTGCAGCGGCAGCCGCGCAAGCTTGCGCACCATCTCCGCGTTGGTCTGCGACGGCGCCATCACGTCGGCCTCGCGGTAGAGCCGCTGCACGAGCGAGTCGCCGAACATGCCGTAGGTGAAGCCGGCGGTGTGGCGCAGCAGGTCGAGCACCGTCATGGCACGGCGGGGTGGCTGCAGCACCAGGCGGCGCGATGCGCCCTCGCCGACCTCCACACCCACCTGCACGTCCGCGAGTTCCGGCAGGTAATGCGCCACCGCATCGTCCAGCGACAGGCGCCCGTCCTCCACCAGTGACAGCGCGGCCGCCGCGACGATGGGGCGCGTCATGGCGGCGATGCGGAACACCGAGTCGGGTTGCATCGCCCGCGACCCGTGCTCGACGCCGACGGCCTCGTGCAGAACGGTTCGGCCGCGCACCGAGACCAGCACCACCGCGCCGGGGATCGCGCCGCGGGCGACATCGTCGCGCAGCGCTCCCACAAAGCCGTCGAGCGGCCCGCCATCGAATCCGGATTGCGCCGAGGCGGCCATCGTGTCTGCTTGCATGGCGCAAGAGTATGTCGAGGCCCTGAAGGCCAGCCCCCTCCCGTCAGGGGGGCCCTGCTGCCGAAGCCGCTACGCCGCCTCGGCCAGCAAGCCCAGGATGCGCGCGCGGGACACGACCTGCTTGCGCGTGCCCGCGTCCAGCTTCGCGAACAGGTTCTTCACGTGCCACTTGATGGTTTCCTCGCCCACCTGCAACGCCAGGGCGATCTCCTTGTTGGAGAGGTTGCGCGACAACAGCTCCAGCACTTCGCGCTCCTTGGGCGTCAGTGCCATGCTGGGGGTGACGCGCAGCGCGCCGACGGGCGCCGCGCGCACGGGCAAGGCCACCGTTGCGGACATGGGCGCCGCCTGGCTCGACACCTGGCGGACCCACTCACCCAGCGCGGGGTGGGCATCCGCGAACACGCGCTGCAGGCCCAGCGCGCGAGCCAGGTCAAGCGCTTCGCGCAGCAGCGGCTGCGCGTGCTCACCGCTGCGGTCCAGCGCGAAGGCGCGCAAGCCCAGCAGCTCCAGCCGCAACCGGCCCATGCGGTGTTCGATCGCGCCGGCCTCGGCGCGCGCGAGCGGCCCCAGCGCGCCGCGCCAGTCCTGCGCGGCGATGCAGGCGTACCCATGCGCGAGGTCCTGCAAGGCCCGCACGGTGCGCTGCCAGATCGGGCCCTGGGGCATCGCGGGATCCGCCATCTGGGCGTCCAGGCGCTGGCACAGTTCGCGGCAGGTTTCAGCGTGAAAGTGCCGGGCATGGATGCGGGCCTGCTCGGTGAGGCTGGCGATGCGCAGCCGCGGCAGGCGGCGCGACAGCCCGACGGCATCGAGCGCCTCCAGCAGCTCCACCGCCCGGTGCTCGGACCCCGTGGCCGCGGCCATTCGGGCCAGTGTGCGAAAGGCCAGCAGCACGCATTCCGGCAAAGCGCCGCGTTCGATCACGTCCAGCCGGTTCGCCAGCAACGTGGCCGCCTCTTCCGACTGGTCGCGTTCCCACAAGGCGGCTGCCAGAACGGCGGCGAGCATCGAGGCAAAGGAGCTGCGCCGACCCAGATCGCCCTCGGCGGCGGCCAACGCGGGGCGCAGCAGCTTCTCCGCGAGCATCACCTGGCCTTCGCGCAAGTAACTGAGCCCGACGATCAACTCGCCCCATCGCTCCAGGTACACCGACGGGCCGCGCGGGGCGTGCTGCAGCTGCAGGCGCGCCAGCGCCGGCTCGCCGTCGATCAAGGCGCGAAACGCCGTGCGGTTGGCGTGCACCTGCAGCAGCATCGGGTCCGCGGAGGGCGGCGGTGCGCCGCTCCAGGGGTCGTGCAACTCGGCGAAACGGTCCAGGCTGTCGGCGAAGTTCGCCGCGCCGCCGAGGATCAGTGAGCACTCCCAGCGCAACGCTTCGTCGACCTGCGGCTGCGCGAGGATGCGCGACACCAGACGCTTGGCTTCCTCATGGCGCTCGCTCACGGCCAGCGACCAGGCCGCCGCCAGCAGGAACCGGGGTCGGCGATCCAGTTCGTCGGCCGGCATCCACGCCAGCCAGTCCAGCACCACGCTGGCGCGGCCCTGGGCCATCAACGCACCGTACAGGCTGCGCTCGGCAAGCGCATAGGCCTTCTGTTGCTGGCCGGCCGCGAGGGCATGGCGCGCGCCCGCGTCGACCATGCCATGTTCCGACAGCCAGTCCGCGGCGACCGCATGCACCCCGATGCGCACCGCCTCGTCCAGTTGATCGAACCGCTGCCGCAACGCCTCGCGGGCCAGGGAATGCATGCGCACCCACTCGCTCTGTTCGCCCGTCACGAAGATCGGCGTGTCGCGCGCCAGGCGAAGCAACCGCGCGCGGGTCTGCGCGCCGGGCAGGAGCGCTTCGCACAGCCCGGGATGCAACGGGTCCACGGCCGATATGCGGGTGAGGAAGTCCAGGTCGGCCGGGTCAAGGTTGCGCAGCAGGAAGCCGACGAACTGCTCCCGCAATGCGCCGCCATGCAGGTCGAGGTGCGGCAGCGGCGTGCCCCCACCGGCCGATTCCATCACGGACAGCGCCAACTGCAGGCCGAGCGGCCAGCCCTCGGCCATTTCATGCAGCCGCGCCGCGTCGTCCGGGTCGAACCTGGCGCCACTGCGCGCGCGCACCAGGTCCAGCGTCTCCTCGACGGTAAAGCGCAGCTGCGCCGCACCCACGGACACGCATTGCCCGTAGGCCACCAGGTCCTGCAGGCCCAGATCGCAGTCGCTGCGCGCCGCGATCACGCAACGCAGGTTGGCAGGCGCGTTGCGCACCAGGTAGGCCAGCGACTCGCGAGAGGCCGGGGGCAAGTGATCGGCTTCGTCGACCACCAGCACCACATCGAGCGCACTTTGCGCGACTTCGGCCAGCCAGATCGTGATGGCCTCCAGGCCCGAAGGCGCCGTCGAATTGAGCAGCACGTGGCCGAAGGTCGGGCGCCCTGCGCCCACGCGCACGGCCAGGCACAGGCTGTCGACCAACCGGCGCGGTTCGTCCTGGCTCTGCGCAGACAACCAGGCGACGACGGCTCCCCGCGACAGATATTCGCGGCGCCACTGCGCCAGCAGGGACGTCTTGCCGAAGCCCGCGGGCGCCTGCACGACGATGGCCGGCCGGTCGAGAAAGGCGGGGTGTTGTGCCAGCAGCCCACCGCGGGCCACCAGGTGCGGTGGCACGCGCGGCGGTGTCACTTTCAGCAGCAGGTCGTTGGCGGCAAGGGTGGGTTCGGGCGGGCGCATGGGTTGTCCTCGCGCAATGGTAGCGCCACCGCCGGCGCGACCGCCCGACGCCAGAACGCACGCCAAAGGCCGACAACGGCTGCTGGTGCAGCGCAGCGCTGAAGTCTCCCTCTGGCCGGCTGTGTAACCTTTCTCACCGACACGGTCTTTCTTTCTGCGGACACTGTGGGCTCCCACATCCACCGCACAGGAGCCCGCCATGTCCCTTCGCATCAACGACACCGCACCGAACTTCAGCGCCCAGACCACCCAGGGCCAGATCGATTTCCACACCTGGATCGGCGACCAGTGGGCGGTCCTCTTCTCGCACCCCAAGGATTTCACGCCGGTGTGCACCACCGAGCTGGGCTACATGGCGCGCATCGAACCCGAGTTCACCAAACGCAATGCCAAGCTGATCGGTCTCTCCGTCGACCCGGTGGACAGCCATGGCAAGTGGGTGGCCGATATCGAAGAAACCCAGGGCGCGAAGGTCAAGTACCCGATGATCGGCGACACCGACCTCAACGTGGCCAAGCTCTACAACATGCTGCCCGCCGAGGAGCCCGGCACCGCCGAAGGCCGCACCGCCGCCACCAACGCCACCGTGCGCTCGGTCTTCATCATCGGCCCGGACAAGAAGATCAAGCTGATGCTGACCTACCCCATGACCACGGGCCGCAACTTCGACGAGATCCTGCGCGTGCTCGACTCGATGCAGCTCACCGCGAAGCACAAGGTGGCCACACCGGTGAACTGGCAACAGGGGCAGGACGTGATCATCGCGGGCTCGGTGTCGGACGAGGACGCGAAGACAATGTTCCCCGGCGGCTGGACGGCGCCCAAGCCCTACCTGCGCATCGTCAAGCAACCGGGCTGAGCCACGGCGGGCCGGGCTCTACGAGCCCCGACCCGCGCGCCGTTCCTCGCGCAGCATGAAGAGGTAAAGCCCTTCCACCTTCTCGCGCGCCCACGGCGTCTTGCGCAGAAAGCGCAGGCTGGACGGGATGCTGGGGTCGATGTTGAAGCAACGCACCGGGATGCGCTCGCCCAGGCCATCCCAGCCGTAGTGGTCCACCAGGGCGGTGAGGATCGCCTCCAGCGTGAGGCCGTGCAACGGGTTGCGCGGCTGTTCCTTGGGCGCCTGGTCGTTCACTTGAGCGCCGCCTCCAGCGCGTCCACGAACATCGCCGGCACGTCGAAGCCGGTCTGCTGCTGGATCTCCTGAAAGCAGGTCGGGCTGGTGACGTTGATCTCGGTCACCTTGTCGCCGATCATGTCCAGCCCCACGAGCAGCAGGCCACGCGCGGCCAGTGTGGGCGCAATCGCCTCTGCCACTTTGCGGTCCACGTCGCTGAGCGGCTGCGCCACGCCTTTGCCGCCAGCCGCCAGGTTGCCGCGCACCTCGCTGCCCTGCGGAATGCGCGCCAGCACGAAGGGCGCGACCTTGCCGCCGATGAGCAGCAGGCGCTTGTCGCCCAACACGATCTCGGGCAAATAGCGCTGCACCATCACGCTGGTGGCACCGCCCTGGTTGAGCGTCTCGATGATGGAGCCGAGGTTCATGCCGTCCGACCCGACGCGGAAGATGCCCATGCCGCCCATGCCATCGAGCGGCTTCAGGATGATGTCCTTGTGCTCGGCATGGAAGGCGCGAATGGCCTCGGCCTGGCGCGTCACCAGCGTGGCCGGCGCGAACTGCGCGAACTCCATCAGCGCGAGCTTCTCGGGGTGGTCGCGCAGCGCGCGCGGGCTGTTGAACACGCGCGCGCCTTCGCGTTCGGCCTGCTCCAGCAGGTGCGTGGCGTAGAAGAACTCGCTGTCGAACGGCGGGTCCTTGCGCATCAGCACCGCGTCGAAGGTGTGCAGCGGCTCGCGGCCTTCTTTCGTCACGGTGAACCACGCATCGGCGTCACCCGTGAGCGTGACGTGGCGCACCTGTGCCGTCACCGGCTGGCCGCCCTGCCATTGCAGGTGCTCGGGCTCGCAGGCCGCGAGCGTGTGGCCGCGCTTCTGCAGCTCGCGCATCATGGCGAAGGTGGTGTCCTTGTAGATCTTGAAGGCTTCAAGCGGATCGGCAACGACGAGGATTTTTTTCATGGAATGCATGGTTTAAGGCTTGGGCTTCGCGGCGAAAGCGTACTGTTGCACAAACAGCGCGACAGCGCCGGCGACCACGCCCCAGAAGGCCGAGCCGATGCCGCCGATGACCACGCCGCTGAGCGTGACGAGGAAGGTGATGAGTGCCGCCTCGCGGTGCGTGTCGTCGCGCAACGCGGCGTGCAGGCCGCCACCGATGCTGCCGAGCAAGGCGATGCCGGCGATGGCCATCACCAGTTCGCGCGGGAAGGCGATCAGCAAACCGGTGATGGCCGCGCCGAACAGGCCGATCAACACATAGATGCCACCACACACCACGGCGGCGGTGTAGCGCTTCTTCGGGTCGGCGTGCGCTTCGGGGCCCATGCAGATGGCGGCGGTGATGGCGCTGAGGTTGAGCGCGAAGGCACCGAAGGGCGAGAGCACCAACGTGGCCAGGCCGCTGATGGTGATGATTTTCGAAATCGGCATGTCGTAGCCGGCCGCGCGGATCGCCGCCACGCCCGGCAGGTTCTGCGAAGCCATCGTCACCACGAACAGCGGCAACGCGAGACTGGTGAACGCAGCGATGCTGAAGGCCGGCATGGTGAACACCGGCATGGCGAGCTCGAACGTTACCGCAGCACCGTTGAACTGGCCGCGCGCCACCACGTAGACGATCGATGCCAGCAAGGTCAGCGGCACGGCGTAGCGCGGCGCGAGCCGCCGGCCGAGCAAGTAAGTCAGCAGCATGATCACCACCAGGGGCAGTGCGGTCTGTGCGGCGGCAAAGGCCTGCAGGCCGAAGCGCGCGAGCACACCGGCCAGCAGGGCCGAAGCGATCGCCATGGGAATGCGGTTCATCACGCGCTCGAACCAACCGGTGGCGCCCACCAGCACGATCAGCGCGGCACTGATGAGAAACGCGCCGACCGCGTCCGCCATGGTGAAGCCACCCGCCAGCCCAGCCGTGGCCAGCACCGCGGCGCCGGGCGTGCTCCAGGCCACCATGACCGGCTGGCGCCACACCAGCGAGGGAATGGCCGAACACAGGCCCATGCCCAGGCCGAGCGCCCACATCCAGGAGGTGATGTGTGCCGGCGTGGCGCCAAAGGCCTGCGCGGCCTGGAAGACGATGGCCACCGAACTGGTGAAGCCCACCAGCACGGCGACGAAGCCGGCGGTGGCGGCGGAGAGGTTGACGTCGCGGAAAAATGACATCCGGCGATTGTGCCGGGGCGTTGGCTTGCCGCTGCGGGGCAGCGGATGGAAGCCCTTGATGACGTCAGGTCAGAAGCCCGCGGCGAGCCAGAAGCCCAAGGTCATATGGGCGGTGCGAAACCCCTCGGGTTGGCGCAGCGGCCAACCGGCAAAAACTTCGTATTGCAGGGGGCCCATGCCGCCGCGCAGGCCGAGCACCGCGCCCGTGAGCCGTTTGCCCACCAGGAAGTCGGCCGACGGGCCATCGACCTCACCGTGGTCCACCCCGATGAAGACGCTGTGCCCGCCCCCGCCCAAGGGCATGGCGACTTCGTTGCGCAGGAGCCAGCCGCGCTCCGCGCTCAGGCTGGATACGCCATCGAAGCCGCGCACGCTGTAACGCCCACCGATGGCGAAGCGTTCTTGCGGGGACAGGGGCGTGCGGTTGACCTGCCCGCGCCATTGGCCGATGTAGCGCCCGGTTTGTGCGCCCAGGCGCAAGGGCTGCTGCCAGCGGGCGTCTGCCTGCACCAGCGCGAAGCGCGACGTGCCTTCGCCAAAGGCCTCTTCGGGCGCGCGCAGCGCGCCAAACGCGCCGGTGCCGCGCCGGTAGCTCAGGCCCAGGTCGAGCGTGCCGTCACCGAGGAAGGTGCGGTGCTCGACGCCGAGTTGCCAGCCGCCCACCTGGCGGCGCTGCACCTCGACCTCGGTGTCGTCGATGAAGTTGCGCGACTGGCGCGCGAAGCCCTGGAGTTGCAGGGTCGTCGCGTGGGTGGCATCGCGGCGCAGCAGGCGCGAGAGGGTGAGGGTTTGCGAAGCACTGTGGCCGCGGTAGACGTAGTCTTGCGAGAGCCCAGCCACGCTTTGCAAATAGCGGTGCTCGCTGAGGTCCAGGGCCAGCCGGTGATGGCCCCAGGGCACGGAATAGTGCAGCGAGTGGCCGTTCGTGCCGCGCCGGCCCGGATCGCCACCGCCCAGGTCGCCTTGCACGCCAACGTAGAACAGGTCGTTGAGTCCGAACGGACTGTCCAGGCTGAGGGTGACGCTGCCCTGGTATCTGCCCGTGCTGCGTGCGCCACTGTCGTCGACGCTCAGGTTCAAGCGCAGCGGCAGGCGCTGGCTCCAGCGGATGACCAGGTCGCTTTCGCCGAGTTCCCCGACCGATTCGATCTGGATGTCCGCCTCGGCGGTGGGCACGCGCTTGAAGTTCTCCAGCGCCTGTTCGATGTCGCGCAGGTTGAGCACGTCGCCGGGGCGTGCGGGCAAGGCGCTTTTCCACGACGGCGCGCGGACCGCTGAAGGGTCGACAAAGCGGATGTGCCGAATGCGCCCGGGGATGGCGGTGAACACGAGTCGACCTTGGCCCAGGTCCTGGGTGTCGACCAGCATGCGGCTGGTGACGAAGCCGCGTTCCATCAGGGCGCTTTGCGCGCGCTGCGCCACCACGCCGAGCCCTTCCCCACCGAGGCAGCGGTGCAAGGGGCCATCCTGGCCGTCGGGGCCACCGAGTTCGTCCAGCACCCAGGCAAAGCGCTGGGCATCCGGGCCGCGCAACTGGAGCTCACGGGCCACGAAGCAAGGCGTTTCGCCCTGGGGCAGACGGGCCGCCGGTGCGGCGGGCGGCGCATCGGGCCGCACGTCGCGTGGTGGCAGGCTCAGGTCGCGCTGCTGGGCATCGCGCTCTTGCGCGCGGCGCTGCTCGGTGATGTCCCGCTCAAGGTCGCGCTGCTGCTCGGTGGGGTCTCGCGCCACCTGGCCAGCCACCGGGCCGATCCACAACGCACTGCACAACACGCTCGCCAGAACTTGAAACGCGACGGTGCCGCGCGCTGGCCTGCCGGCCTTCTTCCACGCCATGGGACTTCCTCTCCAGAAACAGGTGTATCGAACTCAAACCAAAGGCCGCGGATTCTCTGCGGCAAATGGCCTGAAATCAATACTTTATTTCTATTATTTTTGAGGAAAATCCCGATCCTGTTACTACAAACGTGGTCTATCTGTCGACGAAGCGCCTAAATCTCGACTTTCGAGCCCAGCTCGATCACCGCGTTGCTCGGCAGGTTCAGGAACTCGGCGGCCGCGCTGGCGTTGTGGTGCATCTGCGCAAACAGCTTTTCGCGCCAGGGCGCCATGCCGCTGCCGATGGTGGGCACGACCACGTCACGCGAAAGGAAATAGCTGGTGGTCATGGTGCCGACCTCACAGCCGCGCCCGCGCATGGCCGACAGCGCCTCGGGCAGGTCCTGGTCGTTCTTGAAGCCGTAGTTCACGATGACCTGCCAGCAATCGTGCCCCAGGGCCTCGATCTCCAGGCGCTTGTTCAGGCCGATCCACGGCACCTCATGGGCGCGCACCGTGACGAACAGGTTCTGCTCGTGCAGCACCTTGTTGTGCTTGAGGTTGTGCAGCATGGCGTTGGGCACGGTGCCGATATCGGCGGTGAGGAACACCGCCGTGCCTTCGACGCGCGCGGGCGGCGCGATGAAGATGGCGTCGAGGAAGGCATTGAGCTCGATGGATTCGGCGTGCTGTTTCTCGTGCATGAGCGCGCGCCCCTGCTTCCACGTCATCATGAGCGTGAACACCGCGCCACCGATGAGCAGCGGGAACCAGCCGCCCGCAAAGAGCTTGAGCAGGTTGGAGCTGAAGAAGGCCACGTCGATCACGAAGAAGAAACCCGTAGCGGCGATGCACAAGCCCAGCGGGTACTTCCAGCTGTAGCGGATGACGAAGAAGGTGAGCACCGTCGTGATGAGCATGTCCAGCGTGACCGCGATGCCATAGGCGGCCGCGAGGTTGCTGGACGACTTGAACATGACCACCGCGAGGACGATGGCGGTGAACAGGCCCCAGTTGACGAAGGGCATGTAGATCTGGCCGGTGTGCCGCACGCTGGTGTGCAGGATCTTCAAGCGCGGCAGGTAACCGAGCTGGATGGCCTGCTTGGTCACGCTGAAGGCGCCGGTGATCAAGGCCTGCGAGGCGATCACCGCGGCCATGGTGGCCAGCCCCACGAGCGGCAGCAACATCCACTCGGGCGCCATGTTGAAGAACGGGTTCTTCACCGCCGCGGGGTCGGCCAGCAGCAAGGCGCCTTGCCCGAAGTAGTTCAGCGTGAGGCAGGGCATGACGATCAGGAACCAGGCCAGGCGGATCGGCCGCTTGCCGAAGTGGCCGAGATCGGCGTACAGCGCTTCGGCGCCCGTGACGCACAGCACGACCGCGCCCAGGATGATGAAGGCGGTGCCAGGGAACAGCCACATGAAGCGCAGCGCGTGCCAGGGGTTGAGCGCACCGAGGATTTCGGGGTGGCCCACGATCTGCGCCACGCCGAGCGCTGCGATCGTAAGAAACCAGATGAGCGTGATCGGGCCAAAGAAGCGCCCGATGCCACTGGTGCCGCGCTTTTGCACGGCGAACAGCACGAACAGCACCAGCAAGGTAATGGGCACGACGTAGTGCCGGAAGTGCGGCGAGATCACCTCCAGGCCTTCGACCGCCGAGAGCACCGAGATGGCGGGGGTGATGACGCCGTCGCCATAGAACAGCGAGGCGCCGAAGATGCCGATGGCCAGCAAGGTCTGGCGCAGCGCGGGCCGGTCTTTCACGGCACTGGAGGCCAGCGCCAGCATGGCGATCAAGCCACCTTCGCCGTTGTTGTCGGCGCGCAGCACGAGCACGACGTACTTGAGCGAGACGATGACGGTCAGGGTCCAGAACAGGATGGACAGGATGCCGTAGACGTTCGCGTGGGTGAACGGGACGTGGCCGGAGCCAAAGATCTCTTTGACGGCGTACAGCACGCTGGTGCCGATATCGCCATAGACCACGCCGATGGCGCCGAGGGTGAGCGCCGCAAGTGACGATTTGGTAGCTGCTGACACAAAACAAACCCCGGCCTGTCGGCGCGGGGTTCAGTTGTCGAGGGAACGCGATTTTGCGCCCGCCACGGGCACCTTGTCTGTGGGCTCAGCAACCTAAACGGATGCGCTCGTGCAAATGTTGCACCGCAGCAACTTACTCGTAGACCTCGGCGTCGGGGTCGGTGGCTTCGAGTTCGTAGCTGGCCGCCAGCATGGCCAGTCGGCCGATCACGCCGTACATGTAGAAACGGTTGGGCACGCTCGCGCCGGGCTTCACGCCGGGCTGCGGCAGTTGCGCGCTCTGCTCGAAGGCCAGCGGTACGTAGCTGGAGCCGGGGGCGTTGAGGTTCTCGTCCACACCGCGGGTGGCGTGCACGCGGTAGAAGCCGCCGACCACGTAGCGGTCCATCATGTAGACCACGGGCTCGGCCACCGCGCTGTTGATGCGCTCGTTGGTCAGCACGCCTTCCTGGATGATGACCTCGCTCACCGCCTGGCCACCCTGCGCCACGGCCATGCGCTCCTTGGTTTGGGGCGACAACGCATCGAGATCCTTGGCGTCGCGCACGGTCAGGATGCCCATGCCGCCGGTGCCGTTGTCGGCCTTGATGACCACGAACGGCTTTTCGTTGATGCCGTATTCCTTGTACTTGCGGCGGATCTTGCCCAGCAGCGCATCGGCATTGCTGCGCACGCACTCCAGCCCGGCGTCTTCGTTGAAGTTGACGTGGCCGCATTGGCTGAACATCGGGTTGATGAGCCAGTGGTCCATGCCCAGCAGCTTGCCAAAGCGCTTGGACACTTCCTCGTACGCCTTGAAATGCAGGCTCTTGCGCCGCGTGGGCCAGCCGCCGTGCAGCGGCGGCAGCAGGTACTGCTCGTGCAGGTCCTCGAGGATGCCGGGCACGCCCGCACTCAGGTCGTTGTTGAGCAGGATGGTGCAGGGGTCGAAGTTCTTCAGACCCAGGCGGCGCTTGCCGCGAATCAGCGGCTCCAGCACCACCTTGTCACCGCCGGGCAGCTCGATGGTGGTGGGGCCCTTGATGTCGTTGGAGAGCGAGCCCAGGCGCACGTTGAGCCCGGCCATGTAGAAGATGCGCTGCAGCTGTGCCAGGTTGCTAAGGTAGAAGGTGTCGGTGGTGCTCTCGGGCACCAGCAGCAGGTTCTTCGCTTCGGGGCAGATTTTCTCGATCGCGGCCATGGCCGCCTGCACCGCCAGCGGCAGCATCTCGGGCGTGAGGTGGTTCCAGCCGCCGGGATACAGATTCGTGTCCACCGGCGCCAGTTTGAAGCCTGCATTGCGCACGTCCACCGAGGTGTAGAACGGCGGCGTGTGCTCCATCCACTCCAGCCGGAACCAGCGCTCGATCACCGGGGTGGACTCGAGGATGCGCTGCTCGAGCTCGTTGATGGGGCCGGTCAGGGCGGTGACGAGGTGCGGGACCATAGGGGGG
>NZ_SCML01000047.1 GCF_005503365.1 Hydrogenophaga sp. 2FB
CCCAGTGCCTGCAGTGTCTTGCGATCCAGCATGCCACCTCCCAACGGCCTGTCATTGCAGACTTCAGCATAGGAGGGCGACGATCTTCAGTCCCCGGAAATCTCCGATGAACCGAAAAAAAGCCCTGGTCGCTCGGCGCCAGGGCTTTGGGGAAACGAAGGTGACACCCGGCGTCAGCCGCCGGCCTTATTCCACTGCGCGATCTGTTGCGTGACGAAGGCGTTGAGCGAGTTGAGCTGGCCCACCATCGCGTCCATCGCGTTGTACTGCTTGAGGTAGCGGGTTTCGGCGCGGGCGGCGCGGTCGATCACCTTGTCCTGTTCCTTGGTGTTGCGCGTGACGGCCGCACGCAGCGATTCGGTGCGCGAGGTGAGCGTGCCGCTGGTGCCCGCAAACCCGTCGGCGAAGGTCTTGAGCTTCTCGCCGAAGCCTTGCGCAGTCGGGTCGGTGTGGTCGGCGTTGAAGAGGTTCTGCACGGCGTCGGGCTTGTCCAGCGCGGCGCCGAGCTTGGTGCTGTCGATGCTCATCTTGCCGCCCGACTTGATCTCGATGCCGATGTCGGCCAGCGTGGTGAATTCACCCCCGGGGGTGAACGAGCGCATCATGCCGCGCAGCGCGCCCTGCAGGCCCACCGCCGTGCTGTCGCCCTGCAGCGAGCCCGCGATCTTGGTGTCGGGGTTGTAGCCGGTGGTGCTGGTGAGCATGTCGTTGAGCGAGTTGTACGCGTCGACGAAGGACTGGATGGTCTTGGTCATCGCTTCCTTGTCGATGCTCACGGCGAGCTCGACCGGCGCGGTGGTGATCTGCGAGAACTGCAGCGTGATGCCGGGCAAGCCGTCCTTGTAGGTGTTGCTGGCCGATTCGATGTCGATGCCGTTGATGGTCGCCAGTGCGTTCGCACCGTGCGTGATCTGTACCCCGGAGGCCACGCCCGTCTGCACCGCCAGGCGTGAGAGACCATCGGTGGCCACGCCGTCGGCGTCGGTGACCTGCATCTCGAAGCCCATGGCCTCGCCGGTTTCCTTGGAGCGCATCAGCAGGCGTTCGCCCGACGCGTCGCGCAGCACCGTGGCGGTCACGCCCGCGCCGGCAGCGTTGATCTTGGCCGCGATCTGGGTGAGGGTGTCTTCGCCGTCCACGATCTCGATGTCCACCGCCGCCTTGTCGCCCGCGACGAACGCGCCCGAACTCCAGTCGCCCAGCGTGATCTTCAAACTGCCCGCGCCCATGGCCGTGTCCTTGGGCACCGCCACCGAGGCGGTGGACTGCGCCTTGGCCAGTTGCTGCACCTCGACCGACATGGCGGTGGGAGCGGTGCCGGCGGCCACGGTGATGCCCACGGCCGTGGCCAGCGACGAGCTGCCCTTCACGGCCTTGAAGGCGGTGGGATCGGCCAGCTTGGTGCCCAGTTCGCCGAGCGAATTCATCATCGACGTCAGCGTGCCGAAGACCGAGATCCGGCTCTGGAACTTGGTGGCCTGCGCCTGCAGCGGCACGAGCGGCGCGCGTTCGAGCGCGACCAGTTGCGAGACGATGCTGTCGATGGGAACGCCGCTGGCCAGGCCGGTGGAGGAAATGCCCATGTCAGTGCTCCTGTCCGGCGTGGCCGCGCGGTTGCGTGGTGGTGTTTGTCGTGTGCCGTTGTGTCATGTCATGGTGTCGGATGGATCAGGAGCGCAGCAGCGAGAGCACGCCTTGTGGCACCTGGTTGGCCTGCGCCACCATCGCGGTGCCGGCCTGTTGAAGAATCTGCGCCCGCGACAGGTTCGACGTTTCCTTGGCGAAGTCGGCGTCGACGATGCGGCCACGCGCGGCGGAGAGGTTCTCGGCCGTGATCTGGATGTTGGCCACGGCGTTTTCGAAGCGGCTTTGCAATGCACCCAGGTTGGCGCGCGAGCCGTTGACCGCGTTGATCGCGTTGTCGATCACCTTGAGCGCCAGCTGCGAGTCGCCGAAGCTGTTCACGTTGATGTCCGCGACGAACGAGTCCGCGGCGGCGGCGGTGACAGCCCCGGCACCGGTGGTGCCGGCGGCGAAGTTGCCGAAGTCTGCCGCCACGAGCGCGCGGTCGGAGAACACTTCGTAGCCGTCCATCACGCCCGCGGCGGTGAAGGTGGCGCGGGCGAACACGCCGGTGTCGCTGGACTTGGCGTTGATCGCGTCCACCATCTGGCCCGCGCGCTGGGCCAGCGTGGTGGCCTCGCCAATCGGGCCGAGGTTGACCGCGTTGCCGTTGGCGTCTTCGATGGACAACGGCGTGGCGCCGCCCGCGGGAATGGCCGCCAGCACGGCCGGTGCGACCGGTGTGGCGGGCGGCACGATCTTGGCCGTGGTATGCACCGCGGTCTGGCCCAGGGCGGTGGTGTTGGAGTTGACGATGCTGTCGATGGAAATGCCTTCGCCCGCGTTGGCGCCGATCTGGAAGGTGGCGTTGGCGAACGAGCCGTCGAGCAGGTTGGTGCTGTTGAACGACGTGGTCTTGGCCACGCGGTCGATTTCCTGGCGCAGTTGCGTGACTTCGGCGTTGAGAGCGGTGCGGTCGCCGCTGTTGTTCGAGGCGTTGGACGATTGCACGGCGAGTTCGCGCATGCGCTGCAGCATGTCGCCGACCTTGCCCAGCGCGCCTTCGGCGGTCTGCGCCAGCGAGATGCCGTCGTTGGCGTTGCGCGAGGCGACGTTGAGGCCGCGCACCTGCGTGTTCATGCGCTCGGAAATCGCGAGGCCGGCGGCGTCGTCCTTGGCGCTGTTGACGCGCAGGCCCGAGGACAGGCGCTGCATCGATGTGGCCAGCGAACTGGACGTGCTGCTCAGGTTGCGCTGAGCGTTCATCGACATCACGTTCGTGTTGATGGTGGTGGACATGGCTAACTCCTGTAAATGGGACCTGGAAAGTGAACCGGCTGGACGGGCCTTTCTGCCCACCGCCGCGTCGACCCTTTCGGGTCTCCACCGTCGCTGCTCGCCGCCCTTGCTGGGCCGGACGACGAACCCATTTGGAAGTTCGTTGAGTCAATTTCGGTGATGACTGGAGATTCTTGAGGTTTGAATGCAAGACAACGGGCGGATAAACCGGGCCGTTTGCCGTCTGTTCCTTGCTTTGCCTGGCGCGGGTTTGAGGCGTGGTTGGGCCTTTGGGGTGCTGTTGTTCGTGCAATGCGTCACGAAATGCCACCAGGTGAATGCCAAAGGTGTAGGAAGCAGGATGACAGACGGGTGGTGCACACCTGACAGCGCGCACAGCCATTTACCGATTCAAGTTTTTTTACCCATCGACACAATTGAACACATCGAGAAAGCACATGTAAGCACCCAGCCAACACGGCGACCCGCACTGACAGAAGGACCTTCATCATGGACAACGAACAAATCCTCGCCGAAATCCGCGAAGCCAATCTGACCTACCTCATGCTGGCGCAGAACCTGATTCGCAAGGACCGCGCCGAAGCGCTGTTCCGCCTGGGGATCACCGAAGAAGCCGCCGACCTGTTGGGCATGCTGTCCACCGCGCAGCTGCTCAAGATCGCGTCGAGCAACATGCTGCTGTGCCGCTTCCGCGTGGACGACGACCTGGTGTGGAACCTGCTCACCAGCCACAACGTGAAGAAGGTGGACAACACCACCACGACCCAACTGCACGCCAGCATCCTGATGGCCGGCAAGTTCGCCGAAAGCATGGCCACGACGGCGACGCACTGATTCCCTGTTACGTTTTCTTCTCTCTCCGTTACATCTCCAGGAGCCACCATGGCCGCAGGCAAAAGCATCCTCAACGAATCGCGCGACATCGAACGCGCGGTGGCCCTGATCCAGTTGGGCGCGCGCCTGCAGGTGCTGGAGTACGAAACCAGCCTGTCCTATGAGCGTCTGCTGCGCCTGTACAAGGAAGTCGCCGGCAAGTCGCCGTCCAAGGGACAGCTGCCGTTCTCGACCGACTGGTTCCTGACCTGGCAACCCAACATCCATTCGTCGCTGTTCCTCAACATCCACGAATACCTCTCCAAGACCAGCGAGCTCGAAGAGATCGACACGGTGATCAAGGCCTTCCGCCTGTACAGCGACCAGATGCAGGCGAGCGACATCGAGCCGCTGCTCTCCGTCACCCGCGCCTGGCGCCTGGTGAAGTTCGTCGACAACGGCATGCTCACGCTGACCAAGTGCTCCTGCTGCGGCGGCCACTTCGTGACCGAACCGTACGAGAACCGCCACTTCGTCTGCGGCCTGTGCCAGCCGCCAGCCCGCGCTGGCAAAGGCGCCGCCAGCGGCGGTCTGCGCCTGCACTGAACCTCTCTTCAGCCTCCAAACCTTGAAATGGACCCCGATGCGGGTCCATTTCGCGTTTATGGGTCCCCTCAATCGCCCCTAGAGTTGGTCGATAGAAAACACATCCCTCCAAGTCACGCGTGCGTTGGTGCGCCGCGTCCTCTTCCAGGCACAAGAACATGTTCGTCATCATCGGTTTCGTGGTTTCGATGCTTTGCATCTTTGGGGTGTTCATCCTCCACGGCGGCAACATCGGCGTGGTGCTCAAGGCCTTGCCCTTCGAGCTCACCACCATCATGGGCGCGGCCCTGGGCGCCTTCCTCATCAACAACCAGATGAAGGTGGTCAAGGCCTCGTTCAAAGGCCTGGCCATGTGCTTCAAGGGCAGCCGCTACACCAAGGCGCGCTACATGGAGCTGCTGGCCCTGTTGTTCGACATCCTGCAGAAAGCGCGCAAGGAAGGCCTGATGGCGATCGAGCAGGACGTGGAGAACCCGCACGAATCCGCGCTGTTCAAGAAGTACCCCGCCATCGCTGCCGACCACCACCTGGTTGAGTTCATCACCGACTACCTGCGCATGATGGTCTCGGGCAACCTCAACGCGCACGAGATCGAGTCCTTGATGGACGCGGAAATCGAAACCCACCACCAGGAAGCCCACGCGCCGGTGGCGGCGCTCGCGCGCCTGGCCGGCGGCCTGCCGGCGTTCGGCATCGTGGCCGCCGTGCTCGGTGTGGTGAACACCATGGGCTCGGTCGGCCAGCCACCCGCCGTGCTCGGCGCGATGATCGGTTCGGCCCTGGTGGGTACCTTCCTCGGCATCTTGCTGGCTTACGGCGTGTTCGAACCGCTCGGCGGTCTGCTGGACCAGAAGCTGGAAGAGGGCAGCAAGGAGCTGCTGTGCGTGAAGACCACGTTGCTCTCCAGCATGCAGGGCTATGCACCGCTGACCGCGATCGAGTTCGGGCGCAAGGTGCTGTTCGTGGACGTGCGACCGACCTTCATCGAACTCGAAAGCCACGTCAAGGGCAAGAAATGAAACCCCCCGTAGGAGCTCACCATGGCGGGTGACGGCAAAAAGCTTCAGCCAATCATCGTCAAGCGCATCAAGAAGGGCCGGCACGAGCCGCATGGTGGCGCCTGGAAGATCGCCTATGCCGACTTCGTGACCGCGATGATGGCGTTCTTCCTGCTCATGTGGCTGCTGGGCTCCACCGCCAAGGGCGAGCTGCAGGGCATCGCGAGCTATTTTCAGTCGCCGGTGAAGGTCTCGCTCATGGGCGGCCCCGGCACCGGCAACAGCAGCAGCATCCTGCCTGGCGGTGGGCGTGACCTGAGCAAGGCCTTCGGCCAGATGGACAGCGGCGATTCCGAGCGCGCGGCCAAGCTCATTGGCGCGCAGATGGCGCGCGCCGACCAGGCGCGCAAGGACGCCCAGCGCATGGACGCGCTCGAGCGCAAGATTTCCCACGTGATCGAGCGCAACCCCAAGCTCTCGGAATACGGCTCGCAGATCCAGCTGGAGAAGACGCCCGATGGCCTGCACATCCAGATCGTGGACCAGCAGAACCGGCCCATGTTCGACACCGGCAGCGCGCTGGTGAAACCGTACATGCGCGACATCCTGCGCGAGATCGGCGCAGCGCTGGGCGATGTGGAAAACCGCATCGGACTGGCCGGCCACACCGACGCCACGCCCTACGGCAGCGGCGAGCGCGGCTACAGCAACTGGGAACTCTCGGCCGACCGCGCCAACGCCTCGCGCCGCGAACTCGTGGCCGGCGGCCTGCCCGACGACAAGCTGCGCCGCGTGGAAGGCCTGGCGTCGAGCCGCCTGCTGCGCCCGGAATTGCCCACCGATCCGATCAACCGCCGCATCAGCATCGTGGTGATGACGCAGGAGGCCGAAGAACGCATGCTGCCGCAAGTGGCGCCCGCGCCCGTTGTCGCTCCGGTGCCGCCCGCGCTTCAGATTTCCGGCGAAGTGACGAAATCACCATCACAGCGCGGTGGCTGATGCGGCCGCTGCTTCATTCCTGATCCTTTCCTCCCACGGAGGCTTTCATGTCCACCCCGATGAAATTCCTGATCGTTGACGACTTCTCCACCATGCGCCGCATCGTGCGCAACCTGCTCAAGGAGATCGGTCACACCGACGCCGACGAGGCAGAAGACGGCGCGATCGCGCTGACCAAGCTGCGCAACGGCAGTTTCAATTTCGTCGTCTCCGACATCAACATGCCCAACATGAACGGCTTCGAGTTGCTGGCCGAGATCAAGAAGGACGAGAAGCTCAAGCACCTGCCGGTGCTGATGGTGACGGCCGAGGCGCGCAAGGAAGACATCGTGATGGCCGCGCAGAACGGCGCGGCGGGGTACATCGTCAAGCCCTTCACCAAGGCCACGCTGGAAGAGAAGCTCGCGAACATCTTCAAGAAGCTCGGCTTGTAAAAGGCGCACCATGAACGCTGAACAACAAAAGGACGAAGTCGCGGCGGGCAACCCGGACATGTTCCGCCAGCTCGGCTCGATCACCCGGCAACTGCACGAAGCCCTCAAGCAACTCGGCTACACCGACAAGCTCAAGGGCACGGTGGACCAGTTGCCCGACGCGCAGAGCCGCCTGTCGTACATCGCCCGCCTGACAGGCGAGGCCGCCGAGAAGGTGCTCAACCACGTGGACGAAGGCAAGGCCGAGCAGGCCCGCATTGCCGAGCGTGGCCGCCAGCTGGCCGACACCATCAAGCGCGTGCCGGGCCTGGCCCATGCGATGCCCGAACTGATGGAATGGTCCAACGACATCGTGGCCCTGAGCGAAAAGTCCGATGCGCGCCTGACCGACATCATGATGGCGCAGGATTTCCACGACCTCACCGGCCAGGTGATCGGCCGCGTGGTGCAGCTCGCGGGCACCATCGAAGAACAATTGCTCGGCCTGCTGCTGCAAGCGGCCCCGTCCGGCCAACCCGGCCAGGACAACGTGATCGTGGAGCCCGCGTTGGCGGGTCCGGTGGTCAGCCCGGAAGGCCGCACGGATGTGGTGAGCGATCAACAGCAGGTCGATGACCTGCTGGCATCCCTCGGTTTCTGACCCTCCCATACCTCCCAGGCGCGCGGATGCCGGTGTTCTGCGCAGCGGGGTAAAGGAGGAGACGGCACCAGCCGTCGGGGGACACCCGCGGAGCCGAGCCCCGGCAGCCGCGCGCCCGCGATGTGCACGCACGAAGCGCAACGCACAGAAGAAGAAAAGACCGGATTCACAGCGTCTTATCCCCCTTTAGTTTTTCCGCGCGGATTCCAGAATCGGATGCACCGATCGAGTGAACCCGCCACATGGACTCTTCTGCCCAGGACAAGAACTTACCCGCCACCGCGCAGCGCCTGAAGAAGGCCCGCGACGATGGCCAGGTGCCGCGTTCCAAAGACCTGTCCAACCTCGCGGTGCTGGGCGGCGGCGCCCTCGTGCTGGTGGCCCTGGCGCCCACCGGCTTCGAAAAACTGCGCAGCGCCCTGCAAGGCCAGCTGCGCTTTGACCACCAGTCCCTGCTCAAACCCGAACTGGCCACCGAGCGCCTGGTGGACGGCTTCGCACAGGGTCTCATGCTGTACCTGCCGCTGGGCGTGGCCGTGCTGGCCATCGTGCTGCTCACCGCGTTCGTCTCGGGCAGCTGGGCGCTGAGCACCAAGCCCCTCGTGCCGGACCTTAGCCGCCTCAACCCGCTCAAAGGCTTCGGGCGCCTGTTCAGCAAACAGCAACTGTTCGACACCGCGAAGCTGGCCGCCATCAGCGCCATCATCGGCGTCGTGGCCTGGCAGTTCATCGCCTCCCACGTCGAGCAGTTTGGCACGCTGGTGATGCAGCCGCTCGAATCCGGCCTGGGCCAGCTTGGCAGCTGGATGGTGCTGGGCGTGGGGCTGTTGCTGCTGGTGGTCGCGCTCGTGGCCATCATCGATTTTCCGGCGCAGAAGTTTTTGCATGCGCAGCGCATGAAGATGTCGCACCAGGAAGTGAAGGAAGAACACCGCCAGTCCGAAGGCGACCCCATGATGAAGGGCAAGCGCCGCCAGCGCGCGCGTGAAATGGCCCAGCGCAACAGCGTGGGCGCCGTGCCCAAGGCCGACCTGGTGGTGATGAACCCCACCCACTACGCCGTGGCCATCCGCTACGACGACGCCAGCATGAACGCGCCGCGCGTGATCGCCAAGGGTGCCGACCTGCTGGCCATGAAGATCCGCGACGTCGCCAAGGCCAACAAGGTGCCGGTGCTGCAGTCGCCCATGCTGGCGCGCGCGCTCTACGCCCACGCCGAGATCGACCAGGAGATCCCGTCCGCGCTGTACACGGCCGTGGCCCAGGTGCTGGCCTACGTGTACCAGCTCAAGTCGGCCATGAAAGGCCAGGGCGCCATGCCCGCTGAACCACCCGTGCCGGCCGTGCCGCCCGAGCTCGATCCGCACTTCAAGAAGACATCCGCCAAGGAGGCGACGGTATGAATCTGCAGCAACTGCAGCAATGGCTCAGCCGCAACGCGGGTTGGGCCGGTGGCCTGGCCGCGCCCATGCTGGTGATCACCATTTTGTCGATGATGGTGCTGCCGCTGCCACCCTGGCTGCTCGACACCTTCTTCACGCTCAACATCGCCATCGCGCTGATCGTGATGATGGTCGCGGCGTACATGAAGCGCCCGCTCGACTTCTCGGTGTTCCCCACCGTGCTGCTGCTCACCACGCTGCTGCGCCTGTCGCTCAACGTGGCCTCCACCCGCGTGGTGCTGCTCGAAGGCCACACCGGCCCGGGCGCGGCCGGTGCGGTGATCGAGGCCTTTGGCCACTTCCTGATCGGCGGCAACTTTGCGGTCGGTTTCATCGTGTTCGCGATCCTGGTCGTGATCAACTTCGTGGTGATCACCAAGGGTTCGGAGCGCATCGCCGAGGTGTCCGCGCGTTTCACGCTGGACGCCATGCCCGGCAAGCAGATGGCGATCGACGCCGACCTCAACGCCGGCCTGATCGACGAGAAGGAAGCCAAGCGCCGCCGCGCCGAAGTGGGCGATGAGGCCGAGTTCTTCGGCTCCATGGACGGTGCCTCCAAATTCGTGCGCGGCGATGCGATCGCCGGCATTCTGATCCTGTTCATCAACATCATCGGTGGCTTCATCATCGGTGTGCTGCAGCACGGCCTCTCGGCCGGCCAGGCGGCGGACAACTACATCCTGCTCGCCGTGGGCGACGCGCTGGTGGCACAGATTCCTTCGCTGCTGATCTCGGTGGCCGCGGCCATGGTGGTCTCGCGCGTGGGCAAGGACGAAGACCTCGGCGTGCAGGTGATGGAACAGATGTTCCTCTCGCCCAAGGTCATGGGCATCACCTCGGCCGTGCTGTTCATGCTGGGCGTCGTGCCGGGCATGCCGCACGCGGTGTTCCTGAGCTTTGCCGCCCTCACCGGTGGCCTGGCCTGGTGGCAGGCGCGCCGGCAAAGCAAGCCCGCGCCCGCACCGGAAGCACCGGCGCAGCAAGGCGATGGCGAAGCTTCGTGGGACGACCTGCAACCGGTCGACCTGCTCGGCCTGGAGCTGGGCTACCGCCTGATCGCGCTGGTCGACAAGACGCGCCAGGGCGACCTGCTCACCCGCATCAAGGGCGTGCGCAAGAAGTTCGCGCAGGAGGTGGGTTTCCTGCCCCCGGCCGTGCACGTGCGCGACAACCTGGAACTGCGCCCGGCGGGCTACCGCATCACCTTGCGCGGTGTCGTGGTGGGCGAGGGCGAGGTGTTCCCCGGCATGTTCCTGGCCATCGACCCGGGTGGCATCAACACCCCCCTGATCGGCACGCCCACCACCGACCCGGCGTTCGGCCTGCCCGCGCACTGGATCGAAGAAAAGCAGCGCGAGAACGCGCAAATGGCCGGTTTTACGGTGGTTGATTCCGAGACTGTGCTGGCCACGCATCTTTCACACTTGATGCAAGTCCAGGCCGCCAAGTTGCTGAGCCGGACGGAGACCCAGGACCTGGTTGAACACGTCACCCGCCTGGCCCCCAAACTGATCGAAGAAGTCGTGCCCAAAATGGTCCCCGTCGCCACCTTCCAGAAAGTTCTCCAGCTGCTGCTGGAAGAGTCTGTGCATGTGCGCGACATCCGCACCATCATCGAATCGCTGGCCGAGCACGCCGCCCACACCACCGACCCGACCGAACTCGCCCGCCGCGTGCGCATGGCGCTCTCGCCGGCCATCGTGCAGCAGATCTACGGCCCGGTGAAAGAACTGGAAGTGATCGCCATCGAACCCGGCCTGGAGCGCCTGCTGATGCAGGCTCTCTCGGGTGCCGCCAACGGCGCGCTCGACCCCGGCGTGGCCGAGATGCTGAGCAAATCCGCCACCGACATCGCCAACAAGCAGGAAGAAAAAGGCGTGCCCGCCTGCCTGCTGGTGCCCGACGCCATCCGCAATGCCATGTCCCGCCTGCTGCGCCGCGCCGCGCCGCGCTTGCAGGTGCTGGCGCACAGCGAAATTCCTGATACCCACCTGATCCGCATCGGACCGATCCTCGGAGAACTTGCAGCATGAACATCCAGCGCTTTACCGCCCCGACCTCGCGCGAAGCCATGAACAAGGCGCGCCGTGCCTTTGGCGACAGTGCCGTGATCCTCTCCACGCGTTCGAGCGCCGAGGGCTTTGAGGTGATGGCCGCGGCCGAAGAGAGCCTGGCCTCGCTGGCCGAACACGCCGCCGACACCGCCGCGCCCGCCGCCCGTGTCGCCCAGCGCGCGCAGACCGCGGCACCGGCCAGCGCCCCCGTCTCGGTGGCGAGCGACACCGAAGCCATGGCCATGAGCACGCTGTCGTTCCAGGACTATGTGCGCGAGCGCATGCTGCGCAAGCGCCGCGAAACCTTGCAAGGCACGGCGGCCCCCGCCGCCGAACCGGTGCGCCGCGCGCCACCGGTGCAGGCCGCGGCGCCGCAGCCCGCACCGCAACCCGTGGCAGCGCCCCGTGCCGAACCCATCACCATTCCGGTGCAACGCTTCAACGAGCCCGTGCGCACACGCCCCACACCGGCCTGGGAAGACTCGCAGCCCGCCACGCGCTTTGCCACCACCGACGACAACCGCATGGCGGTGGAACTCACCGCGCTCAAGGACATGATCGAAGAGCGCTTCAACACGCTGGCCTGGATCGGTTCGTCCAAGCAGGACCCGATCCAGTCCAACCTGATGCACAAGATGATCCGCGCCGGCTTCTCGCCCGCCATGTCGCGCGCCGTGCTCGAGCGCGTGCCCACCGACGCGGGCGCGGCCGAAGCGGTGCGCTGGCTGATGGACGTGATCACGCGCAACCTCAAGGTCGTGGCGCCGGGCGCCGGCCTGTGCGACGAGGGCGGTGTGGTCTCGCTGATCGGCGCCACCGGCGTGGGCAAGACCACGACGGCCGCCAAGCTGGCCGCGCAATGCGTCAAGCAATACGGCGCGGGCAGCGTCGGCATGATCACGCTCGACACCTACCGCGTCTCCGGCTTCGAACAGCTGCGCGCCTATGGCCGCATGCTCGGCGTCGTCGCCCACCTGGCGCACGACCGCGCCGCGCTCAAGGACCTGCTCAACCTGCTGGCCAACAAGCGCCTGGTCATCATCGACACCGCCGGCCTGGGCCAGCGCGACCAGCGCATCCAGGACATGCTCGACGTGCTCGACATTCCCCAGGTCAAGAAAACCCTGGTGCTCAACGCCGGCGCGCAAGGCGACACGCTCGACGAAGTGTTGACGTCGTTCAAGGCCAAGGCGCTGCACGGCGTGGTGCTCTCCAAGGTGGACGAGGCCGTGAAACTCGGCCCGGCGCTGGACGCGCTGGTCCGCCACCAGGTGACGGTGCGCGGCGTGGCCAATGGCCAGCGCGTGCCCGAAGACTGGCAGAACCCCGACGCCGCCGCGCTGGTGCGCCAGTCCATGGGCACGCAGGGCAAGTCGGCCTTCGACCCGCACAGCACCGACATGGGTTACTTCTTCGCGCAGGCTTCCAGCCGTGGCATCCACCTGGGGGCTTCGCATGTTTGAACCCGGCTTCGACCAGGCCGCCGGCTTGCGGGCCGAACCGCCCGTGGGCGGTGGGCCGGTGCTGATGCCGGTGGCCAGCCCGGCGCAGCCGGCACGCGGTTACGAATGGCTCTGCGCGCTCGCGGCCTGCCTCACGGCGGAAGGCCGCTCGGTCGCCATCGTCGATGGCACGGCCCACGAATCGCGCAGCAACGACCTCGGCCTCATGCGCGTGCTGCAAGACCCCTCCATCGCACACCTGGAACGCCCCGCCGATGGCACCGCCGACTGGCTCGTGATGCCCGGCGCGGCCGGCCTGCAGGCGCTGCAGGAAACGGCACGCACCGCCGGTGGCCAGAACGCGCTCTCGCGCCTGCTGGCCCCGTTCGCGGCGGGCGTCGTGGTGCTGCTGTTCGCCCCCGTCATCGCCTTGGCCGATCTGCTGCAGGACCTCGGCGTGCGCACGCTGGTGCCGGTGATCGAACAGCCGCAGGCCAGCATCGACGCCTACGGCGCGGTCAAGCTGCTGGACGCGGCCGGCGTGGTGCCGGTGCTTGCGCCCCTGTCCGCCTCGGGCGCGCCTGCCGCGCTGCAGACCGTGGTGAACAACGTGATCGACACCGCCCAACGCCACCTGCACCTGGCGCTGGACTGCTGGCCCGCGCGCAGCTGGGCCCAACGCGTGCAGGAAAGCGCGATCGAACGGCCATCGGCACGTGCGACGCGCCCCGCGCACGGCTACCACGAACGCTTCGCGCCCGCTGCGGCCCCTTCTCTCTGGAGCTGACGATGTACACCGCCAAAGGCACCCTCGACCGAGACGACCAGTTGCGCAAATACAGCCCGCTGGTGCGCCGCCTCGCCCACCACATGATCGCCAAGCTGCCGCCCAGCGTGGAGCTGGACGACCTGATCCAGGTCGGCATGATCGGCCTGACCGAAGCCATCGCGCGCTTCGAGCCCACACAGGGCGTGCAGTTCGAGACCTTCGCCAGCCAGCGCATTCGCGGCGCGATGATCGACGAATTGCGCGACGGCGACTGGATGTCGCGCGGCTCGCGCAAGAGCCAGAAGGACATCGAACAGGCCGTGAACCGCCTGCAGCAGAAGCTGCACCGCGTGCCACGGGAAAGTGAAATCGCCGCGGAGATGGGCATGGAACTGGCCGACTACCAGCACCTGCTGGCCAAGGTGCGGGGCACGCAACTCGTGTACCTGGAAGACATCAGCGGCAACGGCGGTGACGACGACGATGGTTTTCTCGACCGCCACATGGGCGACCACGAAGCCGACCCCTCGGCCGTGCTGCAGGACCACCGCATGCGCACCGCGCTGGTGGCCGCGATCAAGGTGCTGCCCGATCGCGAGCAGCAGATCATGTCGATGTACTACGAGCACGACATGAACCTGAAGGAAATCGCCGCGGTGCTCGGCGTGACCGAGTCGCGCATCTGCCAGCTGCACAGCCAGTCGATCGCGCGGCTGCGGGCGAAGCTGCGCGCGCATTAAGGGAACACCCCCCTGCGCCGCTGACGCGGCTTCCCCCCTCTGTTGCGCGCCTTCGGCGCTTCGAGGGGGGACGGTACCTTGGGCCGGCGGAGCCGGACCCTCGGTGCCTCTGGATCAAGACACGCGCGCCGGCCAGATCGCGCGCTTCGCCTGCGTTGCCGGTCGCGCTCCGGCTTGCATCAAATGCGCTTGAACAGCCCCGGATAGTCGAGCACCACGCCGTCCTCGTCCACCGGCAGATCCACCTCGAAACCGCTGCCGTCCAGGCTCTCGAAGCGGTAGAGGCGTTCGGCCAGACGCGTGTAGGCCTGCGGCTGCGGCTGCACCGTCAGCGCGGGAGCGGCCACCCAGGCCATGCGGAACTCCCGCCGTTCGCCCGCCGCCAGGGCCGCGCGTCGAATCGGAAAGCTGTTGGTGAACGGCGTGGGCCAGATGTCGATGTCCAGACAGCCATCGAGCTTCTCCAGCGCGTGGCCATCGCCATCGCGCCAATGCCCTTGGCTATCCGTGCGCAGCTGCAGCGACCGTGTGGCGCTGTCGGTCGCCAGCGTCAGGTCGGCCTCGCGCAATTGCCAGGCGCCGTTCCAGCGCAGTTGGTAGTGCAGGCGGAATGGGCCGACGATGTCGTCGACCGCGAGCACCACGGCGTCCGCCGCGTGGTCCGAGAGCAGCAGATGCTCCAGGCCCACGCCCTCATGCTCGGGGTTCCAGGTCGGTTGCCAGCAGAGGGTGCGCATGGCGCCTTGTCACCAGCCTGTCGGTTCAGAGCGC
The DNA here is from genome assembly GCF_005503365.1 of Hydrogenophaga sp. 2FB. GTDB lineage: Bacteria > Pseudomonadota > Gammaproteobacteria > Burkholderiales > Burkholderiaceae_C > Hydrogenophaga. The sequence continues at coordinate 14,571 of NZ_SCML01000047.1, forward strand.
CCGCGTCGTCGCTGGCTTCACTTGGCCGGCGGGGTGGCCGCGGTGGCTGGCGCGGCGGCCGGAGGGTCCACCGGGTCCAGCAAACCTTTGGGTGGATTCCGTTTCATCTCATCGGCCAGGGTCAGCTGCTCGGGGCTCATGCATTCGTCGGCCAAGCGCGCGCCCAGCTTCTGGCTCATCAGCATGGACTTGTTGCCCAGCTGCAGCCACATGGCGCCGCGTTTCGGGTCTTCCAGACGGATGGCGCCGGTGCGGCTTTCCACCGGGTGCATGAAGTAGCCACCGCGCTGGTTCTTGACCCGGACGACGAAGAATCCTTGCCGCTTGGCGGCCGTGATCTGCACGGACGAACCCAGTTCGCAAGGAATGGTGCCGATGTACACCCGTTGCGCCACCGCCAGGGAGGCTTCGTTGAGGACCACGTCGGAGTCCTCTTCGATCGGCGTCAGTTCTTCCACGGCCTTGGCCGCGGAGCGGGCCAGCGGAGCGCGTTTGGTCGGCGCTTTCGCGGCCGGGGCGGGCTTGGCCGCGGGTTTTGCTGCCGGTTTGGGGGCGGGGGTCTGCGCCACGGCGGCGAGAGGCGCGAACGCCACGACGGCGCTCAGGGAGACAACGAGAGAGAGGATTTTCATGGGTTCACCCGGTGGGGTCCAAAACGGAACAGCGCTCAGTCTGCCGCACAACGGCGGGAAGGATGTTCGCAGATGTTTCGATCGCCGCCAGCCACGCACGGACATCGTGCTTCTCCTAATATGCGTTCCACTCCCCAACCCCTGATTCTCAAGAGGCGTTTCCTTGGTTTCCCTGCAAGACTGGCTGCTCTTCTCGGGCGCGGCGCTGTTGATCGCGCTCACGCCCGGCCCCAACATGGTCTACCTGCTCTCACGCTCGATCTGCCAGGGGCGGCGGGCGGGTGTGATCTCGCTGTTCGGTGTGGTGGCCGGGTTTCTGGTGCACATGTCCGCGGCGGCCGTCGGACTCTCGGCGCTCTTCATGGCCGTGCCCATGGCCTACGACGTGCTGAAGTGGGCCGGTGCGCTCTACCTGCTGTACCTCGCGTGGCAGGCCGTCAAGCCTGGTGCGCGCTCGCCTTTCGAGGCGCGCGACCTGCCGCAGGACTCACCGCGCAAACTGTTCGCGATGGGCTTTCTCACCAACCTGCTCAACCCCAAGATCGCGATGTTCTACCTGGCGATCTTCCCGCAGTTCGTCTCGCCCGAGCATGGCTCGGTGTTGGCGCAGAGCGTGGTGTTGGGCGTGACGCAGATCGTTCTTAGCTTCGGCGTCAACCTGAGCATCGCGCTGTCGGCCGCGCACCTGGCGCGGTGGTTCCAGCACAACCCGCGCTGGCTCGCGGTGCAGCGTTACGTGATGGGCGGCGTTCTGGCGGCGCTCGCGGTGCGGCTGGCCGCCGAACAGCGCCGCGTGGCCTGATCCGGGGCCATGCTCAAAGTCATCGCCCAGGATTTCATCCGCCCGGAATGTCTGGTGCAGGTTGAGCCACTGTACCGCGAACTGGTGGAGAAGACGCGGCAGGAGCCGCTGTGCATCACCTATGAACTCTGCGTCAACCAGAAGGACCCGGGGCACTTCATCTTCATGGAAGCCTGGCCCGACCGTGCCGCGCTGGACGCGCATTGCCAGACCGAGCACTTCCGCCGGCTGGTGCCGCAGATCGACCAGTACCAGCGCCAGGCCGGCACCTTTCTGTTGATGGACGTGGTGGCCTGAGCCCCGGCGGGGCCATGGCTCAACGCGCGGCGCGCGCGTAGCTCACCGTCAGCATTTCCCACTGGTGCCCATCGGGCTGGTTCCAGTAGACGATGCGCCCGCCGTGTTCGGTATCGACCTTCGAATCGACGGGGCCGTGCACCGCGCTGCGGTAGGGAATGCGCGCGGCCTGGAGGCGCGCGAGGATGGCGTCGAACTCGTCGTCGCCCACCCGAAAGGCGAAATGGATCTGGGGCACCGGCTCGGGCCACTCGTCGAAATCGAGCGTGAGGCCGTCGTTGACGTAGACCGGTGTAAACGCGCCGATGCCGCTGGACGACCATGGCACGCCGAGCAATTCGGCCAGTTGGCGCGCGGCGGCGAGCTTGTCGCGGGAGGGCACCAGCAGGTGGTCGAGCTGAGCGGGCATCGGAGGCTCCTGTGGAGGAACGGGTGGGTCGATGCTATGCCCGTTGGGCGCGCCGTCAAGCGCAGGGGAAATCAAAAGAAACGGCAACCGTCGGTGCAGGGCGGCGTGGGGCGTGTTCAGCCTTGCTGGCAGAGCGCGCCGGGGTGTTCCCAGCCGGCGCCGTTGCGCGGCCATTCGACCAGCACGCCTTCGTGGGTCTGTGCCACGACGCGGCCGTCGACGCGGTCCAGGCTGCCTTTGTGCAGGCGGTTGACGCGAACGCCGGCGGCGAACTGGGGCGTCTGGAAATAGGATTTGAGCAGGGCGATCATGCGGGTGGTCTCGGTAGAAGGGGATGTCAAAGGGCGGCGTCGTGCAAGCGTTGACCGCGCTGGGCGCGGTCCCATCGGCGTTGCATGTCCTCCAGCTGGTGGAGGCTCTTGGCGGTGCTGAGGTAGTCCTCCAGCCCGTCGGACGCGCCGGTGGTGGCGCGTTGGAAAAAGTGGCGGAGGGTGTGGGCCAGTCGGGTCCACAGCGATGTGGTGTGCGTGTTCATGGTGTTCATTTAAGGGTTAACCCGTATTTTCAAGGATGTGCGACTGAAACGGTCTGTTTATCAGAATGCCTAATGGCATATCAGGCGCACCCGTTCAAATGCGTTCGCCGACTTTTTTGACGGCAATAGACGTAAAAAAACCGGCAGATGCCGGTTTTTTGCTGCGAGAAGCGGGTTCTCAGGCAGAAAGGAAGCCACGTCCGACACCGCCCAGCGTGGACGGTTTGACCATTCGGCTGTAGGTCGGCTGGCGCTGCAGGGCCTGTTGGGGCAGCAGGCTGGCGACGGCGCGCTCGTTCTGGGCGTTGGTGCGCAGCACGGCCTGGCGCAGTTGCGCAAAACGTTGCGCGGCGCTCTGGGTGTCGCGGCGCAAGGCGCTGTCGGGGTTGGTGAAGTCTGGCGTTTTCGGCGCTTGCTGCAGCACGGCCTGCATGGCCGCGCTGGCGCGCTCCACGCCCGGCGCGTCGCCGCGCAGCAGGGCGGCTTCGAGCGCGTCGAGTTCGGCCTGCAACGATCCGATCCAGTGGTGGGTAGGGGTCGCTGCGGCTGTGGTCATGGCGTTTTTCGAAAGAGGTGGGCGTTCAGGCCCGGCCGCCGTTGAGCATTTCGGCGGCGTTGGCCAGCATCTTGTCGGCGATGGCTTCGGCGTTCACCTGGAACGTGCCGTTGGCGATCGCCTGCTTCATGGCTTCGACTTTTTCGGCGTTGAACACCTCGCTGCTGCCACCGGGGCCCATGGCCGAGACGGTGGAGGGCGACAGGGTCACGGTCACGCCCGCGGGCTGTGGCTTGACCGTGGCGGTCGGCTCGACGCCGGCCACGGGTTTGTCGGCGGCCTTCTGGGGGCCACCAGCCACGGAACCTATATAGGAATCGGGTGACGAATCGACTTTCATTTCACGCTCCAAACCCTGTTTTCAGGGTGATGTGTGAGAACTATCGACCCTGTGGGCAGGAACTTTAAGCATTTTTGTGATGGCATGTGGGCAATCCATCACAGCCGGCGGGCTCAGAGCGCCATCTCCACGCTCTGGTCTTCCTGCACCAGACCGCTGACCACCCGGCCGCCGGGCAGGCGGATGCGGGCGGATTGCCCGACCAGGCCGGCGGTGAGCGCCAGGCCGGTCACGGAAATGCTGAACCCGTTGCCGCCGCTGTTGACCCGCACCTGCGCGCCGGCATCAAAGGCTTTGGCGGGCCGCACCATGTTCTGGCGGATCGTCTGCCCCGGCGTGAGCGGAAAAGCCGTCTGTTGGCCGATCCACATCTCGGGCTTCGCCAGCACCGTCACCGGATGGGCCGCCCAATCCACTTCGGCCAGTTCGGCGTCTTCTTGAGCAAGGGTGGCGCCCGCGTCCACCGGCCGCTTGATCACCCAGGCCGGCCCGAATGCCTTGACGGTCACGGGCAGGTACACATTCCAGCGCGCGCCTTCCACGCAGCGCAGGCCGATGCGGCTGCGGCCCCACAGGCGCGAGCCGGGCGGCAGATGCGGTTCGACCTTGGCGCACGGCGCCAGGCGCAGGCGGCGGTCCAGCTCGCCCATGACCACTTCGGTGCGCAAGGGAAAACTGGCGTCGCTCGGCAGGGACGCGTCCAGCGTGGGCTGTAGCCATTCGCGGGCGGTTTTTTCCAGGTCGACCACCGCGCCGTTGTTCGCGTGCGCCACGCCCAGGCCCGACAGCAGCGCGGCCAGCACCCAGGCGCAGGCGGACAGCCAGTGCCGCAAGGTCTGTGTGGGGTGGCGCGAAAGCGTGGGGCGCATGGCGGACTCCGTTGAACGAATGGGGTGGTGCGCAAGGGCGCCGCGCGCCCATGGCTTCAGGGAAGCACTGTAGGCCGGCATCGGGCCGGACAAAGCGGGGAAATGGCTTGAAAAGCGGCGCTTGTTCCGCCCATTGCCAACCCTCAAGATTTTCATAATTCCTCCAACCCCTGGCGTCAGGGCCTTCTCAGGAGGCCCGGCGCCAGTCCCTCACACCTGGTTGGAGTTGCACATGCTTGAACAGATGACCGGCCGGCTGGACTTCCATGCCAATGCCTTGCTGTTGCGCTCGCAGCGCCAGCAAGTGATCGCCAGCAACATCGCCAACGCCGACACGCCGGGCTATGTGGCGCGCGACTTCGATTTCGCCGAGGCGCTCAAGAACGTGTCCGGCATGCAGGGCAGCGGCGCGGTGCAGGCCACGCACGCGCAACACATGCGCCTGGGCACCACCGACGCGCGCCACCCTGACATGGCCTACACGGTGCAGACCCAGCCGAGCCAGGACGGCAACTCGGTCGACCTCGACCGCGAGCGCGCCAACTTCGTGGACAACAGCGTGCGTTACGAGTCCACGCTGCGTTTCATCAATGGCCACGTCAAAACGATGCTCAGCGCCATCACCGGCCAATGAGCTGAAAGGAATCTGCCATGTCGATGTTCTCCATCTTCGGTGTCTCGGGCAGCGCGGTCAGCGCGCAGTCCCAGCGCCTCAACGTGGTGGCCAGCAACCTGGCCAACGCCGACGCGGTGGCCGGGCCCGACGGCCAGACCTACAAGGCGCGCCACATCCTGTTCCAGACCCAGCCCATGGGCGGCGACGGCAGCGCCGGCGTGAAGGTGCAGAACATCGTGGAGAGCGATGCACCCGGGCGCCGCGTGCACAACCCCACGCACCCCAGCGCCGACGCCGAAGGCTATGTGACGCACGCCAACGTGAACCCGGTCGAGGAGATGGTCAACATGATCTCGGCCTCGCGCTCGTACCAGAACAACGTCGAGGTCATGAACACGGCCAAGTCGCTGTTGCTCAAGACCCTGCAAATGGGGCAGTGAGCCCGACCCTCGGAAAGACCTGAACCATGTTCATGACCCCCATCGATCTCAGCAACCTCGGCACCGCCGTGGGCAGCACCACCGGCTCTTCGGCCAAGAACAGCATGGACCCGAAGGCGTCGCAGGACCGGTTCCTCAAGCTGCTGGTGGCGCAGCTGAACAACCAGGACCCGCTCAACCCGATGGACAACGCGCAGATGACGACCCAGATGGCGCAGATCAACACGGTCAGCGGCATCCAGGAACTCAACGCCACGCTCACCGGCATGGCCGCGCAGTTCAATTCGCTCACCGCGCTGCAAGGCACTTCGCTGATCGGCCGCGAGGCGCTTTTGCCCGGCGATCAGCTGACGTTCAAGAACGGCCAGGGCAAGGCGGCGTTCTCGCTCGACGCCAAGGCCACCGAGGTGAAGGTCGACATCATGGGCACCAACGGCGAGGTGCTGGGCACCGTCGACATGGGCGCGCTCGGCCCGGGCCTGCACGGCTTCAACTGGGACGCCGAAGGTCTCGACCCGGCCAAGGTCAAGGGCTTCAAGGTGCGCGCGCTCGACGGCACCACCAGCGTGGACTCGGTGGCGCTGCAGCGCATCTCGGTCGACTCGGTGAGCTTCTCCGGCGGCTCCATCTACATGCTGCTGCAAGACGGCACCACCCGCGCCTACAACGACGTGCTCGCGTTCATGTGAACGCCTGACGCGCCCCCCTTCACGACACACCGTTTCCCCCTCCAAAGGACATCACCATGGCATTCCAGCAAGGACTCTCCGGCCTGAACAGCGCCAGCCGCAACCTCGACGTGATCGGCCACAACATCGCCAACGCCAACACCGTGGGCATGAAAAGCTCGCGCGGCGAATTCGGCGAGCTCTACGCCAGCTCCGTCAACGCCGCCGGTGGTGTGAACTCGGGCATCGGTGTGGCGCTGACGACGGTGTCGCAACAGTTCACGCAGGGCAACATCTCCGTCACGGGCAACGACCTGGACGTGGCCATCAACGGCTCGGGCTTCTTCGAGCTGACCATGCCCAATGGCTCGGTGGCCTACAGCCGCGCCGGCATGTTCAAGCTCGACGCCGACGGCAACATCATCACCAACGGCGGCGCGAACCTGATGGGCTACCCGACCTCGCCCGACGGCACGCGCCTGAGCTTCGACACACAACCCCTGAAGCTGCCCACCGGCGGCCCGATCCCCGCGCGCCAGACCGCGAACATCGTCGCCGAGTTCAACCTCGACGCGCGCGTGCCGGTGGCATCCACGCAGACCCCGCCCACGCCGCTGTCCACCTACGGCACGTCGCTCATCGCCTACGACCCACAAGGCCTGGAAGTGCCGGTGTCGCTGAGCTTCGAGAAGATCGGCAACAACCAGTGGAACGTGTACACCGGTGTCAACGGCGCCGACCCGGCCTTGTCCACGCCCTTCGTGGTGAACTTCCTGCCCGATGGTTCGCTCGACCCGGCTTCCGTCATCCCGTCGCTCACGCTCACGTCGCCCAACGACCCGGCCGTGACCTTCAACGTCGACCTCGACTTCAGCGGCGCCACGCAATTCGGCACCAACTTCGCGGTCAGCGACCTGGACCAGGACGGCTACGCGCCGGGCCAGTTCCTCGGCCTGAAGATCGGCGAAGACGGCATGGTCACCGGCCAGTACTCCAACGGCGAAACCCGCGCCGCGGGCCAGATCGCGCTGGTGAACTTCCGCAACGCGCAAGGCCTGCAGCCCACCGGCGGCGGCAACTGGGCGGCCACGTTCACCTCGGGTGCGCCCTTGCACGGCGAACCCGGCACCGGCAACTTCGGCGCGCTGCGCTCGGGCGCACTGGAAGACTCCAACGTCGACATCACCGCCGAGCTGGTCAACATGATGACCGCGCAACGCACCTACCAGGCCAACGCGCAAACCATCAAGACGCAGGACCAGGTGCTCAGCACCCTCCTGAACATGCGCTGATCGATACGCTTGAGCTGAACGAAGGAGCCCCGCATGGACAAGATGATCTACACCGCGATGACGGGCGCGAATGCCGCGCAGTACCGCCAGCAGGTGTTGGCCAACAACCTGGCCAACGCGTCCACGCCGGGCTTTCGCGCCGAACTCTCCACCTTCCGCTCGGTGCCGGTGCGCGGCGATGGTGCGAGCACGCGCGTGTTCGCGCTCGAAGCCACGCCGGGCCATTCCGATCTGCCGGGTTCGGTCACCTCGACCGGGCGCAACCTCGACGTGGCCGCGCGCGACAACGCCTACTTCGCGGTGCAGGGGCTTGATGGCACCGAGGCCTACACGCGCGCCGGCGCGCTGGAAGTCAACGGCGACGGCACGCTCGTCAGCGGCCAGGGCCTGCCCATGCTGAGCGACGGCGGCCCGATCGTGATTCCCGATGGCGCGCGCGTGGACATCGCGTCCGACGGCACCGTGAGCACGCGCGTGGGCAACGAACCCTCGCAGACCGTGGGCCGCCTGAAGATGGTGATGCCCGACCAGGACAACCCGCTGCGCCGCAGCGAAGACGGCCTGTTCCGCAGCCCGCAAGGCGATGTGCTGCCGGCCAGCGATGTCGCGCGTCTGCAGGACGGCGCGCTCGAAGGCTCCAACGTCAACCCCATGGAAGCCATGATCGGAATGATCGCGGTGGGCCGCCAGTTCGAGGTGCAGATGCGCATGCTGCAGAACGGCGAGACGAACGACAAGACCGCCAGCCAGTTGCTGAGCATGAACGGCTGAACCGGCTGAACCCCTTTCCTTTGCGGAGCACCCCATGATCAATTCGCTGATGATTTCCAAGACCGGCATGCAGGCACAGCAGATGCAGCTGGACGTGATTTCCAACAACCTGGCCAACGTCTCCACCAACGGCTTCAAGCGCGCCAACGCCGTGTTCGAAGACCTGATGTACCAGAACCTGCGCCAGGTCGGCGCGAACACGGCCGAGCAGGCCGAGCTGCCCACGGGCCTGCAGGTGGGCCTGGGTGTGCGCACCGTGGCCACCTCGCGCAACTTCACGCAGGGCAGCCTGCAGCAGTCGGACAACGCGATGGACCTGGCCATCAACGGCAACGGTTTTTTCCAGGTCGAAATGCCCGACGGCACCACCGCCTACACGCGCGACGGCAGCTTCAAGGCCGACGCGCAAGGCCGCATCGTCACCAACAGCGGTTACCCGCTCACGGCCGGCATCACCGTGCCGGCCGAGGCGCAGAGCATCACCGTGTCCAGCGATGGCGTGGTCACGGTCAAGCTGCCCGGCAACCCCGCGCCGCAACAGATCGGCAACATCGAACTGGCCAGCTTCATCAACCCGGCCGGCCTGGAGCCGATGGGCCAGAACCTGTTCTCGGAGAGCCTGGCCTCGGGCAACCCGATCAACGGCGCGCCCAACTCCACCGGCATGGGCGGCGTCATGCAGGGCTACACCGAGGGTTCCAACGTCAACGTGGTGCAGGAGCTGGTGACCATGATCCAGACGCAGCGCGCGTACGAGATGAATTCGAAAGCCATTCAAACCTCGGACCAGATGCTGCAGCGTCTCAGTCAACTGTGAGCACGGCCATGCGCATTGCACTCATCCTGTCGTTGGCCGTTCTCGCCTCGGGCTGCGAGACGCTGCAGCGCACGCCCAAGGTGGACCTCATGCCCGCGCAGCCGGTGCAATACGTGCAGCAGCAGGCGCCCGCACTGGCCGCACCCGCCGTCACGCACGCGCCCACCGGCAGCCTGTTCCAGGCCGTGAGCTACCGGCCCGCGTTCGAAGACCCGCGCGCGCGCATGCCCGGCGACACACTCACGGTGCAGATCGTCGAGCGCATCAGCGCCACGCAGAAATCCTCGTCGTCGGTGGACCGCAGCGCCAACGCGTCGGCCGGCGTCTCGGCGCTGCCCTTCATCAAGCCGTCCAGCTCCTTGCTGGGCAAGCTCAACGTGGGCGCGAATTCGTCCAACACCTTCGAGGGCAGCGGCGAAACCGAGAACGCCAACAACTTCACGGGCTCCATCACCACCACGGTGCAGGAGGTGCTGCCCAACGGCCACCTGGTGGTGGTGGGCGAGAAACAGATCGGCGTGAACCAGAACGTGGACGTGCTGCGCTTCTCCGGCACGGTCGACCCCAGGCAGATCCGCCCGGGCAACGTGGTGGCCTCCACGCAGGTGGCCAACGTGCGCGTCGAATCGCGAGGACGCGGCCAGCAGAACGAAGCGCTTTCAATTGGCTGGTTGGCACGGTTCTTTTTGACCGTTCTCCCCTTCTGATGCCGGGGCATGATGAGCCATCCCTGCCGCATTGCGCGTCGGCAGTTTGCTCCGGATCCCTTGGGACACTGAAATGAATATCGACCGATTCTTTCGATACTTGATGGTCCTGTGCGGTGTGCTGGCCTGCTGGCCGGCCACTGCGCAGGCCATCCGCATCAAGGAAATCGCGGCGGTGCAAGGCGTGCGCAGCAACCAGCTCACCGGCTATGGCCTGGTGGTGGGGCTGGACGGCACGGGCGATCAGACCACGCAGATGCCCTACACCACGCAGAGCCTGAACAACTACCTGCAACAGCTGGGCCTCACCCTGCCACCCGGCACGAACATGCAGTTGAAGAACGTGGCGGCCGTGATGGTCACCGCGCAGTTGCCCGCTTTTGCCCAACCCGGCCAGGCCATCGACGTGACCGTGTCTTCGGTCGGCAACGCCAAGTCGCTGCGCGGCGGCACGCTCGTGGCCACGCCCCTCAAGGGCGCCGACGGGCAAATCTACGCGCTCGCGCAGGGCAACCTGCTGGTGGGTGGCGCGGGCGCCTCCGCCGGTGGCAGCAAGGTGCAGATCAACCACCTGAGCGCGGGCCGCGTGCCCGGTGGCGCGCAGGTGGAACGCGCGGTGGCGACGCCCTTCGCGCTGGGCGAGACGATCGACCTCGGCCTGAACTCGAACGATTTCCAGACCGCCAGCCGCGTGACCGACGCGATCAACCGCGTGATGGGCGCGGGCGTGGCCAGCGCGATGGACGGCCGCGTGGTGCGCCTGCGCGCGCCGGCCAACCCGAGCGAGCGCGTGAGCTTTCTCGCCAGGGTGGAAGACATCCGGCTCGAGGCCACCATCCCCACCGCGCGCGTGATCATCAATTCGCGCACCGGCTCCATCGTCATGAACCAGGCCGTCACGCTCGGCGCCTGCGCGGTCTCGCACGGCAACCTGTCGGTGAGCATCAGCTCCACCCCCGTCATCAGCCAGCCCAACCCGCTGTCGCGCGGCGAGACGGTGGTGGCCGAGAAGGCCAACATCCAGATCAGCCAGGACAAGGGCGCGCTCATCAAGCTCGACACCGCACCTCAACTGGCGGACGTGGTGCGCGTGCTGAACTCGCTTGGCGCCACGCCACAAGACTTGTTGGCGATCCTGCAGGCCATCAAGGCCTCGGGCGCGATGAACGCCGAGCTGGAGGTGATCTGATCGTGAACACCTCGGGCCTCAAACCGAGCGGCCTGGCCGCCGACCCGACCGCGCTCAACGCGCTGCGCTACGGCGCGAGCAAGGGTGGTGACGACAAGGCCGCGCTCAAGGAAGCCGCCAAACAGTTCGAATCGCTCTTCATGCGCGAGCTCATCAAGAGCATGCGCGAAGCCACGCAGAAATCCGGCCTGATGGACGGCGAGGGCAGCGACCTCGGCACCGACCTGCTCGACCAGCAATTCGCGGTGCAGCTCTCTGGCCTGCCCGGTGGTTTGTCCGAAGCGATCGAGCGCCAGCTTGGCCGCCAGATGTCGGCCACCAAGAGCCCTGAACCCATCGCCGACACCAGCACCGTGGACCGCGCCAGCGCGGGCCCGCGCCAGGCCGGCTTCGTCGACCAGCACAGCGAGGCCGCCGCCACCGTGGCGCGCGAGTCCGGCATTCCCGCCAGCTTCATGATTGGCCAGGCCGGCCACGAAACCGGCTGGGGCCGCAGCGAAATCCGCCACGCCGACGGCTCGCCCTCGCACAACCTGTTCGGCATCAAGGCCACCGACAGCTGGAAGGGCAAGGTCGCCGAGATCACGACCACCGAATACGTCAACGGCGAGCCGCGCAAGGTCACCGCCAAATTCCGCGCCTACGACTCCTACGCCGACTCGTTCCGCGACTACGCGCGCCTCATCGGCAACAGCCCGCGCTACGACGGCGTGATGGACCAGCTGCATTCTGTGCAGGGTTTTGCCAGCGGCCTGCAAAAGGCCGGCTACGCCACCGACCCGCAATACGCCGCCAAGCTGAGCCGCGCGATCAACACCACCCTGTCGCTGCAACGCGCGCAGGGTTGAACGAGAACCCACCATGTCTGCCCTGAACATCGGCGCCCGCGCCCTCAATGCCAACCTCGCTGCCCTGCAGGTCATCGGCAACAACATCGCGAACGTCAACACGCCCGGCTACTCGCGCCAGAACGTGCTGCAGGTGAGCTCCGGCTACCAGCAGATGGGCAACGGCTTCTTCGGCAAAGGCATGGAGATCGCCACCGTCGAGCGCTCGCACAACGCCTATCTCACCAACGAAGCGCAGAAGGCCGGCTCCGTGGCCGCCGCCGATGCGCTGCGCTACGCGCGCCTGCAGCAGCTCGAAAGCGCGTTTCCCACCGGCACGGCGGGTCTGGGCGCGGCGCTCAACGACATGCTCAACGCCTGGACCGACGTGTCGTCCTCGCCCGGCAACCTCACCGCGCGCGTGGTCGTGATCGCCAAGGGCGAAGAGCTGGCCTCGCGCCTGCGCAACACCGCCGGGCAGATCGACTCGCTGCAGAAGACCACCCTGGCACAGGCCGAAGGCGCGGTCAGCACCATCAACGCGCTGGCGCAGGACCTGGCCAAGATCAACGGGCGCCTGTCCGAAATCGGTGGCGGTGGCGCGCACACGCCGAACGACCTGCTCGATCAGCGCGACAAGATCCTGAGCGACCTCAACAAATACGTGCAGACCACCAGCGTGCAGGCCGACGACGGCACGGTGAGCGTGTTCGTGGCCGGCAGCCAGCCGCTGGTGCTCGGCGCGCGCGCGAACGCGCTCGCGGTGGGCCGCGACAGCACCGACACGTCCCGGCTGTCCTTGTCGTTCGTGCAGGGCGGCGTGAGCACGCCCATCCAGGAAGCGAGCCTGGGCGGGGGTGAACTCACCGGCCTGATGCGCTTCATGAACACCGACCTGGTCGATGTGCAGAACCAGCTCGGCCGCATGGCGCTGGCCACGGCCTATACCGTGAACAACCAGCACCGCCTGGGCGTGGACCTGCAGGGCAACCCCGGCCAGGACTTCTTTGTGCCGCCCGCGGCCGCCAAGGGCCTGCCGATGTTGGGCAACAACGGCACAGCCGAGGCCAGCGTGAGCGTGAGCGACCCGGCCGCGTTGGTCGCTTCCGACTACGAACTGCGCTTCGAAGCGGGTGGCATGAGCGTGGTGCGCCTGTCCGACGGCACCAGCACGCCCGTGGCCTCGTTGCCCGCGCAGGTCGACGGGCTCACGTTCAACCTCGACCAGGGCGTGGGCCAGCCGGGCGACCGCATCCTGATCCGCCCTTACGAGGCCGTCGCGCGCAACCTGCAGGTCGCCATCGGTTCACCCGACAAGCTGGCCGCGGCCAGCCCGGTGATGGTGACCCCCGGCACCGGCAACTCGGGTGGCCTGAGCGTCGAGAGCCTGTACGCCTCGTCCCCGTCGGCCAACCTCACCGACCCCGTCACCATCACCTTCCTGGCCGACGGCAGCTTCACCGCCACCGGCCTGGGCCCGGGCAACCCCGCGCCGGACAACCCCGGCCCGCCGCCGAGCTACACCTTCAAGCCCGGCGAGTCCATCACCCTCAACGGCTGGAGCCTCACGCTGCGCGGCAACCCGGGCGCGGGCGACACCTTCAGCGTGGGCGCGGCGCCGGCCGGCTCGATCGCGCAGAACGCGGGCAACAGCGTGGGCATGCTGGCCCTGCGCGACAAGTCCACCTTCGACGGTTTGCCGCTGTCCGACGGCTACGTCAGCCTGTTCGCCGACATCGGCACGCGCGTGCAAGGCGCCGAGTTCGCCGCCAACTTCTCCGCCAACATCGCCACCACCGCCGAGACCGCGCGCGCCAATGTGTCGGGCGTCAACCTCGACGAAGAAGCCGCGCGCCTGTTGCAGTACCAGCAGGCCTACCAGGCATCGGCCAAGTTCCTGCAGATCGCACAAAGCACCTTCGACAACCTGCTGCAGATCGTGGGCCGATGAGATGAAACACCCCCTGGAAGGCGTGCGCCTCGTACGCCGCGCTCTGGATATCGGCAGTCTGAAAGATTGAGGAACTGACATGCGAGTCTCCACCGCCAACAGCTACGACAACACCATCGCCCTGCTGACCAAGCGCCAGGCCGAACTGGCCGCGCAGCAAGAGCGCGTCACCACCGGCATGCGCGTGCGCAAAGCGAGCGACGACCCCGTGGCCGCCACGCTGGCCGAAACCGCGGCCAACCGCCTCGCGCGCACGCAGGCCGATCTGCGCGCGCTCGAGGCCTCCAAGACCAGCCTGCAACAGGCCGAATCCGGTCTGGGCGAATCGGGCGACCTGCTGCAGAAAGTGCGCGACCTGCTCGTCACCGCCGGCAACGCCACCTTCACCGACGCCGAGCGCGAAGACGTGGCCAAACAACTCGAAGGCCTGCGCGAACAACTCATTGCCGTGGCCAACCGCAAGGACAACGCCGGGCGCACGCTCTACGGCGGCCTGGGCGGTTCGTCCGTGCCCTTCGCCGACCTCTATGGCCCCAGCGGCAATGGCGTGCAATTCGAAGGCCAGCGCGGCCAGGCCGCGGCCGGCAACAGCGCGCTGCCTTCCGCGCTCGACGGCGACGCCATCTGGATGCGCGTGCCCCAGGGCAATGGCAGCTTCACCGTGAGCCTGCCCAACAGCAACACCGGCGGCGTGAGCACCACCATGGGCAAGGTCACCGACGCCGCGCTGGCCACCGGCGACGACTACGACATCACCTTCGCCGACGTCGGTGGCGTGATGCAGTACACCGTGACCAACACCACCACCGGCACGCCCGTGCCCGGCCACACCGGCCAACCTTACGTGGCCAACAAGACCATCGAATTCGACGGCGTCTCGCTCGAGATGCGCGGCACGCCCGCCGCCGGCGACCGCGTGGAACTGCGCCCCGTCACCACCACCACCGACATCTTCTCGGTGGTGCAGGGCGCGGTGGACGCGCTGCGCTACAACGGCACCAACCAGAGCGCGCACCAGGCCCAGGCCATGGCGCGCGCGATGACCGAAGTCGACGCCGGGCACGACCGCGTGCTCGCCGCGCGCGGCCGCGCCGGCGAGTGGCTCAACCGCGCCGACTCGCTCGACAGCCAGATGGAAGGCCGCACGGTCGCCCTCAAGGCCGAGAAAGCCGGCCTGGAAGAACTCGACATGATCCAGGGCCTGACCGACCTGGAAACCCAGCGCGTCGGCTTTGAGGCCGCCATCAAGTCCTATGCCCAGGTGCAGCGCCTGTCCTTGTTCTCGGCCATCGGATGATCACCAGCCGCAACACCGTTCTCGACAGCATCGCGCTCGGCTACGAGCCGGTGTGGAACCGCGCACGCGAACTCGCCGCCGTGCGCCTGGGTGTGCGCGCCGTGCACCCCGAATCCATCGACGCCGCCCACCTCATGCAAGCCCTGGGCGACGACTGGCCCGAGAGCGCGCCGGTGCTCATGCTGTCCATCGACAGCCCGCGCCTGCTGCAGCAAGCGCTCGACTGCGCGCCGGTGCACAACACCTGGCTCGAAGTCCCGGGCTCGCAGTTCGAACACACCGAAACCCTGGCCCGCCTTCACGCGGCGGCGCGGCGCGGACACAAGCTGCTGCGCCGCACCGAGCTGACCGCCGTGCGCGGCGAGAAGTTCGCCCCCGCCGACGCGC
Organism: Hydrogenophaga sp. 2FB; assembly: GCF_005503365.1. GTDB lineage: Bacteria > Pseudomonadota > Gammaproteobacteria > Burkholderiales > Burkholderiaceae_C > Hydrogenophaga. The sequence continues at coordinate 29,973 of NZ_SCML01000047.1, forward strand.
GCAATCTGCTGCGCCTGGGCGCGGAGTCGGTTCCCGCGGGGCTGATCGGCCAGTTGGTCGAAGGCGTGCTCACGCAGACCCTGGTGCGCCAATGCCTGGACGACGCCGGCGCCTGGGGCGTGCTCGGCTGGCCCGACGCCGACGTGCTGCACACCCACCGCCACCAGCCGCTGAACTACGACGCCGCGGTGATCAAGCAGATCCTGATGGCGATCGGCGACGAAGACTGCTCGGTCGAACACCTGGAGCGCCTGGTGCGGCAAGACCCGGTGCTGGTCTACCGCATCCTGCTGCTCGTCAACTCCGCCGCGTTCGGCGGCCGCCACGAAATCGGCTCGCTGCGGCACGCGCTCATGATGCTGGGCTTTCGCGAACTCGGTCGCTGGCTCGCCGAACAACTGCCCCACAGCGAACCCGACCGCGACCTGCACCCCGTGCGCTACGCCATGGTGATGCGCTCGCGCCTGGCCCAACACCTGCTGGCCACCGGCGCCGAAGACAACCTGCGCGGCGAGGTCTACACCACGGCGGTGCTCGCGCAACTCGACCGTTTGTTGCACCAGCCGCTCAACGACCTGCTCACGCGCCTGCCCCTGTCCGGCCGCGTGTTCGACGCCGTGCTGCGCCACGACGGCCCCTACCACCCGCTGCTCGACGTGGCGCGCGCGCAGGGCGAACCCGGTCAACTGCACCGCCTGCCGGCCGTGTGCCAACGGCACGACTTCAGCCTGGAACACGCCAACCGCGCGTTGATCCGCATGCTGGCCACCAGCCGCGACCATGCGAGCGCGCGGGTTGAAAGACTGGCCTGAAGCAACGCGCCGCCGCGCTACGATGGCGGGCATGACCGCCGCGCCACCGCCCTCAACCCCCCACCACACCAGCGCCCTCGTGCTGTTCTCCGGTGGCCAGGATTCCACCACCTGCCTCGCCCATGCGCTCTCGCGCTACCCGCGCGTGGAAACCATCGGCTTCGACTACGGCCAACGCCACCTGGTGGAAATGGACGCGCGCCTGAACGTGCTGCGCGAACTGCGCCAGCGCTTCCCCGCGTGGTCCCAACGCCTGGGCGAAGATCACGTGCTCGATCTTGGCGTGCTCGGCAAGGTCAGCGAAACCTCGCTCACGCGCGACATGGCCTTTCGCATGGAAGAAAACGGCTTGCCGAACACCTTCGTGCCCGGGCGCAACCTGCTGTTCCTCACGCTGGCGTCGGCGCTGGCGTATCGGCGCGGCATCCAGGTCATCGTGACCGGCGTGTGCGAAACCGACTATTCCGGCTACCCCGATTGCCGCGACGACACCATGAAAGCGCTGCAAGTCGCGCTCTCGCTCGGCATGGACCACCGCTTTCTCATCGACACCCCCCTGATGTGGATCGACAAGGCCGCCACCTGGCGCCTGGCGCACGAGTTGGGTGAAAACGCGCTGCTGGTGGGTGGTGGCAATGCGCTGGTGGAGTTGATCGTCGAGCACACCCACACCTGCTACCTGGGCGACCGCACACACCGCCAGCCGTGGGGGTACGGCTGTGGAGGATGTCCGGCGTGCGAGTTGCGCGCCAAAGGGTGGGACGCTTACACCGCCCCGGTGGCTTGAGGGTTGGGTTGAGGGTTTCCCCCGGCACTAAACTCTCCCCCCATGTCCAAGCCAACCCCCGCCCCCAGCCTGAACGACCCGCGCGCCCTGCTGCGCCACCTGTACGACGTGGCGGTGCAGCGCGCGCTGCCCCTGCACAACACGGCCGCCAGCTTGCCGCCGCCGCCCAAGGGCCGGACCCTGGTGTTGGGCGCGGGCAAGGCCGGCGGCGCCATGGCGCAGGCGGTGGAAGCCCTGTGGCCGGCCGAGGCGCCGCTCTCGGGCCTCGTGGTCACGCGCTACCACCACACACCACCCCGTCCCGCCGGCCTGCCGCAGCGCATCGAGGTGGTGGAAGCCTCGCACCCCGTGCCCGACGCGGCGGGCCTGGCCGCCGCCCAACGCATCCTGCAACTGACCGAAGGCCTCACCGCCGACGACCTGGTGCTCTGCCTCATCTCGGGCGGTGGCTCGGCCCTGCTCACGCAGCCGTGCGATGGCCTCACGCTCGAAGACAAACAGCGCATCAACCGCCAATTGCTGGAAAGCGGCGCGCACATCGGTGAAATGAACACCGTGCGCAAGCACCTCTCGGCCATCAAGGGTGGGCGCCTTGCCGCCGCCTGCGCGCCGGCGCGCGTGGTCACACTCACCATCAGCGACGTGCCCGGCGACGACGTGAGCGTGATCGCCAGCGGACCCACCGTGGCCGACGCGTCCACCTGCGCCGAGGCGCTGGACATCCTGCGCCGCTACCAGATCGACGTGCCGCCCGCGGTGCGCGCGCAACTGGAGAGCGGCGCACTCGAAACCCCCAAGCCCGGCGACCGGCGCCTGCAGGGCCACGCCGTGGAACTCATCGCCACACCCCAGCAAAGCCTGGAGGCCGCGGCCGACGCGGCGCGCGCGCTGGGCCTGAACGTGGTCGTCCTCAGCGACGAAATCGAAGGCGAATCGCGCGAGGTCGGCAAGGTGCATGGCGCCCTGGCGCGTTCCACCGCGCTGGGCCGCAGCAGCTTCCAGACACCGTGTGTGATCCTCAGCGGCGGCGAAACCACGGTCACGGTGCGCCCCCGTGTCGAAGGCCAGGCCAAGGGTCGGGGCGGACGGGCCGGCGAGTTCTGCCTGGGCCTGGCCCAGGCCCTGGGCGGACAGGCCGGCGTGTGGGCCCTGGCCGCGGATACCGATGGCATCGACGGGGTAGAGGACAATGCGGGTGCGTTGGTGACGCCCGACACGCTGGCCCGGGCCAGTACGAAAGGCCTCAAAATCACCGACCACCTGGCCCGCAACGATGCCTACGGCTTCTTCGAGCCACTGGGTGACCTGGTGATCACCGGGCCCACGCACACCAACGTCAACGACTTCCGGGCCGTGCTGGTGGTGTGACGTCGACGCGCTCCACGTGGCGGCCTTGCGCCGCCGTGGCGCCTTTTTCAATCTGTTTCATTTACCGTATAGACCGCGCCCGACAGGGCGCCGAGGCCACTTCCTTGCGCAGCCATTTCAACCGTTCCGCCCTGGTGCGCCAGCTCGCTGGCTGGTTGCCCGCGCCCGAGGAACCCTCGCGGCAAGACTTCGCCGAGCGGCTGGGCGGGTGGCTGAACGTGGCCGACGCCATCACCCTGGCGTCCGCCCACCAGAGCCTGCCCACACGGGCCACCGCGCGCCGCAAGGCGGAACACCAGCCTGCCGCCGATCCCCAGGCCGACCTGGAGCGCGTGCGCGGCACGCTCGCCAAGGCCATCGCCACGCCACCCCATCCCCCCACCGACGCCAGCGACACCGAGTTCGCGCTGCACCACCAGCGGTACCTGGACCACCAGCGGCGCATGGAAATGGCCATTGACGCCCTGCGCGACCACGTGCGCCAGGTGCTGGCCGCGACCTCACCAAAGCTGGCGCAGCTCGCCGCGATGGACGCCATGCTCGACCAGATGCTGGGCGGGCGCGAACAGCGCGTGCTCCATGGCGTGCCGGCCATCGTCAAGGCGCGTTTCGCCCAACTGCGCCAGTCGCAGCCCGACACCTGGCCCACGCCGTTCGAGCAGGACTTCCAGCAGGTGCTGATGGCCGAGCTGGACCTGCGCCTGCAGCCGGTGATGGGCATGGTCGACGCGTTCGGCAAAGAAGCCGGCGCCTCCCTTTCGAATCGAACCCCATGAGCAGCAACGCCCCCAACCGCATTTTTCTGACCGCCGCCTTCGTCCTCGGCCTGCTGGCCATCCTCTGGGTGGGCTGGGGCTTCGTGGGCACCAGCGCCCTGGCCTTGCTCATGACCGCGTTCATCGCCGCCGTGTACCTGCTCGGCGCGCAGGAGATCCGGCGCTACCGGCAAACCACCGCCTCGCTCGCGCAGGCCCTGGCCCAGGTGCCGCAGCCGCTGCACAGCCTGAACGACTGGCTCACGCAAGTGCCACCGGCGCAGCAGAACGCGGTGCGCCAGCGCATCGAAGGCGAGCGCGGCGCGCTGCCCGGCCTGGCGCTCACGCCCTACCTGATCGGCCTGCTGGTCATGCTGGGCATGCTCGGCACCTTCCTGGGCATGGTCGTCACCTTCAAGGGCGTGGTGTTCACGCTGGAAGGCTCGGCCGACCTGGAGACCATCCGCTCCGCGCTGGCCTCGCCCATCAAGGGCCTGGGCCTGGCGTTCGGCACTTCGGTGGTGGGCGTGGCCACTTCGGCGATGCTGGGGCTCATGTCCGCGATCAGCCGGCGCGAGCGCGCCGAAGTCGCGCGCCAGCTCGACGCGCAGATCGCCACGGTGTTCAGGCCGTTTTCGCTGGTGCACCAGCGCCAGGAAACCTTCAGCGCCCTGCAACAGCAGGCCGGCGCCTTGCCCGCCGTGGCGGCGCAATTGCAAGCGCTCATGGAGCAGATCGACCGCCGCAGCCAGCAGCTGGACGAACAGCTGCTCAGCCGCCAGACCCAGTTCCACCGCGAAGCCAGCGAGGCCTACACGCAGTTGGCCAGCTCGGTGGAGCGCACGCTCAAGGACAGCCTGAGCGCCAGCGCGCGCGAAGCCGGTGCCACGCTGCAGCCGGTGATGGAAAACGCGATGAACGCCATCGCCCTGGAATCCACGCGCTTGCACGAGCGCGTGAGCGAGGCGGTGCAGGCGCAGATGGGCACGCTCAACGAGCGCTTCGGCGCCACCGCCAGCGCCGTGTCCGATGGCTGGACCGCCGCCCTGCAGCAGCATGCGCAGACCAGCGAACACCAGGCGCAGGGCCTGGAGCGCGCGCTCAACACCTTCACCACGACGTTCGAAGAACGCTGCGCGACCTTGATCACCGGCGTGCAGGAATCCGTGAACCGCACGCAAGCCGAGCAAGCCGGCAGCGACCAGCAACGCCTGGCCGCATGGACGCAAGCTTTGCAAGACAACGCACGCCAGGGCGAGCAACAGGTGCAAGGCCTGGACCGCGCGCTCAACGCCTTCACCAACGCTTTCGAAGAACGCTGCGCGGCCTTGATCACCGGCGTGCAGGAGAGCGTGAACCGCACGCACACCGAGCAAGCCGGTATCGACCAACAGCGTCTGACCGCCTGGACGCAAGCCCTGCAGGACAACGCGCGCCAGGGTGAGCAGCAGGTGCAAGGCCTGGACCGCGCGCTCAATGCCTTCACCACCAGCTTCGAAGAGCGCTGCGCGGCGCTCATCACCGGCGTGCAGGAAACGGTCCACCGCACGCACACCGAGCAGGCCGTTAACGAGCAGCAGAAGCACGCCGCCTGGACGCAAGCCCTGCACACCACGGCCAGCGCCTTGCAAGACGAGTGGCGGCAGGCCGGCGCGCAGATGCTGACGCAACAGCAAGCATCCGTTCTGGCGCTGGAACAAACCGCCAGCCAATGGCGCGACGAACTCGCCATGCTGCGCAGCGAAGAAGCCGCGCGCGGCCAGGCCGCCGTGCAGCGACTGGGCGAGTTGCAGTCGTCGCTGAACGAGCAGGTGAGCACCCACCTCGTGACCCTGGGCACCGCGCTGGAAGCGCCCATCACGCGCCTGCTCGACAGCGCGGCCGACGCGCCCAAGGCCGCGGCCGAGGTCATCGCGCAACTGCGCCAGGACATGAGCCAGCTCACCGAGCGCGACAACCTCGCGCTGCAGGAACGCGCCAGCCTCATGCAGAACATCGATGCCCTCGTGCAAGGCGTGCAGCAGGCCACGGCCGAGCAACGCGCAGCGGTGGAATCGCTCGTCAGCTCGGCTGGCTCGGTGCTCGACCAGGTCGGCCGCCAGTTCGCCGAGTCCGTGGGCGCGCAGGCTGTGCGCGCCGAGGAAGTGGCCACACAGGTACAGGGCAGCACCATCGAGCTGGCCGCGCTGGGCGAAGCCTTTGGCCATGCGGTGGAGCTGTTCTGCAGCACCAACGAGAAACTCATCGAGAGCCTGCAGCGCGTCGAAGGCACGGTGTCGCAGTCGGTCGCGCGCAGCGACGAGCAGCTGAACTACTACGTGGCACAGGCGCGAGAGGTGATCGACCTCAGCATCACCTCGCAGCAAGGCATCCTGGAAGACATGCACCGCCTGCAGCGCCAGGCCATGGCCAAAGCCGAGAGCGAAGAAGGGGCCGCGTGATGCTCGGCCTGGACGATCGAGCGCTCGACGAAGACGACGGCATCGAACGCACCGCGCCGGTGTGGGCCGTGTTCGGCGACCTCATGGCCGGCCTGGTGGGGGCGTTCGTGCTCATCCTCGTGGGCGTGCTCGCGGTGCAGATGGACCTGGTGACCAGCCTGCAAACCGAGGTGAAAAAGCGCGAGCAGGAAGAGCAGCGGCGCATGGCGCTGGAAAAAGCCCTGGCCGTTCCACTGCAGAACGGCCGCGTGACGCTGGACAACGGCCGCATCGGCATCAGCGGCAACGTGCTGTTCGCGCTCAACTCCGACGAACTGCGGCCCGAAGGCCACCAGGTGCTCAAGAGCCTGGTGCCGCCGCTGCAGGTGTATCTGAAAGAGCGCGACGAAATGCTCATGGTCAGCGGCTTTACCGACGACCGCCCGGTGCAGGCCACCAACCTGCGCTTCGCCGACAACCTCGAACTCTCGGCCCAGCGTGCGCTCACCGTCACGCGCGTGCTGATCCAGGAAGGCATGCCGGCGCAACGCGTGTTCAGCGCGGCTTTTGGCGCCCAGCAACCCGTGGCAGCCAACACCGACGAAAAGGGCAGGGCCTTGAACCGCCGTGTGGAGATCGCGCCGGTGCCCAAGGCCACGAACGGGAGCAGCACCAAGGGGGGGGCGGGTGGCTGACACGGCCGATGCCGTGCGCGCCCACTACCGGGCGGCGTTGGCGCGCCGCCTGGAGGCCGCGCCGCCCGCGGTGCAGCGCCTGCTGCAGGACAAATGGCCGCCACGCGAAGAAGACACCCCAGGCGAGCCCGGGGTGGCCCCTGCGGTCCCCGCCGCGCGGCCCAGGCGCAGAGCGGCTGCCTCGCCGCCGGGCAAACCCGCCTCGCCGCTGGCGCAACTTAACCAACACATCGCCGACGGCGTGCAGCCACCCGGCGCGCCACGTCCTGAACTGCGCAGCGCGCAGGCGTTTCGCGAAACCTGGTCGCGCATCTGCGCGGAGGATGACGTGCACCAGGCCGTGCAGCGCGGCCCGGAAAACGCGGGCCCGCTCAATTCACACAGGCTGGTGTTGCGCACCCTGGGCCTGATGCGCGAGCTCTCGCCGGACTATTTGCGCCGCTTCATGGCGCATGCCGACACACTGTTGTGGCTGGACGACGCCAGTGCGCGGCTCAAGCCACCGGCGGTCAAGCCGAAGGCCTCGCGGCAAAAAAAATGACGCAATTTAGGACAAAAGCCGCCATCTAGCGCACACTCCACGTCGTGCGCGTTCAAAAAGAGCGTGCACGAGTCATGTGATCGGCCAGTTTCGCGCGCCACGATGCACTTTCGGGTTTGTTGTGCTTTCGGGACCCATCGCTATGTTTCTGTTTTTTTGAGGAGTCCTCTTGGGCAACAAACTTTACGTCGGCAATCTGCCATACACCGTGCGGGACGAAGACCTGCAACAGTCTTTCTCCGAATTTGGCTCTGTCAACAGCGCCAAAGTCATGATGGAGCGCGAAACCGGTCGCTCCAAAGGCTTCGGCTTTGTTGAAATGGGCAGCGATGCCGAGGCGCAAGCCGCCATTTCCGGCATGAACGGCCAGTCCCTGGGCGGCCGCTCCATCACCGTGAACGAAGCCCGTCCGATGGAGGCACGTCCTCCCCGCACCGGCGGCTACGGTGGCGGCGATCGCTCTGGCGGTGGCGGCTACGGCGGCGGCGGCGGTGGACGCGGCGGCTACTAAGCCCTGCACACCCCCGGTTTCGGCCTTGCGCTGAAACCAACCCAAAAGGCCTCAAAACTTCGGTTTCGAGGCCTTTTTTCCTGGCGACCTCAACCCAGCTCAGCCAACCCCGGGTTGAACACCACTTCCCACACGTGCCCGTCCGGGTCCTGGAAGTAGCCGGCGTAGCCGCCGTAGAAGGTCTCCTGCGCGGGCTTGACGATGCGCGCGCCGGCGTCGGTGGCCTGCTGCATCACTGCGTTCACCGCTTCGCGCGAGTCCACGTTGTGACCGAGCGAAAGCTCCAGCGCGCTCGACGCCTGTGGGGTGCTCGACAGCAGGGGCAGGCCGGTGTCGGCCGCCAGGCTGCGGCGTGGCCACAGCGCGAGCTTGAGGCCGTTTTGCAGGTTGAAGAAGGCCACCGCGCCGTTCTCCATCTCGGCGCCGATGATGCCCTTGGTGCTCAGGCCCAGGCCGTCGCGGTAGAAGGCCACGGCGCGCTCCAGATCGTCCACGCCCAGGGTGATGACGGTGATGTGCGGTTTCATGGCAAGGCCTCTCCCTTTCTGGACAGACTCAGCCGACTCAGCGGCGGATCTTGTAGCCGGTCTTGAACACCCACGCGATGAAGCCCAGGCACAGCGCCATGAACAACACCGTCATGCCGGTGCTCAGCACGATGTTCACGTCGGACTCGCCGTAGAAGGCCCAGCGCAGGCCGCTGATGAGGTAGACCACCGGGTTGAACAGCGAAACCGCTTGCCACACCGGCGGCAACATGTTGATGGAGTAGAACGCGCCGCCCAGGAAGGTGAGTGGCGTGACCACCAGCAGCGGAATCACCTGCAGTTTCTGGAAACTGTCGGCCCACAGGCCGATGATGAAACCGAACAGGCTGAAGGTGATGGCGGTGAGTAGCAGGAAGCCCACCATCCAGACCGGATGCTCGATCTGGTACGGCACGAACAGGCGCGCCGTGCCCAGGATGAGCAGCCCCAGCATGACCGACTTGGTGGCCGCCGCGCCCACATAGCCGCACAGCACCTCCACCCACGACACCGGCGCGGACAGCAGCTCGTAGATCGTGCCCGACCACTTGGGCATGTAGATGCCGAACGAGGCGTTGGAGATGCTTTCGCTCAGCAGCGAGAGCATGACCAGCCCGGGGATGATGAAGGCGCCGTAGGTGATGCCGTCGATGTCGCCCATGCGCGAGCCGATGGCGGTGCCGAAGACGATGAAGTACAGCGAGGTGGTGAGCACCGGCGCGACGATGCTTTGCGTGATGGTGCGGAAGGTGCGCGCCATCTCGAAGCGGTAGATGGCCTTGATGCCATGGAAATTCAGGCTCATGCGGGCACTCCGGTGCGGCTGTCTTGCTGCGGTTTGCGGACCAGGCTGACGAAGATGTCTTCGAGCGAACTCTCGCTGGACTGCAGGTCCTTGAAGTGAATGCCTTGCGCGTTCAGCGTGCGCAGCAGCTCGGCAATGCCGGTGTCTTCCTTCTGCGTGTCGAAGGTGTAGGTGAGCGTGTGGCCTTCGTTGGACAGTTCCAGCGGCCAGCGCGTGAGCGCGTCGGGCACTTGCGCCATGGCGTGTTGCAGCGTGAGGGTGAGTTGCTTCTTGCCCAGTTTGCGCATCAGCACGTGTTTGTCTTCCACCACGATGAGTTCGCCGTTGTTGATCACGCCGATGCGGTCGGCCATGTCTTCGGCTTCCTCGATGTAGTGGGTGGTGAGGATGATGGTGGTGCCGCGCTCGCGCAGCTCGCGCACCATGCGCCACATGTCGTGCCGCAGTTCCACGTCCACGCCCGCGCTGGGTTCGTCGAGGAACAGGATCCTGGGCTCGTGCGACAGCGCCTTGGCGATCAGCACACGGCGCTTCATGCCGCCCGAGAGCGTGAGGATCTTGTTGTCCTTCTTGTCCCACAGCGAGAGATCGCGCAGGATTTTTTCGATGTAGACCGGGTCGGGCGCCTTGCCGAACAGGCCGCGGCTGAAGCTGACCGTGGCCCACACCGATTCGAAGGCGTCGGTGTGCAGCTCTTGCGGCACCAGGCCGATGGCTTCGCGCGCCCGGCGGTAGTCGCGCACGGTGTCGTGCCCGTCGGCCAGCACCACGCCGTCGCTGGCGTTGGCGATGCCGCAGATGATGCTGATGAGCGTGGTCTTGCCCGCGCCGTTGGGGCCGAGCAGGGCGAAGATTTCGCCGCGCCGGATGTCGAGGTTGACGCGCTTCAAGGCCTGGAAACCACCGGCGTAGGTCTTGCTCACGCCGCGCACGGACACGATGGGGTCGGCGGTGGTGACCGCCTGGGAAGAAAAGGACATGGAGCCTCCTGAAGCGCTGCACTCTAGCACTGTTTTTGTGTACAGTGATCATTCCATGCCGAACGTCCACATTCCCATTCAGGCCATCAAGGGCCGGGGCATCAGCCACCAGCAGCCGCACCGCTTCCTGCGCGACGAGCGCGCGGCGTTCGACGATGGCTGGGGCGCGCTGGACGGCGCGGCACTGGCACGCGGTGAAGCGCCGCCCCCGGCCACCGAGGTGACCTGGGAAGACTGCAAGAGCGCCATCACCCACAACGATTCGCCGGACGTGGGTTTCATGATGGGCCTCAATCCGTACCGGGGGTGCGAGCACGGCTGTGTGTACTGCTATGCGCGGCCCACGCACAGTTACCTCAACCTCTCGCCGGGGCTGGACTTCGAGACCAAGATCATCGCCAAGCGCAACATCGCTTCCGTGCTGCGGCGCGAGCTGGCCAGCCCGCGCCACGTGCCCGGCCTGCTGGCCATCGGCACGGTGACCGATGCCTACCAACCGATCGAGCGCGAGCTCAAGCTCACCCGCGCCGCGCTCGAGGTGCTGGCCGAAGCGCGGCACCCGCTGGCCATCGTCACCAAGGGCAGCGGCGTGGAGCGCGACATCGACATCCTCGCCCCGATGGCCGCGCAGGGCCTGGCGGCGGTCTACGTCACCATTACCTCGCTCGACGCCAGGCTGGCGCGCATTCTGGAGCCGCGCGCGGCCGCGCCGCACCGGCGGCTGCGCATCCTGCGCACGCTGGCCGAGGCCGGCATTCCGGTGGGCGTGAGCGTGGCGCCGCAGATTCCCTTCATCACCGACGACATGGAGCAGGTGCTTGAAGCCGCGTGGGACGCCGGTGCGCGCCGCGCCTTCTACACCGTGCTGCGCCTGCCCTGGGAGTTGAGCCCGATGTTTCGCCAGTGGCTGGACCTGCACTACCCCGACCGCGCCCTGCGCGTGATGGCGCGGGTGCAGGAGATGCGCGGCGGCAAGGACTACGACGCCGACTTCGCACAGCGCATGCGCGGCAGCGGCGTCTGGGCCGAGCTGATCCGCCAGCGCTTTGACAAGGCCTGCACGCGCCTGGGTTTCAACCAGGAGCGCGAGCCCTTGAAGACCGAGCTGTTCCGGCCGCAAGCCTTGCGAGCGCAGCAGGAACTGTTTTGACGAATGATCAGGCCGGGATCAACTCTGGCGCGGCGGCCAGGTACTCGGTGGCGCGGCGCTTGGCGCGGATGTCGTCGTATACGCGCTGGGCCTGGGCCGGGGTCATCTTCAGCGCGAACGCCAGTTCTTCGGCCGAGCGGCCGTGTTCCAGCGCCCACAGCGCGATGTCCATCTGCGCGTAGGGCAGCGCGAAGTAGAACTCGTCCTGGCCCTGCGGCAGGGTGTAGGTGTCGGTGGTGGGCACGGCGTTGCAGATCGCGTCGGGCAGTTGCAGGTGGCGCGCCATGGCGTAGACCTGGGTCTTGTACAGGTGCGCGATCGGCTTGAGATCGGCCGAGCCGTCGCCGTTCTTCACGAAGAAGCCCTGGTCGTACTCCAGCCGGTTGGGTGTGCCCACCACGGCGTAGTTGAGCCGGTCGGCGTGGTAGTAGTCCATGGTCTTTCGCACGCGCTGCTTGAAGTTCGTGGCCGCCACGATCTGCAGGTACTCGCGCAACGGCAGCCGCACGCTCTGCTGCTCGCCCTCGGGCGACTGCACCACGAGCTTGAAGAAGTTGATGCCGCCTTCGACGCCGCCGGCGATCACGATCTTGTTTTTCCAGCCTTCGCCGTAGGCCGACACCACGCGGCGGATGGCCTCGTCGCGCTGCTGGTAGCAGCCCAGGGCGTCGAGCGCGGACGCGATGTCGTGCACCTGGTATTCGATGCCCAGGTGCTCGGCCAGCTGGCGGCCGCGCTCGGTGCTGAAGCCGCTCGAATCGCGCTCGGGCAGCAGCAGGCCGAACACCTTTTTCGCGCCCAGCGCGCGCACCGACAAGGCCGCACACACGGAGCTGTCGATACCGCCACTGATGGCCACCACCAGGCCGCGCCGGCGCAGTTTCTGCGTGAGCACCTGCGGAATCCACTGCGCGATGCGGGCGAGTTCCGCTTCGCAGTCGAGTGCGAGCGACTCGGGGCCCAGCGGAACCGCGCTCATCAGGCCACCACCTGCTTGCGCTGCACGAAGGCCTCGATGGCGTTGAGCGAGTCCAGGTTCTCCGGCACCATTTCGTCGTCACCGATCTTGAAGCCGTAGGCTTCTTCCAGGTGCGCCACCAGTTCCAGGAAACCGGTGGAATCCAGCACCTGGTGCTCCAGGAAGGAGTCGTCGTCGCCGGGCGACACCGCGCCCGCGCCGAGCAGGAAGTTCTCTTCGATGTAGCGCCGCACGTCGGCCTTGATGGTGCTCATGGAGGTGTTCCGTTGGTTGAAGTGGGTTGAAGGGAAGGGGTGTTCAGGCGAGGTCGCGCCGGCGCAGCTTGCCGGATTCGGTGAGCGGCAGTTCGTCGACGAAGGCCACGGTCTTGGGTGCCATCCAGCTGTCCAGCCGGGCCAGGCAATGGCGGATCACCTCGCGCTCGCTCAGCACCGCACCGTCGCGCAGGCGCACGAAGGCCTTCACCGCATGGCCCATGCGGTCGTCGGGGGTGCCGGCCACGGCGGCTTCGCGCACGCCGGGCAGTTCGCAGATGGCGTGCTCCACCTCCAGCGGGTAGACCTTCTCGCCGCGCGACTTGAACATGTCGTCGGTGCGGCCGACGCAGGTCAGCCAGCCGTCGGCGTCGCTGCGAAAGACGTCGCCGGTGCGCAGGGTGTTCTCGCCGGCGCGCGGGCCGGGCGTGAGGCGGCTGGGCTGGCCGCTGGGTGCATTCCAGTAGCCGGCGCTCACGTGCGCGCCGCGCACCACCAGCTCACCGGTGCTGCCATGTGGCAGGCGTTGACCGGCCTCGTCTTCCAGCCAGTGTTCCTGGAACGGCAGGCCGCGCCCCACGCTGTCGGGCCGCGCATCGATCTCCTCGTGGGGCAGGTAGCTGGCGCGCATGCATTCGGTGAGGCCGTACATCAGCAGCAGCCGCGCCCGCGGCAGGCGCTGGCGCAGCTGCGCCACGTGCGCGGCGGGCAAGGCCGCGGCGGCGTTGGTGATGAGGCGCAGCGCGCTCAGGTCGTGCGCGGACAGGTCGAGCGCCAGCAGGCTGGCCCAGAGCGTGGGCACGCCGGGGAACACAGTGATCCGCTCGGCCGCCAGGCGCTGCAGCAGCCGCACGGGAAACGCGGCCGAGTTCTCCAGCACCAGCGTGGCGCCCAGGCCCAGGCCCATGACCACGTGGTAGAGCCCGTAGCTGAAGGTGGGCGGCAAGGCGAGGCCGATCACGTCGTCCGGCCGCCAGTGCAGGTAGGCCTGCACCGAGCGCCAGGCCGCGAGCATGTTGGCGTGGCTGAGCATCACGCCCTTGGGCACGCCGGTGGTGCCCGAGGTGTAGAGCAGGGTGGCGAGGTCGTTCGGGCTGCCGGGTCCGGTGAGCGGGGTCGCGCTGGTGGCGGGCCGTGGCCAGGCCTGGGCGGGCGGGGGTGCGGCGCCCAGGGCCCACACCGCGATGCGGCTGTCGCCCAACTGGCCCAGCGCCGCCGTCCACACCGGCGACAGCATGGCCTGCGTGAGCAGGGCGCGCGCACCGGTGTCGGCCAGCACGTGGGCGAGCTTGGGCGCCTTGGTTTGCGGTCCCAGCGGCACCACCACCGCGCCCAGGCGCCACACCGCGTGCAGCGCGGCCACGTAGTCGATGCCGCTGTCGAGCAGCAGTACCACGCGCTCGCCCGGGCCGATGCCGGCGTCCTGCAAGGCCTCGGAGATGCCGCGCGCCTGCGACGCGAGTTCGCAATAGCCCACACGCCGCTCACCCGCCACCACGGCAGTGTGGCCGGGCTGTTCGCGGCAGCGCGCTTCGAAGGCGCTGTGCACGAAGGGGCCGGGGGGTGACACAGGCTGTCTCATGCGGTCTCCGGTGCCGGCACGGCGGGTCGCACGAACTGCTCGTGCAGCAGCATGGTGGAGAGCACGCCGACGAAGGCCATGTTGTCGGCGAAGCCGGTGGCGCGGCCGGCGGCGCATCGGGCGCTGAGCCGCGCGACGGCGGGCGCGTCGAACAGGCCCGCGTCGCGCACACTGCCGTCGCTGAGCAATTCGGCCACCCAGGGCAGCGGCTGGCCGGCCTCGAAGAAGCTGGCGCAGTCGGGCGAGCGGTAGGGCTGTTTGGTGCGGCGGCCGATCTGCGGTGGCAGCTCGTGCGCAAAGGCCTCGCGCAGCAGCAGCTTCTCGGTCAGGCCGCGCATCTTCAGGCGCGGCGGCAAACGGCTGGCGAAGGCGATCACGCGCGGATCAAGGAACGGGTAACGGCCTTCGATGGACGCGGCCATGGCCATGCGGTCGCCCTGCGCGGCCAGCAGGTAGCTGCTCATGAGGGTGTGCGCTTCGACGTACTGGTCGCGCGCCATCGGCAGCCACTGGCCGAAGCCGCTGGGCAGGCGCGCGCGCAACTGGGCCGCCGGGTCGTGCCGCGCCAGCGCCTGCTGTTGCTCGGGCGTGAAGAAGGCCCAGGCGCGCCGTGTGGTGGACAGGCGGGTCTGGTGTGCGAAGGTGGCATCGTCGCCGGGCACCTTGCTGTCGGTGAAGAAGCGTTGCGACATTGCGTTCGAACCACCGGGCGAACGCGCGAGCCAGGGGTAGAGCCGCTCGACCACGCGCGCGCGTCGGGGCGAATCGGGCAGCCGCGCAACGAAGCGGCGGATCTTCGCCTCCTTGAACAGGTCGTAGCCGCCGAAGACCTCGTCCGCACCCTCGCCGGTGAGGACCACCTTGTAGCCGGCGGCGCGCACGCTGTCGGCCAGGCGCAGCATGGGCGTGGGGGCGGTGCGCACCAGCGGTGTTTCGGCGTGCCACACGGTGCGCGCGAAATCGGCGGCGATGTGGTGGCGGCCGCAGCCGATGGACGAGTGCTCCGTGTTCAGGTGCCGCACCATCGCCTGCTGGTGCTCGCTCTCGTCGAACTCGGCGTCGTCGAAGGTGAGCGAGAAGCTGCGCAGCGGCGCGTCGGTGTGGCGGCGGATGATGGTGGTGAGGATGGACGAGTCCAGCCCGCCGCTGAGGTAGGCGCCCACCGGCACGTCGGCGCGCAGTTGCAGGCGCACCGCGTCCACCAGCAAGGCGTGCAGCTCGTCGGCGAGCGCGTCTTCGTCCACCGGCGCGAAGGGGTCGGTGACGGGGAAATCCCAGTCCCACCAGCGCGTGAGCGTGTCGCCTTGAGCGTCCACTGCGAGGCAGTGGCCCGGTGGCAGGCAGCGGATGCCTTCAAACGCCGAGTGCGGCGCGAGCGGCGCCCACCAGCCAAAGGTGGCGGCGAGGCCGGCGGTGTCGAGCTGGCGCGGCACCTCGGGCAGTGCGAACAGGGCCTTGGCTTCGGACGCGAACGCGAGGCGCTGGCCTATGCGCGTCCAGAACAGCGGGCGGATACCCACGCCGTCGCGCGCCAGCAGCAGGCGCTGGCGGCGCCCGTCCCACAGGCCGATGGCGAACTGGCCATTGAGGCGCGAGAGGAAGGCGTCGCCCCAGGCCTGGTAGGCGTGCAGCAGCACCTCGGTGTCGGAGTCGGTGGCGAAGCGGTGGCCGGCCTGGCGCAGCTCTTCGCGCAGTTCGATGTAGTTGAAGATCTCGCCGTTGAAGACCAGTTGCACTTGACCATCGGCGCTGCCCATGGGTTGCGCGCCGCCTTCGAGGTCGATGATGGCCAGTCGTGCGTGGGCCAGGCCGATCGGGCCATCCGTCCAGGTGCCGCGCCCGTCCGGGCCGCGGTGGCCGAGTGTGCCGATCATGGCGTCGAGCTCGGCGCGCGCGGGTGCACGCCGGGGACTGAAGAGGCCTGCGATGCCGCACATGCTCAGGCCTTCGCGGGGCTCGGGTGGTCAGAGCGCATCGCTGTCGTCGCTCGCGTCGGTCAGGCTCCAGCGGGCTTGCGCCAGTCTCGCGGCCAGGGCCGGGTCGCGCGACTGCACGCCGCACAGGCGGCCTTCGTCGTTGCGCGAGGGCAGGAAGCCGGCGCGCTTGGCCACGCGCTGCGCGGTGGCGTCCTGCAAGGTGAGGCGCACGCAGCTGCAGCGGCTGGCAGCGGCTTCGCGCACCGCGTCGTGCAGCAGGCCGAGCAGGGTGGCGTCGTTGTCGTGGTGCCAGTCGATCACATGCAGCTCCGGCCGGCCCTGGTGGTCGGTTTGCGTCGACCAGGCGATGAGGCCGACCACCGCGCCCTCGCGCCGCGCCAGGCGCATCACGAGCGGGCGCCGCGGGTTGTGCAGCAGCCGCTGTTGCAGGTAGGCGCTGTCGTGCCGCAGCCGCACGCTGGAGTCCCCGGCCGTGGGCACCACCAGCGCCGGGTCGAGTCGGGTGGCGCTCTCCAGCGTGAGGTCGCGTGGGCGGTGGCGGCGCAGCGCCAGCCGCCACAGGGCCAGGCCGCCATTGGCCACGCGCGTGACCAGGGGCAGACGGGCCACCAACGGCCAGCGGCGGTGCACGAAGGGTGCGAGGTCCAGCGGGTGGGTGAAGGTCAGGCGCGGGGGCAGCGGCTCGAACATGCGGCGCACGATGCCGGCCGAATTCTGGTTCGCGCCCACCGCGAGAGTGAAGTCGTGGCGCGCGAGCATGGCCTGGTTGAGCCAGATGCCCAGGCCCGATTCCTGCGCCTCGGGGCGCACCAGCAGGTCCATGACCTGCCCGCCCGCGAGCGTCTGGCCGTCGTGTTCGGCGCGCAGTTCCTCCACGCCGATGATGGCCAGCAACTGGCCTTTGGCGCGCAGGCACCACAGGTCGCCGAAACCACCGGTGTCGCGCCCGAACCGGTAGCGCCAGCGCAGGTAGGCGCCGTCGTCCCAGGCGCCTTGCAGGTGTTCCCGGCGCAGGGCGACGATGTCGGGCAGGTCGGCCAGCCCCGCGCGGGTCAGGCCACTCTGCAGCGCCGCGGCGTCCAGCCCCAGGCTGCGCGCCACCAGCCGGCCGAGCTTGTCGTGCTCGGGCAGGCGAGGGGCGGGCGCGACGGAGCGCCGGATGTCAGGCGTCTTCAATCAACACCCCATGCACCTTGAGGAAGGCGAGCACGTCGCCGATGCGCTGCATCTCGCGCGACACCTCGGCGGTGAGTTCGATGCCGAAGCGCTCGTCCAGCTCGGCCATGAGCATGAGGGCGCCCATGGAGTCCCAATCGTCGATGGCATCGCGCTGCAGGCCAGCGTGCACCGCCTCGATTGGCAGGTTGAAGCATTCCGCGAGCATGGCGAGGGCTTCGTTCACGGGCACCGGGGTCTGGGATTTTTCGCTCATCGGTGGCACCTCAATTCAAGGACAGGCCTTCGCCGTCGTCGTGCAGCAGCGCGGTGTGGTCGTCGATCTGGATCATGGCCGATCCCCACGACAGGCCGACGCCATAGCCCAGCAGCATCCAGTGCAGCCGCTGGCCCGGCTGGGGCGGGGCGAGCCGGCGCGTCATGGCCACGGCCACGGAAGGGCCGCCGCAGTTGCCGCTGTCTTCGATCGACATCGGCACGCGTTCGTCCGGCAGCCCGCTCTTCTTCATGAGGTGTTTCATGATGAAGCGGTTGGACTGGTGGAACACGAAGGCGTCCACGTCGGCCACGGTCTTGCCCGCGAAGGCCAGCGTTTCGGCGATCAGCGCGGGCACGCGCTTGATGGTGAAGTTGAAGATGGCCGCGCCGTCCATTTCCAGGAAGTGGTGGCGCGGGTTGGCGGGATCGCGGTCGCGGAAGGCACCGCCGCGCAGGATCAGCCCGTTGGCGCCGCTGCCATCGGTGTGCAGCACGAACTGCCCGCCCGCGCCGGGGCTGTCGTCGAGCTCGAGCGCGGTCGCCGACCCCGCGTCGCTGAACAGCAAGACTGTGGCCTGGTCTTCGGGGCTCACGAAGCGGCTGGGCGTTTCGCCGTGCAGCATCAGCACACGCTGGTGGCCACCGGCGCGCAGCATGGCGGCCGCGATGTACAGGCCGTAGGGGTAACCGGAGCAACCCAGTCCCACGTCGAACGCGGCGCAGCTGTCGGGCAGCCCCAGGCGCTGCTGCAGCAGGCACGCGGTGGAGGGCAGGAAGTGGTCGGGCGTCTGCGTGACGAAGATCAGCGCGCTCACCGTCTCGGGCGCCCAGCTCAGGTGCTCCATCAGGCGCGTGGCGGCGCGAAAGCACAGATCCGCCGAGGTGACCGAAGGTGCGACGACACGGCGTTCGCGCACACCGGCCATCGCCACGACCTTGCGTACATCCTCCGGTGGGAAACCGAGCGCTGGGTCGAGGTTGTCCACGACCATCGGAGGCAGGCACGTGCTGATGCCTGCGATGCGGAAACCGCCGATGTTCGATTGACTCACTCGATGCCCCTCTTTGGGTCGGCGGCGTCCCGGCTACGGGCGCTGCGCTGGTTTTAATACTCCGTTAAGTATACGGAACGTCCCGGGGCCAGGCGGCCGCCGGGCTTTCCGAGCCGTGACAGGTCACGCGAGTCGGGCCAGTGCGTCTTCGCGCCAGAAATTCAACGCGGCGTAGTAGCCCTCCCACACGCAGCCATTGCAGCCGCGTTCGCAGCAGGTGGTGGGCTCGGGTGGGGGCGGGCGCAGCGCGGTGTCGAGGTCCAGGCCTTGTCGTTGCGCCAGACCGCGCAGGTGAAACACCAGCGCCTGCGCGGTGGGCAGGTCGGCCAGGGACACGCTCGCGGGGTCGTGCCGCACGAAGCGCGGTTGCTCGCGTCCCTCGAACACCGCCACCTCGGTGAACATCGACGACGGCCGCACCCACAGCGCCCGGTTGCCGTACAGCACGCGGTACAGCGTCATGCCCTGCAGGGTCTCGCTGTGGCGCACGGTGTCGAGCACCTCGTACCACCGGCCCTTGTAGTGGCGGTACAGGCCGGGTGGGGTG
>NZ_SCML01000048.1 GCF_005503365.1 Hydrogenophaga sp. 2FB
CAGGAACTGCTTGAGTACGGACGAGCACTGGAGATAACGGTTGGGGATACCTCTACGTACAGAGCTTTCCCTCTAATTGAAATGCAACACTGGCCATGGTACCTCTTAATCGACGAGAGCTTCATCCGGCTCGATGGAATCCGCGGGGACCTGGTTGAGCGTGCGCACTCCATGCGCGCGCGGATCCTGCAGTGGGTGGGCATGCCTTGCTGCATTGGCATCGCCTCAACCAAGAGCCTCGCGAAGCTGGCCAACCACATCGCAAAGCAGGCCGATCGCAAGCCCGGGTCCTACCCCGTGGAGCACGCCCAGGTCTGCGACCTCACCAGGCTCTCTCCCTCCCAGCTCGATGAGCTTTTGGCGGCCACGGATGTGGCCGACGTCTGGGGTGTCGGCCGGCGCATTTCCAAGCAGCTCAACGACCAAGGCGTGCACACCGCCCTGGATCTCAAGCGCATGAGCCCCGCGGCCGCGCGCAACGGATGGAGCGTCGTCTTCGAGCGCACCGTGCGTGAGCTGCAGGGGGAGTCGTGCATGGACATCGAGGACGTCGCCCCGGACAAGAAGGAGATCGCATGCACCAGGTCATTCGGTGCCCCGGTTAGGGATGTGGTCGAGATCCAGGAGGCGGTGACCGACTTCGCCTCGCGCGCCAGCAAGAAGCTCCGGGACCAGGAAGGCGTGGCTGGCCAGGTGCTGGTGTTCATCCGCACGAGCCCTTTTCGGAAAACGCCCCAATACAGCCGTTCGGTGACGATCCCTATGCGGACCCCTTCATCCGACACCGGCGCGATCGTGGCGGCCGCCCTGATGGGTCTGACGGCGATCTTTCGCCCGGGGTTCGACTACGCCAAGGCAGGCGTCATGCTCATGGACATTGCGCCTGGTGCGCGTGAGCAGTTCGAGCTGGACCTCGGGGCGGATGACCCAACGCCGGCGGCCAGGCCCAGGTTGATGGAGGCGCTGGACAGGGTCAACGATCGGTACGGCCGCGGGACACTGCAGCTGGGAACGGGAACCTTGGGAGCCAAGCCCCGGAAATGGACCATGAAGCAGGAGAGGCGAACGCCTGCGTACACCACCAAGTGGGAAGACATGCCTGTGGTGCGGGCGTAAGGCAGTCCGCGAACCTCAGCGATCACCCACAGGACTTAACTCCGGCGACATGCCGCTGCATGGTTCATTTGCAGACGGTATGGAAGCTGGGCATCGAAGGCGTTCCGGTGTTGTGGGAAATGCAAGATGTCTCTCTGGGCTGGGCGCTCTCGATGAGTGCCTGCCGCGAATTGAGTTCGTTGATTCGCCGTTGTTGCAAGTAGACCCATTGAGTCTCGGTGAGCTTGCCAAAATCAATTTGCTCGGCAAGTGCACGTTGATATGAACGGATTTCCGCTGTGAACGGCGTGTCACCCCTGCCGCGGTACAACTGATCCCGCAAACGGTAGTAACCATCAACCAGGGATACCCAAGACATCTGACCGCTCCGGGCACGTGCGTATGCCGCTGCTGTGTAGTTGTCCAGAGATCGGCAAGCCTTGGAGAAGCACTGGTTTTTGATGGGCTGCGAGTCGAGGTAGTACACAACGTCGCCCTCGAGCATAGAGGCGCAGCCGGTCAGTGCAGACAATGCAATGGCGAGATAGAGCTTTCGCATGGGGCCCCCGAAGTGGTGTTTGACTACTTTATCGGCCCATCACACTACTTGCAGTCGAGAATTGATATGCAAACGTCTGCCAGTTCTTTTGATGAGCAACCTTGCATTCGGGTTTTCACGTCGAGCGACTAAGGCAAGACGCGTTCAGTGCGCCACTCATACATCCGGTCCTTGATGAGCGCCGGATCGACCAGGAATTCACGTGTCCCACCTGCCTTGATGTCGAAGTAGCGAAACAGCACCTGGGCGGGATGCCCGTCGGGACCTGGGCTCATCCAGCAGCCGGTTGCATTTGTCTGCCGGCCAGAAAACTGGATGAATCCCGCCCGGCCTTTGGGGCAGTATTTGAGGAATGACGCGCTGTCTGAGAAAAACAAAACCGTGCGCACTGATCCGTCGTCGATGCGTGTCTCAGCGACTTGAATGGGGAACCGGTCGGGAGTTGACTGTGCATGCGCAGTGCCAAGGTACCCACTGCACAAAACGAGTGCGATCGAGCTGATTTTCATGGGTTCAATCTCCGATGGACCGAGGCGACGAGGCTCAGAGGTGATTCAGAGGGCCATTTGCCTCAAGGCCCGTTCTTTCTGCTCACGCTCTTTTCGTTCATCGTGATCTGCAGAATACGGTACATCCACAAGGTAGATCACGGTGAACTTTCCCTTTTTCGCATGAAAGGTCAGATCAATGGTCGAACCCTGAGCCTTGAAAGCATGGACAACGCCATCTTTGATGGCGCTTGTCTGCAAGTGCGAGTATTTCCGATTCAAAGACACAAAAGTCTCGTTCACGGCGCTCAAGTCTGCCTTTGGGTCCGCATCATGGATTCCAAGCCGACGGATGCGCCCAAACTCGCATCCGATTGTGATCACGGCCGCACCAGGAAATGCCGCGTCCACATTGGTAAAGCGCTTGAAAAGCATTGCAGAGGGTTCACCCCCGGCTTGGTCAGAGAGCGATCTGTCAACTTCCAACTTGGCGCCAAGAGATTTCAGCTTGGCATCCATGCGTGCGCATGAGTCGCGGGAAGTGAGATCGATGCCAAATGGATCAGCAAGTGGGCCTGAGGAGGCGCTGGCACTCAATGAAGTCCACAGAAAAATGGTCGCGAGCACTGTCGATAGGGGCTTCTTCATTTCAGTTCGGGGAGACTTTGGGCTGTGTGATGGTACCGAGGAAAGGAGTCGTCTGGAAATCGTGGCTCCTGAATCCGTCAATAGATCGCGATGTCTTGCCTGATGAAATGGGCGCGACTGAACGAAAGCGCTTGCTTGATGGCGCGCAGCACATCGATGTGAATCGGTCGAAGCATTGCCGGTCGCGCGCTATCGCGGGTCTCCAAACACCCAGGATGGTCGTAGGTGAGCAACTGCTCGCCGAACTGCGGATAGAGCTTGCGCACGTCAGTCATCGTATTGACGGTGAACCCTTGACAAATGGGATCGACGTTTTTGCGAAGGAACAGCAGGCCCTCAGGATCGATGCCAAATGCAGACATGATCTCTTTGTCTGATGAGCTTGTGAGCAGCATGCGAAAGTACATGCAGATCCCAAGGAAGCTGTCCAGCCGACGATCCTTGAGGCCGTAGATGGGCTGATCCAGACTCACGCCGGCGCGCACCTGTCGATCGGCTTCGCGGCGCTTGTTGACCCTGCGCATAGTCGTGTCGATCATCAGGCCTTGGCCCCTCATAAAGCCACGCTGCATCCTCGTGAGCCTGGGCGCTCTGCCAATCTGCTCCACCGCCCAATCGGCCGCGAGTGCTTCCGCTTCTGGGTGAACAACACCCAGGTACGCAGGCGTTTTCTTGGTCGAGGTGACGTAGTAGTCGGCCATCTTCCACCACCTGGCCTCTTCCGCGTCGACAGGATCTTGTCCGGCGTGTCGCCACAGGGGAATTCGAAAATCCTCAAGTGACGCCTCGATCTTGCGAGCTCGCTCGGTGTAGCCGCGGACTGAAAACGTGTCTTGCAGAAGGCGCTGGAACTCGATGAGTTCATCGGGCGAACTGTTGCTCAGGTCGTATCCGCCGGTGAGTTGGTGCCAGGCGCGAAGGGCGTCGATCAGATCGGCATCCGGGCTGCGGTGACCTTTGCCGGTGTTCGTTGCCTCATACCGGGAGAAGTCCAGTCCGTAGCGAGCCAACTGGGCGATGTTCGACTCCCCAAGCGTGCCTTTTTTGAACTGATTGAGCTTGAAGCAGAACCAGTTGCGCAGTGACCGGAGCTCGGGGGTGTCTGGGGGCAATGTCATGCCATGGTCACGGACGAAGTCCGCAGCCCAGTCGAATTTGGACCCATAGTGGCTGGGCATAGGAAGGCTGCTCATTGCAGGCTCCCTTCGGCAGACCCTGCGGATGGCGTGGTGAGCCCCATATCTCTGGCGATAGGCCCCCATTTGTAGAGGATTTTTCGACCACCGAACGGCCGAATGTAGTGCACGTCCTTCAAAAGAACTGAGTCTTTCAGGCGTTCGCGAATCGTGCCAGCGTCGTACCTGATTCGTGCTGAAAGCTCTTCTGTCGTTAGCAAATCGCTCTCATGGAAGCGAGGTGATGAATCAGGGGGCACCTGCGGAGATTCAGGAGGCTTTTGAACTGCGGGAGGAGTGTCCACCGCAGGCCTTGAAAGCACCGGCAGATTGCCATCGAACGGGGTGCGAACAAGGCGATCCATTCGCACGCTAAGGCCAGCGTCATAGAGGATCACACAAAGGGCGGCAATGTCCAGGGGGTCGCCATCAGCAATGGCCTCAGTGAGAGATGTGCTGACGGACCCATGTTGAGACAGGCTCAACGGCGCTTCGGCGGCGCCAGTGCGCCGCCGAAGCAACTCCACCCGCTTCGCCAGCGATTCGGAAATGTCTTCTGGCAAAGCGTGAGTGTTGTTGACGGCGGGCTCAGTTGGCAATAGTCCGCGCGCATGCTCGGCAACACATGCTGTTTTGAGTTCGACCCCGGCCGCGGAAGGCGCAATAGGCGATGGGGAAATCGCGAGCTGGGATGAGAGGGGAGGCGAGGGTGGGGTCGCATGAGTGGACGATTCAGAAAGACGCTGCTTGATGCCCTTGTCGATGACTTCAGAGAGGAAGTTGCGGACCTTGACTTCTTGCGACGCGCTCGCTTTGGTGGTGCCCCAGAACCGTTCACGGGCCCGCTGGCGAACGTGGGCCTTGAGGCGCGAAGTGGCCAATGCAAATGACTCACCGCTGAATTCGAACCGGATCACCACCTCGGCATGAAAAAGCGAGATGGATGAACGCTGAATCTTGATCGGTCGGGTCATTCTCACGCCAAGACGATCGATGGCTCTCTGGCACGCGTTGTCGGCAAGATCCCTCGGTGGCGAGTTCAAGTGCTTTGCGACCAGGCGCGCGCCAACGAACAGGTCTTTGAACTCGTTGAGCAACCAGCGCATGGCGTCGATTTGTCTGGCATCGTCAACGAAAGCGATGCTCACGCGCCCATTTCCAACCTTGATGTCGGCCTCTTGAAACAGCGCAATGCGTCGCATGGTGAGGACATCGCTTTCCGTAATCGCCTTGTCAACCATGTCATCAACGCGCAGCGTCAGATCGGACTCCGTCAGGTGGATGTCGCGGGGGAGGTCGATGCCACCATTGCGTTGGGATGGGAAAAGCCTTGTGTTCGTGGAGTTCTGGAGGGTGGCGGCATGCGTCATGAGAAAGTCCTTGAATCTTTGATCGATTGGATCGTTCGGTTATGGCAGATTGATTCTTATGGGTAAAGAATATGCTATACGCATAAATCAAGAAGCCAGAAGATGAGAAATCTGTCCGATTAAGGGCGCAGGGGGCGGCGCGCCTCCGGCGTTGGTGATGGGCGAGGCACTGACTCGACTCTGTTCCAGGCGCCAGGGGCAATCACACCAGTCGCCATCCCCCCGGTTTGCATGACCAGATGGCCATCCTTGAGCAGCACGCTTCCAAGAGGTGGCAGATCAACTCGCGTGCCATCCTGGAGAAGGATTTGAACCGTATCCTGGGTCGTGGGCTGAATGAGAATCCCGCCATTGAGCGCTGACATCATGAGATCCTTGAATGAAGTTATGCTGGGCGCCGCAGCTGGGCGGCTACTTGCGAAAGAGATGCCGACAGGCTCTCGATGTCCTCAACCGTCATGCTGTTGAGGTCGAATTCGGCCGGCGCTTCACCGGCGCCGCGATCGAGAGAGAGGACAACGAAGAAGCTGAGTGGGTGACCGGGCACCGGGGTCTTGCGCTCGATCCAGCCGTCCTTGTCGACCCATGCGGTAACACCCACGCGGCCCGAGCTGGCCTCCACAGGATCGGGGGGCAACGAAGGTAGCTTTTCTGGGGCCGGCTTTGTCATGGCATGGACTCTTGGTGAGGCAAAAACTGGAAAGCCCTCTTTCGAGGGCATTCATGGTGCAGCGATTCGCTGCGATTGCTGGCTTTCATCCAGGCCGGATGTAGGCGTTTCTCAGCAGCGGGAAGAAGTTGTCCGGGAGGTTTTCTTCACCCTTGGCCCAGCGTATCACGTCACGCGAAATTTCCTTCAATGCCTTCTCGAAGATCTGGCGCACCCGTTCTCGTGAGAGCTTGACGATTTCGCCGATCTCGCCAAGCGAGAGCGGTTCGTTCTCGTAGTCCGGATGCAGCCCAACGCGCATCTGGAAGATCTCACCGTGGAGCTCGTTCTCGGTACCGTTGGATGCGCGCAGCAGCCAGGTCACCAGCTTCTTGGCTTCCAGAGCCTGGTCGACGCCCACTTCTTCGGATTCGAGCAAGTCCATCAACGTACGGTCATCATCAGCGCTGACCTGCTGGTTCGCACTGGTGAAACTCGCCGCCGTCGGGCGTTGCGACATCATCACGTCGGCCTCGGCATCGAGATCATCGGCCTCGTCCACCTTGCCCGCCGCACGCGCCTCGCGGGCCGATTTCCGGATGGAAACTTCGCGATCACGAAGGTAGGTGGGTGTGCGAACCAGCTCATCTGCTGACAGGTGCCGACTGATCGACTGGCGAATCCAGGCATCGGCGTAGGTCGAGAAGCGGAAACCCTTGGAGGGATCGAAAAGCTCGGCTGCCCGGATCAGTCCGAAGGAGCCGAACTGAAACAGGTCATCGAGGGAGCGACCTGTCTTACGGTACCGCGCGGCAATGCGAACCAGCAGGCGCGTGTTTCGCTCCACGAGTTCATTTCGGGCGGCTTCGTCACCAGCTTGGATTCGACGGCCGAGGTTGGCCTCTTGCTCGACACTGGGAGGTGCAAAGCGGTCGCCACGCAAACGGTTCAGGAGCGCCTGCATCGCTGCAACGTGTGCAGCCTTGTCAGCCTTGGCTGCGCGTTCTTCTGCTTCGCTCTCGCTGACGGGGGCACGGCCGGCCTCTTCATTGTCGGCGGCCGACTCGCCTTCGTCGTCGACATAGCCTTCGACAACTTCATCCGGCGGATCGATGTCGCCGGACTCAGCAGCTTCTTCCGACGGCGTTGCGGCTGCATCGGCCTTGCGTGGTCGGCCGCGCCGTTTCGCCTGTGCAGGTGCAGATGGCTCGCTGGCAACGTCCGGTGCCATGCTGAAATCTTCGTCGCCCAGGATCCGAGCGATGGCGAAGTTCTCGCCCAGATTCTTCGCTGCATCCTTGTAGGCAAGAGTGGCCTCTTCGGATGCGTCAGCGATCGCGACCATGGCCATGACAGCCTTGGCGTTTTCGCTGGAGCTCTCCACATAGTCCTTGACCGAGGCGAGGTCCATGCCACCCGCGCGCAGGTACATGGCCGTGGACACCTCATCGGAGTTGGCGGCTATATGGCCCAAGTGTGGGTTCGTGGCCGTCACACTGTGGACCACGTCGCGCATTCGTGCCATCACGTGGTCTGCCCTGCTGAGGACGTCCTCGGCAGCGGAATCGTCATCACCGTTGGCGATGTCGAACAGGTCAAGCTGTCCTTCAGAAAACCAGTCTCGGCCGGTTTTCCTGGAACGAGGTCGGGCGGTACTCATGTGCGCTCCGATCAGGCCTTGGCCTTTGCCTTCTTGTTCAGAGACGGCATGTCATCACGGTTGCCGACCACCATGGCGACGAAGTCGTCTCGGGCCTGGTCGGGGTTGTTCCAGATGCCACGGCCAGTGGAGTCGGCAAAGCCCAGCGCCAGGGCCTCTACGACGCCACGGTTGAGCTTGACCTCGATGCCGTCGTACGAACCCAGCGTGTTGATGGCACCCATTCGAGTCATCACACGGGACAACGTGTAGTTCATGTTGCCCGCGGCGAGGTTGGCCAATCCCGTGCACAGGCGATCGGTGGATTCACGCAGGTGCGCCTCGTAGGCGGCTTCGCTCTTCCCCTTGGCCTCGAGGGCTGCGGGTGACAGGGAGATGCGCTCGAAGAACGAGTCGGCCAGCGCCGCACCAAAACGGAAGGAGAAGTCCTGCTCGGATGCTTTGGTCTCGTTGCCGATGTTGGCGTCGAACTTGACCTGGTTGAGGTCGCCGGTGGCCATGAGTTCGTCAGCCAAGGGGATGGCATCGGTCAACATCGCTCGCATGAAACCCACGTAACGCTCTGCAAGCACGCCGCCGGCAGTGCCCTTGACAACGTGGCCGATTTCCTCGGCAAAGATGGTGGGGCTGGCATTGGACTCGCGCGCCATGACGAAGTAGGGCAGCACTTTGGCCATGGCGTTTTCGAGCGAACGGGAGTTCGGCTTCGGAATGCCTCGAGCGCTGCGGCCGTCGCCCACGGGTTCGCGGAAGATGCCATCCTCGTTGCCGTACTTGCCGATGAAGGCGCTGAAAAGCGCGTCGCCGGTCTCGGCGTACTTGGAAGCCACGCGTTGAGCCCAGTCACGCGGTGTGTCGCGCACTCGGACCTTGAACACACGGGTCACCTCGGCATCCGATTGCTCGGATTGGGTGTTGGTGTTGTCTTCCGAGCCCATGTTGCCGGTGAAGGTGACCATGGCATTGCCGATGTCCATCACGCCCGAATAGCGGTTGCTCTGGGCCACCTCCAGCAGAACGTTGCGCACCGATTCCGAGGCGTTGGCCACGTCATCGAAGTTCACGAGAGAAAACGGGGTCTTCGTGGCCATCGCAAAGCGACGGTTGGGCAGCATCTCGGCGACGTACTCCACCGATGCGTCGGCCTTCACAGGAGCGTACGTCGTCAGGCGAATGGCATTGGTGCCCTTCTTGACCTGGATCTGCAGGCGGCCGTCCACCGCTTCGTCACCATCGCGCAGCATGGACACGCCGCCGCCAATCTTTTTGGCGTCTTCGATCACCTGGCGAATCAGGGTGTTGACGAGCAGGTCCAGTTGCGCCGGCTCGCCCTTGAGGACCAGGTCAACAGCGCGCAGGGACCCCTTCATGTATTCGGTCGGCTCTGCCGAGGCAACTTTTGCCAACGCAGACATTCCGCGCGCACGGCTGGCGACTTCGGCCAAGAGCCAGTCGCCGGCGTTGTTGCTACGCGAGATCGCGCCCATGCCCGGCGTGTACTCACCCTTGGATGGCAGGCCGCCGATATCCATTGGGGAGTTTTTGCCTGAGAGGTTGACGGTGAAGTAGTAGAAGTCCTTGGGCGTGAACTGGTGGCCATCCGTGGGGTTTTCCACGAAGTTCAGTTCAGCGACTTCGCAGAACTCTTTGATGGCTGCGCGAATCAGCGTGGTTTTACCCACGCCCGGCTCGCCTTCAAGGTAGAAGGGGACCTTCGGCTCGCCCTTGAAGGTGCCTGGGATCATCTTGATGCCCGCCTTGCCGGAGATGCGCTCAGCGTGAGCGTCGATCTTGGCGTCAACAGCCGGATCGATTCCCTTGAACCTCCGGGCAATGTCAAACAACAGATGCTGGCGGCATTCGTCGGAAGACCAGTTGACGAAGGGGCTGGAAGCCAGGTCGGAGGGGGCGGACGATTTCTTTGCCATGGGGGCTCCAGATTGATTTGCCGCTTCCGATGTGCCACCGGTTGCAGGCCAGGTCTTGTTGATGTGTAAAGGTGATATCCTTTACGCAGCTTGATGCAGTTTCAAAACGCCTCGATGAGGCGTCAACTGGAAGGCGTCAGAACACAATATGTGCGGAGTATATCAGTTACGCATCAAATGCAAAGTCGGATATCCACCGAAAGAAGCGCGGATCAGTTGATCGGCTTGAGTGCGAAAATGTGCATTTCTGAAGCAGTCAAACTCTGCGCTCGTGCCACGTCTGTTTTGGCGCCGGCGCTCTGGGCGAAGCTGCGGCAGGCATCACATCCGCCCATGCCCAACATACAAGCTCCCGACGAAGAGATTCCCGGTCTCTGGGATGAGCTGCGCCCGTTGTTGGAAACCATGTCGGAGCACGAGGCCGAGACCAGCGCATTGGTGGGGTCGCTTTTGAACGTTCCCGATCCACGCGATCTTGTGGGCCGTACCCCGTTGATGCTTGCCTACTGGCTTGGCAACTTGCCCGCCGGACACGTGATCGGTCGCCGCGGCGAGAACTACGATCTCCTCGATCGTGAGGGGCACGATGGCCACTGGTACCTCGCGCACCGTGGTCAGGGTGCACGCATGCGCGGCGTGAGCAACTTCATACTTCAGCACCTGGCGCGAAAAGCGCTCTACAAGGTCATCGAAGAAGAATCGCTCGCTCCCAAGCTGGCTGGCACAGTTCACACTGAAACGCCATCAGCCGGCCCCAGGGCTGATCGCTTGGGGGATGACGGGAAGGTCGTATAGCGCGTCGACCGGGAAGCCGGAGCCACATTCCCCGTGTTTCTGTGGATAACGTTGGGGATTCCTTTGGGGCGAATCCCCTTGAGGCACGGCCCGCTTGAGCCGGCGCTAGATTGCCTTGTTTTTGAGCACAGGAACAAGTGGTCGGCAAGCCTACCGTGAGCACTGCCCTCCATCGAGGAGGCCCATGAATCCGAAACTGAAAAGCCCCGGCAGATTTGCGCTGCTCGGGGCTTCATGATGATGGCGCAAAGCGCGCCAGTCGCGCGCGATTACAGCGCGGCGTCTTTCAGCTTCTTCAGCGAGCGCACCTTGATGCGCACGGTGGCCGGCTTGGCAGCGAATTCGCGCTCCACCTTGGTGAAGGGGTCGATGCCGCGGCGCTTCTTCTTTGCCGGGATGGCCAGGGAGGTGACCTTCAGCAAGCCAGGAAGGGTGAATTCCCCCAGGCCCTTCTTGTTCACGGAAGCGAGCACCGTCAGCTCCAGGCCGGCCAGCACGGCTTTCACGGCCTTGGCATCAACACCGGTGAGCTCAGCCAGGTGGACTTGCAGAGCAGTCTTCGAGAGCGCAGTCTTGATGGGCTTCAGTGCTGCGGGCAAAACGTTCAGCGCAGGCTTTGCCGCGGCCGATTTCACGGGCGCTGCTTTCACAGGAGCCACCTTGACAGAAGTCGCCTTCTTCACCGGAGCGGACTTCTTCACTGGAGCAGCCTTCTTCACCGGGGAAGGTTTTGCGGCTGCGGTCTTCTTGGTAGTTGCCATTTCGAATTCAATCCTTGTGTAGTTGAGCGCCTTTGCGCAGCGGCCATTTTAGGCATGGCGTTCGATGCAGGCTCTTGGGGCTGCGCTGGACGCATTCTCAGAATGGAAAAAGGGCAGGGGTTTGCACCTCCTGCCCTTTCGTTTTTGCGTTGGCCTTACTCTTTCGAGCCGCCACCGCCTTTTCCGCCATCCCGGCGCAGCATGGTGGCAGACAGGCCCGCTTTCACTTCGGTCAGCACGCGTGCGGAGGAGGAATTGGCCTGTTGTGCACCTTGAGCAAACTCTTGCGCTTTCTCGTAACCCGCGAACTGACCGCCGATCCAGGTGTAGACCTTCTGTGCAAGGTCATAGACCAAAGTCAAGCTCGTGCGAACCACCGTCCAGATCATGACCACATAGAGGCAGACCAAAACGGCGATGGAAGCCAGGCCAGTCGTCGAGTTGGCCTGGACTGAGTTGATCGTCGCCGAAAACGCAATCGCGGTGAATTTGCACATCGGATCCAGAATCAGGAATGCACCGATGAGGCCCAGGATGATGAAGATGGGACGCGTCGCCGTTTCGAGCAGGATCATGTAGCCGCCGGCCGCGCGCTGGCCAGCGAAGCCATCTCCATCGGGGTTCAAGTGACCGGCAAGCCAGATGGGTGCCGCGACAACCGCTGAGAACACGGCCATCAGCCAGCCCAGAACGGCCCCGGTGGTCATCAGGAATGGGAGAGTGGGAAGAATCAGCGACATCATGATGCCAGCGAAGAAGAGAACGCCGGCAAGCGTATAGATGACTGGGGCAGCACCTTTCATGAGCTCGGAGAAGATACCCCCAAGAGCCGATCCACCCAGGCTCCCGACTTTGGCGGCAATCTTTGCAACGCCAGGAATTGCATTTGCAGCCTTGTCGATTCCATACACAAGGACCGCAATGCCCTGCGCTGTCACCATCATCGCATCGCCCTTGTTCTTGATTTGAACCATGGCATGGTCAGAGTTACCTGGGTCAAATGCAACCAACTCACCAATCCATTTGGCGAGTGAATCGCCCGGGTTGAACGAGTCGCTCGTGTCTCCCGCGAAACCATTCTCAATTCTGGCGTTGATGCTGTCGAGATCGGTGACCATGTCCTTTGTGGTGAGCCCGGCAACATCAATGTCGCCAAGATGCGAGGAGGAATACACAGGCGTCTGAGAGACCACTTCATTCATCTTGGTGCGAATGGCTGCCATCTGGAAAAATGCAGGACCAGCCATCATCCATCCAGCTTCGCGGCTGTCTTCCATGAACGAGTCCAGGTCGCCCTTGATGGTGTTCACGGATGCTGCGAGTGGGGCTTTGGTGTTCGTCATGTAAATCTGAACACCTTTGGCAATCGCGCTCTTCACCAAGGCCTTGAGCTGTACGTCGTTCAGATCAACCTGGTTTTGGTTCGCATCTGCTTTCGCAGCAATTTGGGCTGCGGCTTCACGCAGTGGACCCTCGGATGCCATTGTGATGGCCCGGGTCTGCTGGTCGATGAGCGTTTTCATCGCCGCTGCAGTGGCCTTCTCATCGCCTGAGCTGGCCCCAGCGATGGCATCACTTCTTCCAAGGATTCCGCTGGTAGCGGATTGCACCGCGAATGATCTGCTGGTCCTCACATACTGCAGTGAGTTGACTTCCCCGCAGTTGTTCATTTCGCTGGTGTTCGGTAGGCCGTACTGCAGAGTCGTTCGATACGTGGAGCCATCGGGCGCTGCCAATGGCTTCACCGTGATGCCGTGCGCCTGCTGAGATGACTCGGTCTTGATGGCCAAGCAGACTTCGGCAAGGAGGACATCCTTGAGGAGGTGCTCAACTTTCTGCTGATGCAGAGCGCTTTCAACTGCAGTCTGCGCCTGGGATCCAGCGAACCCCTTCATGGCATGGCCCCAAACAGCGGAGCCGCCTCCGCTGCCAGCCATGGCCAGCCAAAGAATCAAGTGCTGGGCTGTCGAGTAGCCCGTTGACAGCGGCACCATCATGCCCGTGCCCATGATGAATCGAAGCGGCACCCAGGTGCTGCTCCACTTTCTACCGAGCACCTCGCCATCCTGAGCCGAGTTCAGCGTGCCAATGATTGACACCCAGGTAAACATCAGGGTGCCGAACGCTAGCGCGAAGATGTTGAGCTGCTGCATCGCAGCGCCCAGCATCGGAACTTGTGTGTCCGCGTTCCAGTCGCCAAAGATTGCCTTGAGCACCCACAGGCTCATGTCACCCTCTTTGGGCATGAAGTCACCAAGGGATGGGTTGACCGGGATTTGCGCCTGCGCCATGGCAATGCCCGCCGAGAGCATGAGGACCAGGAAAACCCCGATGCCGTTGACTCGGTGACGCTTTCGGGCGAATGCGATGGAAGGGCTTGTCATTTTTGGACTCCAGCTCAACGGGTGGTACCGCTAGGATCGATCTGCAGGGAAAACTCAGTGACTCACAGCACCAGGTAGGTGCCTCGAATACGGATTCCGTCTTGGAGACGGATCAAGTCGCGGTTCTGGATCTGCCAGGCGCGAAAGCCGTAGAGGTAGCCACGAACGAAAATGCCAACCGCCCAAAATGCGCTGACACCACCGAACAGAAGCGAAGAGGTGATTGCAAGCCACACAGCGTAGACAAGGACAAACGCCCCAATCACATACATGGCCACGTGCAGGTTCTTCAGCTTTTCGAGCTGGGAAGAGAGGAATTCCTCGGTGAGCCCCTGGCGCGCGACTGCGGCATCGAATGTCTCGACGCGCTTGGGCGCGACGTTTCCGCTCAGCAGCCCCTTGTAGGTGCGGAACACTTCTTTGTTGAAGCCAGCCAGATGAGTCGGGTATGCCATTTCCCGTTGCTGGTTCCAGAAGCCCGAGGCCCAGCGCTTCAAGACACCTGGTTTTTTGACGTTTTTGTCTGCTGCGACCACGCTGGTCTCCTTGAAAGCCGCGCAAAACTTCTGCGCATAGGGTGTAAAGTATATCCATTACGCACAGTTTCTCAATTCCCTGTCGAGCAGGGAATGGCTGTGTGGTCACGCGTTTGCGGGTTTTGGTGCAAATCCGCCGCTGTTTGCAGCGCCTCGACCACCGCCGCCCTTCTTGGTGACGCCTTCGAAGTCAGGCTTTCCCTCATGATCGTTGTAGGCGGCCTTGCAACCACCATCTGCATCGCGCCAGTGCGAGCATCCCCAGAAACTGCCCGTGTTGTCTCGGCGCGCCTTCTTCAGCAGGGACCCTTGTTCGCAGCGCTTGCATTTGTACTTCTGCCCTTTGTAGGCCTCCAGGTCGGTACTGCTGTTGCGTGCGCCGCCTGGCGTCTTCTCCTGAGGCGCACCTTCCACCTGGCGGAACGTCTTGCCGCACTTGTCGTTGGTGCACTTGTAGAACGGGCCGTACTGACCGGAGATCAGCCGCAGCTTGGATCCGCACCCCGCGGTCGGGATGAGACCAAAGCACTCGTGGTCCGTGTCCTGTGCGGCCGCGCGCGGGGGGTTCTTGGGGTCGACCGGGAATTGGCTGGGATTGAAGAAGCCCGAAGAGCTTTTGACCAGCTTCGTGATCCATGACGACTGACGCACGATGAAGTCGCGGTAGGTGGTCTCGCGCGCCTGCACGGCGGCTCCAAACTGCTGCCACACCGCGGTCATGTCCGGCGTGGTGATGTGAGGCGGGAGCAGCTGGATCATCCGCATGCCGTTTTCCGTGGGCATCAACTCCTTGCCCTTCGTCTGCATGAGGTTGCGCTTGGCGTCGAGCAACGTGTCGATGATCTTCGCGCGCGTGGCTTCCGTGCCGATGCCCGAGCCTTCACGCAGTCCCTTTCGGACTTCGGGGTCGGTGACGTACTGGTGGATGTTCTTCATGGCCGATATCAGCGTGCCTTCAGTGAAGCGCTTCTTCGCCTTCGTCTTCTTCGACTCGAATCCGGCGCCAGAGACTGGAATGGTCTGGTCTTTGGTGAGCTGTGGCAGGGTCACGACTGGATCGGCTACATCCGCTCCATCGTCATCGGCCGAGTTTGCATCGGAGAACGCCTTGCGCCATCCGTCATCGACATAGCGACGGCCTTTCGCGCCAAACGTTTCCATCTGCCCGCCGGTGCCAACGCCCAGGACAAGCTCGGTGGCCATGAACTTGGCCTGTGGCCAGAACTGCAGCACGTAACGCTTGACGATCTCGCAGTAGACCTTGAGCTCGATCTCGCTGAGCCGCGCGATTTCGCCGGGGTTGTCCAGCATCGTAGGAACGATCGCGTGGTGGGCTGTGACCTTGGCGTCGTTCCAGGCCCGGCTTTTCAAGGACGGCCGAGCGCCCACCAGGGCGTTGCCGATCGCGACCGGCAGACTGGCCTTGGCCAGCGATGCGATGATCTTTGGGGCATCCGCGTGCTGATCTTCGGGGAGGTATTCCGTGTCCACCCGGGGGTAGCTGGCCAACTTCTTCTCGTACAGCGACTGGACCACCTCCAGCGTCTGCGTTGCTCCCAGCCCGTAGAGTTTCGAGCAGTGGGATTGCAGGCCGGATAGGGCAAACGGCAGGGGCGCAGATTCCGTTCCTGGTTCAGTCTTCGCAACGAGGACCCTGGCCTGCGCAGTGCGCTTGACCAGGTCGATGATTGCTTCCGCATCCGCTTTGTTGGTCAGGAGCTTTTCGTCATTGACGCGGGGATCGATCACCTCACCCTTCGCATCGGCCCGCGGCATCCAGGTCGCCTTGAACCCCGGATCAGTGGCAAGAGCGATCTGGGGCACAAAATAGTCCACAGACTTGAAGTTCAGGATCTCCAGCTCTCGATTGACGACAAGAGCCAGCGTTGGAGTCTGCACGCGGCCGATGTACACGGGTGAAGTTGCGCCCGCATTGCGGGCGTGGATGGTGCACGCCCGGGTCATGTTGATCCCGTAGAGCCAGTCGGAGTGCGAACGGCACATCGCCTGCTCGTACCAGCCAAGGTATTCCACATTGGGTTTCATCGCGGCCAAGGCCTTGGTCAGCGAAGAATCATCCAGGGCGCTCGCCCAAAGACGGATCACCGGCTTTCGGTTCTTCAGGTAGATCAAGATCTCATCCTGAATCATCTGTCCCTCAGCGTCCGGGTCACCGAATCCAACCACCGTCTGGCACTCTTTCAGCAATTTCCCGATTGCGGCAATGTGCGCATTGGCACCTGCACGGTTGCCCTTCATGTCGCGCTTGGGCGCGAGGATGAACTCGTTGGGAATGATGGGCAAATCATCGAAACGCCACTTCGCAAATCGCGGGTCATAGTGATCGGCGTCGACCAGCTCCAGCAAGTGCCCGCGCTCCCAGCACAGTGCGTCTTCGCCCACGACGATGTGGGTTGAGAATGCTTGGGCCTTGATGCCCTGAGAGCGGGCCAGGAAGTCAGCAAGGGTGCGCGCAGCAGAAGGCTTCTCGGCAATGAACAGGCGATTGAAGGAGGGCATGAAGGCTGTTGTGTTTTCGGAGAAAGCTGCGGGGCAGCGCAAATGCGGTCAGCGCCTTGAGGGCGCGAGTCTCATGGACGCGTGCGCGATCGCCGAGGTGCCGGTGCGGGCGCCTCTTCATGCTGCTCGGCTGATTCGCCGGGTGCATCGTTTGCGGGCTCCTGCATGTCGTCGCCGCCAAAGAGGTCAATGACACCCTGCGCAGAGGAGAGCATCGAGCTTCGACGTTGGCGCGAATCGGGTGCTGCAGTTGCAGCAGTCGTTGGAGTGGCACCAGGCGCGACCTGGGGAGCCGGGGTCTGTTTGGCCGACGCGCCAAAAGTCTGTCGAACGGCGTCGCTGGTGCTGCTCGATCTCGACGCGGCAGCGGGCGCGGGTGCGGCGGCCGGCGCACTTCCCGCGGCGCTGGTTGCCGTCGGCTTGGATCGCTGCTCGATCACTTTCAGAGCTGCATCGCGCAGCGGGGGGCGCACGAATTCGGCGCCGGTCATCCACTTCAGGTAATCGGTGGGAACCTGCGACAGC
Source organism: Hydrogenophaga sp. 2FB (assembly GCF_005503365.1). Lineage (GTDB taxonomy): Bacteria > Pseudomonadota > Gammaproteobacteria > Burkholderiales > Burkholderiaceae_C > Hydrogenophaga. Next base: position 17,094 of record NZ_SCML01000048.1, read on the forward strand.
GGCTTGCCTTGGTGGGCCTTGAAAGGGCAGATGACGTCGTTCGGATCCCCGGCGCCGGCGGCAGGAGAAGCAGGCGTGCCCGCTTTGAGCTTTTCGTAGGTCCGCTCCATGTTGACCTTCAGATCTCGGTCGAGATCCTTCAGGTTCTTGAAGGCCCACTCGTAATAATTCAGGGGGATGTCGATGAGCTTTTCGTGCGCATGCTTCCCAAAGGGCATGACATCGATGGTGATGGTCGTTTGCACGAAGTCCCGGACATCGGCAATGCTTCGCAGGCCGCGATCAGCCGCCAGGCGAAGAACGTGACCCAGTGTTTCGAAGGTCACATGGACGTCATCCATGGCGCGGTGTGCGCCGAGTCCGCCAGATTCAGGCTTTGTCTTGAGCCAGTAGCGCAGTACCTGGTTGCCGAAAGCAGGCGCCAGTGGCATCAGGTGCTTCGCACCGCGCAACGTGCACAGCCAGTTTTCTGCATCGGGCTCCACGCCCATAATGGGATCCACAAAGAGGGCATCGAACCCTGCGTTGTGGGCCACTGGAATGGACCCCTCGAGCATGGCCTGAATTTGTGGGGTGACCTGCTCGAGGGTGGGCGCATTGGCCACATCCTCATCGGTCAGGTGGGTCACTGCCGAGCAGGTGGGGGGAATCGAAAAGCCCGGGTTGATGAGCGTGGTGAACCGCTCATACACGTTCCCGCGCCGGCGCGTGATGCCGATCTCGATGATCTTGTCGACCGCCGGATCGATGCCGGTTGTTTCGACGTCCACCACGGAGAAATCACCATCGATGTCCAGGGCCTCGATGTCGATGTTGCCAGTGGCCGGCGGCGTGGCAATGATCGGGTATTCGGTGCGCTCTTGGGATTTTTCGGCGGATGAGTTCATGTGGTTCTCCAGTAAATTCAGATTCAGCCTACGTGGGCATGCGTGGCGGCACCGTCATTGGCAGCGGGCCTCTCACGGTCGCAAGCATCGATTTGCAGGGGCAGGGGTTGGGGCGGCAGATGCAGCACGCGGTAAAGGTCTCGCCGTTCATCAAAACTCATGCCGTCGAGCTCACCCAGGATTCGATTGGCAGCGCGCGAGAGCGGTGGTCGGCCCGATTGAGCCGTGGCGGGCTCATTGACCGACTTGATGGGAAATCGCTCCTCAATTTCATGCCGGGCTTCGGCAGAGGGGAGCGAGGACAGCAGATCGACGATCTCGTTGACCGAGTCCGTGCTCAAGCGAGGAATGCATGCAGACAAGAGCCGCATGCTCACCATGGCTATGCGCCGGGGATCCACGTTCTGGTCAACAAGGTAGGCCCTGGCCACGTTCATGTACTGAACCGCCGCCTTGGGCTCCAGGCCTTCTTCGATCATGAAGCGGTGAAAACTGGAAGCCCCGGTACGCCCCCTCCAGGCGCCAGAATCCTTGAGGGTCAACAGGTTGAAGCCGATCTCGAGGCGTGAAAGCCCGATGCGCATGCGGCTCGCGTGGAGCTGGCGGTAAGCTTCTTCTGCGGCGTCGCAGCGGTTTTCTCCCGCAGCCAAACGGGCAGCCTGAGCTTCATGCCAGCGGTAGTCCATGCCTCAGCTCTCGCCCACCAGGCGAAGACCAGTGAATTCACCATCAGCGCGCGTGGACTCGGCAGCGATCGCCGAATCTGGCTCGATGTGATCAGAGTCACTATTAACTTCAACCAGTTGAAGTTCTGGGATGTCGATCGCCGAGAGCCCGGGTGCACCCAGGGCAACGGCGCCCACCAAGGCATCAGAAGCCTCGGCAGCCATCAGCGGCGCCTGTGTTGAAGGCGCCCCTGAAGAAGGGGTCGCCGAGTCGATTCCTGGGGCCGCAGGAGCCTCATTGAGTTCCAATCCCAGCTGAATCCGCGTGAAGTCGGCAGATGGCTCGGGATTGGAGATTTCAGCGGGTTTCACGCTGTCGTCAGTTGCAGCCGACTCAACCGCCAGAGCTTGAGCATCCACCATTTGGTCTGGGACGGGCAGGCGCTCGACAGCAGTGACGGCCGATTCCGAGTCATCGAGACCCCCTACATGCGGCTGGGGAGCGCTCGCGGTCAACGTGTCACGGATTCCGGCAGCCCCGGCTACGTCATCGACCTCACGCTCATACGGCACCTCAGCGCCCGCCGTCATGCGGTCAAAAACAGGGAAAAGGTCGCGCTCTTCGGCCTTGAACCGCTCCTTGAAGCGCGAGAACACCTCGCCAGCGCTCTCGGAGAAGTCCGACATCTGGGCCAGGATCTGGCTCGGAGAGCCGAACGTCATGAGAAGTTTGTCCAACGCTGTGACGGCCGAGGTGGCTTCACGCTCGAATTGCTCAGCAGCCAGGCGCTGACGGGGGTCGCTGGCCAGGACCTTGTGCATCAGCCCGGACTCCAGCACTTGATGGGTCTCCACCATGGAGCGCAGGGCGGTCAGCGAATTGGCCGTCTCCAGAGCCCGCTCTGCCAACTCCTCACGGCTGCCGCTGGCATACGACTCGAAGACGATCGAGTCCATCATGCGCGCCAACAATTCGTGCTGGACGCGAAAAATGTGCGACGAACTCGGATTGGCGGCGAAACGCGTCAGCGAAACCGGCCCGAAGCCGTCAGCAAGGTTGGTGGATTTGATGTTCATTCTTGGCCTAAAAGATATCCTATAAACACGGAAGTGCCAACTTTGATCAGGCAGCTTTGCGGGCCGCGGCTTGGCGTGCTCGAATCGTCGCAAGACGGTCGCTGGTTGAAGCGGGAGGGGCAGTCGCTGCAGGAGCAGCAATTGCAGGGGGCTGATTGGCATCGTTGGCAGAAGCTCGGTCTGCTCGAGGATTGAACTGCCGGCCCTCGGTGTTGAGGAAAACACCCTTGATTCCGCGGATGCTCATGTCCGACAGGTGGACCACGTTGCTGCGCGTGGCCACGGTGACGTGGCCCTGGTGCATGCCGATGGCGGCGCATGCCTCGCTCATGTTGGCGCCGTAGTGATAGACCATCTCTTCGTCCAGCACCAGGGTAGCCACGGGAAGGCGCTCGATGAGCGCCTTGACGGATCGAAGATAGGAGGAGCGGTCATCGCTGTCGCGCGCCGCGACGAACAGATTGATGGCGCCACTGGAGCGGATCGCCTCATGCACGCCTTCGCAGTTGAGTCCATCCTCGAACAGCCTGGTCATTTTCCCCATCAACTCTGGGCTGCGTTCCGCAAGATGCCATGGCATGAAGCCGAGGTAGCTGGCGTAGGACATAGCGCCGAGCTTGGCCGAATTGAGGAGGCGGCTGATGTCCCGCGGCCCCATCGGCTCTCCCAGCTCGAGGTGTTTCTCAACACTCAGCACAAAGTCATGAGCCACCAGTGCGTCGAGATGATCCCGGATCGTGCCCCGAAGAACTTCGGGAAGCCGGTTCAATGCGGTCAGGGTTTCACTGAGGTGGCTCTTGTCCTGGGATTCCCAGGCTGCTTGGGCTGCGTCCGTGGCGTTCATGGCGTCCTTCAGTGAAATGGTCAGGTTCGGCGAGAGAGGATGAGGCTCTCGGGTTTGTAGCGGTACATGCCGCTGCCACCCAGGACTGTGGCCTGGAGAAGCTCATCTTTGGCATATGGACTCTTCCCCGCCGAAACGGCCAGTTCGTGGACGATTTCAGAGGACTTCATGTCCGACTCGAAGCACATGACCAGGCAGTCGGTGACAAGGCACACCTGGCGGGGACCCAGGTATCGGAATGCAAAGTCGAGAACCGTACGCAGGCGAATGTCAAGCGACCGTGCAATCGACGTCGCCTGCGATTCGGCCGGCTCGTTTTCGATGATCGATGCCACATCACGTCGCCACTCGTCACGAACTGTGCGAGCGAGGCACATGAGGAGCTGATCGCGAAACGGGCCGCACCCCTCCCAGGATGCGGCAAAGAGTTGCCCATTGATGGCAGTTGAGCCGTCGCCATTGCGTACCGCATCGAGACACACCGGGCTGACAATGAGCGCGATGACCGCGTTGAACTGGCGAACGCTGTCGCAAACATGGCGCGCCGGATCGGTTTTCAACTGCTCGTTCATGGGTTGATGATGAGGTAGAATTGTCGTAAAGTGTATCACATACACAGCTTTTTCAGCTGGAAAACAGCCCCTTGAGGCCCATCGATGAACGCTCCGCTTCCCACCCAGAACACCCCCTCAGGCGGCACCGAACGAAGTGCCCCTCGATACAGCAAGGGGCCCAACCTCGTTGATCGAATCAAATCGAAACTCTCTCTTGACAAGTACCTTGAGCCCATCATGGAGCTGAAGAAGGGCGGCAAGGGTGAGTTGGTGGGGAAGTGCAACATGCACGACGACAAAACTGCCTCGCTGCACGTGAACACCGAGTTGGGGGTCTACCACTGCAAGGGGTGTGGTGAGTCGGGCAACGTGATCCAGATGCACGCCTTCATCCACAATTTGTCGTATGAGGATGCGAAGAAGGACCTGGGGCGCCAGCTCGGCGTCTACACAGACAAGGTCCTCGACAACGGTGAGGCGATCCTTGCGCGAGCCGCCAATCTGTATGCCGGGCAATTGCAGCGCAAGGAAAACGCTCTTGAATACCTGAAATCGCGGGGCTTGAATCAGGACACCATCGAACGCTTCGGCATTGGTTTCTGCTGGGGCCGTGAGTACATGGATCTGACGCCGAAGCAGCAGGATATGGCGCTGCAGGCGGGCCTGATGAAAGAGGACTCGAAGAAAAGCTGGCTTGCCGGGCGAATCGTTTTCCCTGTTCGCGAAAAAAATGGTCGAATCGTTGGATTCGGCGGCCGCTTGGTGCCCTCGGACAACTACGTGCCCACCGGCCCAAAGTACATGAACACGCCGGAAACGGCGTACTTCAAGAAATCGGAGCTTCTCTACGGGCTCTACGAGGCGAGCGGGGGGATCTCGCGCGCAGGGCGAGCCATCGTTGTCGAGGGCTACATGGACGTTGCCATGCTCCACCAGACCGGCGTGAACAATGCTGTGGCGGCCATGGGTGCCCAGGCCACCGAAAACGCTTTTAAGCTGCTGTGGAGCGTCACGAAGAACATCGTCTTCTGCCTGGACGGAGACAAGGCCGGGGTGACCGGCGGTATGCGCTCCGTCATGGCTGCAGCGCCTACCATGCCTGATGGCGGCATGATCTCCATCGCCACGATGCCTGCGGGTGTTGATCCCGACGAATACGTGATTGAGCACGGTCAATCGGCATTTGACGCTCACTGCGACCAGGCGGTGCCTCTGGCAAAATATCTGATGGATTCGAAGGTCAACGACTTCGATCTGGCGTCGCCGGAAGGCCGCGCCGGCCTGATCAAAGCAGCCCAGGAATTGGGGGCGACCTTCAACTCGGCGCCCATCGTGGCCGAACAACTCGAGGAAGAGGCCCGTGCCCTTTGCGCAAGCGCCCTGGTCGAGTCCACTCTTCGGCGCATGGAGTTGCCTGCGGTGCTGGATCAACGCGACGTCGAAATGGCCATCGGTCTCCTGCAGAAGCTGGTCTCCGACGTGCCCAGGCAGACCGGCCGTGAGCGCATCGCTGCGATCCGCCGCCAAACCCTGTCGGCGCGTCGACCGGCAGGCGCCTGATACCGTGATCACTCATAGCCGCTAGAAGAGGGAAAGGTACACAGATGTTGGGCAACAAGTCACTCCTCATCACAGCGATGCAGGATTCCATAGACGATGCGGACGCTAGTCATCGCCGAGAGATCGACAAGCTCCAGCAGCGGCTGCATGACGCGCAAAGAACCGCGGTCTTTCGCGACGCAGCCAAGCAGGCCCTCGGAACGCTTGTAGATGAAATGGTCGATGAGGTGAAAGGCAAAAAGCCCGTGCGCTTGAGCGACCCTGCAAACCGAGATCTCCGCAATGCCTTTTACGTCGACACCATGGCAGGCAACGTCAAGGTGTTGGCTGATGGACGGGCGCGGGCGCCAGACGGCACAAAAATTGAAATGACCCCCGAAACAATCGCCGAATTCAAGGCCAAGCGCCAGCTCAAGTAAGGAATCGCCATGATCGGTCAAGACGGAAGATTGATGGGGCTTGCTCTGGGCAAGCAGCTCTCACAGAAGGAGTTCGATGATGCGGCGGCCACATTGAGGCTGCGCCTTCAACGCGCGCAAGAGAAAGCCGAGCTCGAAGTTCCCATGCACCTGGGGATGATCGCGACGGCGAATGCAGTGACGGAAGAGATTGCCGCAATCGCAGCAGGCAAACTGTCACCTGACGATCGCAGGCTAAGCAGCCCAAAAACGAACATTCACCGCATCCAGTTGTTTCGGGATGCATCCGACGAAGCTGAGCGCAGACTGAGCGGAGGGAAGCTGGGGCTTGAGTTCCAGTCCAAGTTGCTGGATGTGCCAATCTCGATGGAGGTCAGCGCGGGTCACCCCAAGGTCGTACCCTCTGAAAAGAAACCAAAGCCACGTTGAAGGCATGGCAAACAAAAAAGGACCCGAAGCGGTCCTTTTTTCTTGGGTCGGAAAGTCCTGCGCTTAGTGAGGCTTTCGGCTCTTCGCCTTCGGGGTGGCAACCACCTTGGATTTGGCGACTTGTGCCACGCGATCCAGGAATGCGTTGGGCTCCATGTCCGCGGCCAAAGCCGCTTGCCCCACCTTCGCCGCAGACAGCGGTGCGTCGGGGCCCACGGCCTTCGCTGCCGCCAACACAATCACCTGGCCACCAAGCACTTTGGCGGTGCTGAGGACCAGCCGGTCGCCGTCAATGGCAGCCGAGCGCAGGCCCTTGATTCCGGTGAGCATGGGCCGTTCAGCTGCCGCCTTCGAGATGGCACCGAGGCGACTCATGACGCCAGCGCCAATGGGGTGCGAGATATCGGGGAAGTAGAGGGAGCCGCGAAAACCCTGACGGGAAACGCTTTCCGCCAGGTCGCGCGGAGCAGGGAAGAAGCCTGCCCCCGGGTTGTCGTCGAACACCAGTCCGAATGAAGCCATCTGCATCGAGTCACGTGATGCAACACCCCGCGCTTTGACGTTGAGCTTCGATTCCAGGAAGGATTGAAGTTCAATTTTGGCGGCGTTGAGTCGAGTCGACCAACCGGCAAACTTGTCTGCGAAGGATGCGGCGACCTGCTGGGTCACTGCATCGACTGGGGAAAATGCGAGAGCTTGTTGGGACTTGACGAATTGCATGTCTGTGCCTCTGTTACGTAAGTGATATTTTATATGAAAATGTGCACGCAAGATGGCCGTAGCCGATCAAGCCATTGAAGGCTTTTCGAAGCGGTTGAGTGCTCGCTTGATCATCTGGGCGATTCGCTCGACCATTTCAGCCATGGCCTTTGCAAGCTTCTTCATTTGCTTCTTCATGTCTTCATCCGCCAGCATATCGATCGACTCCTCGAATGAAGGCCGAATTTCGTCCATGCGCGCCTTGAGGGATCGCGCATTGATCAGATGCTCACGGCCGCGGGTGGCCTGCGCCAGGTCCGAAAACAGTTTCGATGCGGCCTGCTGACAGGCCTTGCCATGGGTACGCTCCCAATCGACGTTTCCTGCATTGAATCGCAGCTCGGCGCCAACATCCTTGAGCTTGAGGAGGGTCTCGTTCATGCGTCGGTTGTTGTGAGCACGGACATCCCCTGCGTAATCCCCATTCTTCATGGTCTTGGCATAGAGGTTTTGCGCACCCATGATCACACTGTCGGCCAGAGTAAATCTTTCAACTTTCGTTTCAAGAAGGGTGTTCATCTGCATCACGCGAGCCTTCATGTTCGTGTGAACCAGCTTGGCCAGCTCCGATGCTGGGTAGCCGGCATCATCAAGTGCCGAGATCAGATGGCCAGAATTCGTCGCGAAATGTTTGTTTGCGTCTTCGAGAGTAGTTTTCCGAGCCTCGAGTCCGGCTGCTGTTTTAGCGTTCAGCGGCGTACCGTCAGGCTTGTAGAGTACCGTCCAATTCTCTTGAACGGCGTCATGAAACGCTGCGTTGAGGTGGTGGTGAAGAGCTTCGATCACGCCTTCATGACCGCACTGGTTCTTGACAAGCTCTTTGAACTGCGTTGCCAAGGCGTCCATGGGGCCGTGAGTGAACATCAGGTTCGTGCGCGAGGCTCCCAGCAAGGCATCTTCCTGCAGGATGCGCTCAATGGCCTCCATGTTCAGTTCCGGAAGGACCTTCGCCTCGACGTCCACAAAATCCGCGTGAGGGCCGCCGATCCGCATGACTCTCGGGCCCACGCTTTCGGCAGGGCCCGAGTCGGCATGATTCGATCCACGAGGCATTTCAGGATCTGCCCCGTCTTCACCCGATGCGCCATCGTCTCCGGCCCCGCCGCCGCCGGCACCACCGCCACCGGCCGCAGGTGGCTCTTGTGAGTTCGCAGCGCGATTGGCTTGATCGGGTTCGTCGAATCCTTCGTCGAAATCGCCGGAGTTGAAGGGGTCGTTTGGTGGGGGCTGAAAGTCGTCGAAATCGTTGTTCATGTCGGCTCCAGAAATTTGGGGTCAGTTGTCAAGGCTACTTGGGTGCAACCGAGGAAATTGCACGCTGCGCGTCGACTTGAGGACGAAGTGCTTTCTCCGTCATCAGCACATGCAGCATCGCGTTCGTGGCAAGGACGCGCTCGTTGATGGCTGCCGCCTCGTGACGCATTCGCAGGCGAATCGCGTTCATGTATGCCAGTTCCGCATAGAGCTTCACGCCCGATAGGGAGGCAAGCTGTCTCTGGTAGTCAGGGTTGAAGGTGCGAGCGCCGATGTCATTGGCGATCTGTTCGCGGTAGCTCATGTTCGAATCGAGGTAGTCGTTCATCACCGGCAACTGCTCGGTGGACGAACCCACGGGCATGCTCTCACCGACATCCGGCTCGGACTGCTGCGGCCCGCTTTCACCTTGCAGAATTCCGCCCTTCAGAGGGGGTTTCGTGCAGAACATGCTCATCGGATCGACGGTCCTCCCACCAGTCTTGATCTGGAAGTGCAGGTGAGGGCCCGTCGAGGCCCCGGTATTTCCCGACTTGGCCACAACCTCGCCTGTCGGTACCGACTTCCCCATCGTCGCAATGACCTGCTCGTTGTGGAGATACCCCATCTGGTATTCGCCACTCTGGATGAACAGCATGTTTCCGCCGACGTTGCTCCACTTGGTTGCGGAGACCGTGCCTTCTGATGCTGCCTTGATCGGCGTGTACATCGCACATGCGAAATCAACGCCCCCATGCATCTTTGGCGTGGCCTCCTTCGTAACCGGATGGATACGAGGGCCATAGCCGCTCGAGATTGGGCAGTTGGCAGGCAGCTGGATGCAGGTCTGGGCGATGGCCACCCCCGTCATGGAGAACATGCCGGCCAGGATCACCAGATTTCGAGAGTGCTTGAGTGCGATCATGATTTCAGTGACGCAAGGCATCAATTCACTTGCGTGACGGTTGATTTGGCGCAAACGCGTGTTCCGGCATGGCCATGTACCGCGCGGAGACGTTGAGCTTTTCCAGGGTTGCCTTGTCCAGATTCAGCGCACACACGCTGTGGCTGGCGATCTTCACGGCAATGTCGTCCTGGAAGCCGTGAGCAAGGAGGTACAGACGAACGGCCGGTTTGCTGTAATGCATGCCCATGGCCTGGCGGCTGGTTTCGGCACGTCCGATCAACGTGGTGAGCGCGGCAGACGCCTCTTCGATTTCCTTGGAGTGCCCATGATCGTGGGCATTCCCGTGGCCAGACTCCTCCTCGGAAATCTCATGTGGAATGGGTTGCGTGAGGATGGTCATGTGGCTTTCGAGGGCCTGCCCGAACTTTTGATAGCCTGGCATCCGCATCGCGGAGTCGTTCACGAGCTTTGCCGCCACAACGTGGCCCCGGATCATCAGCCACGAAGCCTGAGTGGCCCTGCGCAGAGATTCTTTTTCGACGGGGCCAATGAAGCGAAATCCGGTCACGGCCATCTGCTCTCGGGCCTGCGCATAGGACAGGCCGTTTGGTCGCGCTCCAGCAGACGCCAGAACGGCGTCGGCGGCCTGGAGCGTTGGGAGAGTCGGGCTGGGGCAAACAAGTGCCTTGCCAAATTTGGACTGTGCATGGGCTGGTGCGGCCAAGCCGGCGCCACTCAGCGCAACAGCAACTCCCAGAGCCAGCGACCTGAAGTCAGTGGTGAAGATTGACATGTGCAGGCCCACTCCTTTACTGGCGAACCGTGCGGCTGGCCACGACGCGCTGAGCGTCGATCTGAGGGCGCAGGCTTTGCTCGGCGACCAGGGCGAGCTGAGTGGCCAGCATGCCCTCCATACGGGAGTTCTGCTCGAGTTTCTGGTAGTCCATCCAAAGGCCGAAAGAATTCTGCGTTGCCATCGCACGCAGGATCTTGTTCGAGTCCGTGGCAGTTGCCAGGTCAGTTGTGACCTTGTCGCTGAACTGGGTCTGAACGAACCTGCGGACGGCCTCGTTCATGGACATGCTCTCCTCGACAGGGAAGCCCTCCACGTTGTGAAGCTTCGTCTGTTTGCCCAGGTCCTTGATCGGCTTGCCAGCCTCACGGATCTGGTTCAGGGAGTAGGCGCTCATCGAAAGCATGCCCGTGTAACGGCGAACAAGCTCGATGTAGGCGCGCCCCTGGGGGGTTTTGTCCATGTCCTTGGTGCGCAACTGCTCCGGCGGGATGCCGGCGACCATTCGCTGGATGTAATCGCCCGCAGCCTCGTGCTGGCTGGCGCCATCGCTGGTGGCGGCGTCAGAGAAGGTGCGAGAGCCGGATCGCGACTGGAACAGGAAGAGGGCGTTCTGATCCGCGCCGCTGAGTTCGTTGTTGGGCTTGTAGGTGCAAATGCCACGCGCACCGTCCTCCTCGCTGCAGTATTTGGTGTCGGACTTCTTGCCCAGGGCCTCAACCAACTTCAGCGTGTTGGTGTTGCTCTTGATGGCCTTGGACACCTCGGTCTGCCCCTTGATCACCGCCGCCTGTGTCGATTGCGACGCTTTGGCCAGGCCGTCCATTGCGGCCATGTTCGAACAGGTGTTTGCCGGCAGCTCAAGCTTGGCCTGGAGGTCGATGGCGCTCTTGCGCAGGTCTTCCTGCTGACGGTAGGACTCCAGACCCTCAAGGACAGCCTTGTTGGCGATCGCACTTTTGTTGATCTCCCCGCTCAAGATGCCGGCAACCTCGCTCATGGTCGTGCGGATTGTGCTGTTCATTTCGCGCGTCGATCCATCAACCTTGCTGTTGATTGCGCCCTGAACCAGGCTGAAAAAAGCAGTCTGCAGGAATGCGATCACGGCCGCAGCATCGCCCGCGGCGCGGCTGGGCCCCGCGCTGATGGCCAGCGCCGTAACAACGGCGGTGGCGATGATGGTCTTTTTGAGGGTCGGCAGGGATTCATGTAAAAAACCGCAGAAACGACCTTAAGCCTATGATTCCATTGGAATTATGGTGGCATCGAAATTCAAAGGACCGATCTTCCTTTTGAAGTCCAGCGTGTAGTCCCCAAACCTGTTGATGTGAGCCGTGCGAAACGGCGCCAGGCCCCCCAGGATCTCCAGCGTGATCTCGGTGCCCTCATCTCGAAGCTCCTGCAGAACCCGCGTCATGCCCACCACGTTGTGCAAAATGATCATGTTGGCCACCAGGTGGTTGTACTTGATCACCTTGCGTTGCTCGTGCCGGATGTTCTCCGCAATGATCCCCTCTCCCCCGAAGAAGGACCAGCCGGCAAAGCCATTGAATTGCTCGCTCTTGTTGGTTTCGGCATGGATCACCTTGCGCAGCCCGACATCGCCGATGTAGCTCAGCAGGAACATGGTCCGGATGACCTTGCCGAGTTCCACAAACGCGAAATACAGTTTGTTCTTGCGGCTGTAGGTGCCGAGCCGGCGCAGGATGGCCGACGGCGTGATCTTGCCGGTCTTGATGGAAACCGCCACCCGGAGCATCGCCGGCAAATGCAATTCAATCAGCCGCCAGTCGATCACATCGCTGAACAGCGCATTGATGTTACGGTAAGCATTGCCCGGCTCGGGGCGATGGAATTTGAGGTCCTGAATACCCCGGATGCGCGGCATGAGCTGGATGCCCAGCAAGTGGGCCAGCGCGAAGACCGGGTAACTCTGGGCCTGCGTGTCCCCGTGAATCGTGTCCGGCCGGATGTCCGATTCGTTGGTCATCAGCCCATCCAGGATGTGGATGCCCTCATAGGTGCCGCAGGAAATGAAATGGCTGAACAGCGCGATGAACTTGTCGGACACATGGTAGTAGCCGATGCCGCCGTACCCGCCATAGCGGATATGGTGCTCGGACAGCAAGTTCTGCTCGTAGAGGTTCCACTTCGTGCCGTCGGCCGACGCGTGCTTGCCGGTGCCCCAGTAGCCTGGCAGTTCAAACTTGTTGTACGCATTGATCACCTTGACAATGGCCTTGTCCAGAAGATCCTCGCTGACGTATTTCAAGTTCAGCCAGGAAATCTGGCGGCGGCTCAGTCCTTTGATGGATTTGGCGGTCTGAACCGGCCCCAGGTTGCAGCCGTAGCAAAACAGCGTCGTGATGACGCGCATGCGCAGGTCCGCAAGGCGGCTGTCCGTCCCGGCCAATGGCCGGAACAGCTTGTGCAGGTCGAGCCAGCGTTCGGTGTCGATCATGACATCCACGATGCTGGCCGCTTGCATCCGCTCGGTGATCAGGGCGTCGATCCGCGCGGCGGCCTCGACGATTTCGGAGCGCGGCGGTTTGCGCAGAATCAGGCGGCCATCGACGATCTCAGCATGGGCGTTTTCCGGGAAAGTGGCGTCGATGTCCCGAGCCCGCTGAGCCATGGCGGATTTGAGCATCGTCACAAAGGTGCCGGGATCGGTCTCGATGCCGGTGACCTGGCCATAGCCGCCCACCTCCTTTTCAAAGGTTTCGTCATCGACCAGCTGCTCGCGGTAGTCGTCGTAGCGCTCGCCGTACTTGATGAAGAGATCGCCCGACTTCAGGTCGTCCTTGACGGCATGCATGACTGCCAGTTCAAAATACCGGCGGTGGACGGCCTCTGCCCGGCCCTTGCCTGATGGCCGGACCAGCACCAACTTCTTCCACTGGGCGGACATCCAGCGGAGGTCCTTGTCTTCACTCAGGCCCAGCATGTCCAGCAGGACGATGTCCGTGCGGTTGTCGCGCAGCTTGTAAAGCGCCTCGATCAGCCGCTCCACCACCTGGTCCTCGCTGCTGGCTTTGGGCGAGGCGATGCCAATGCAGTTGAGCAACTGGGCCCGAACCATCTTGTAGGGCTGCAGCAGGAAAGGCAGATGGTTGCGGCCGGCGTAGGCCAGGTGCTGCTCGCATTCGTTCAGCAGCTCGTCCACCTCGGCCACCAGGGTGGTGCTGATGGCTTCAACGCGCTGGGTGTCCGTCCCCTCCAATTGGTAGGCGCCCAGGATGTCTTTGAGCTGGCCGACCAGCATGTCGGTTTTCTGGACCCGCTCCTGCTGGAAGGAGAGCAATTTCTGCCTGGCATTGTTTTCCAGGTTCTGCATCAGGCGAATAAACAGATCGGCAGCATCGTCCAGAGACTGGGCATGCTGCGCCCGGATGAAGATCACCGCCAGGGCGTAGCGCTTTTGCGGCTTGAGTTCGGCCATCTCGGCCGCATCGAGGGCGCGCGCCAGGTGCCGGAACTGCTTGAGCTTGGGCACCGGCACGTCGGGCTTGGGAAGCAGCTCCACCAGGTATTGCAGGCGCCGGATGTGCTGAATGTAGGTGCGCGTTTCCTTGTTGGTCGGCCGCTTGGGTTCGCGCTTGAGCATTTGCCAGGGAGAAACCGACTCACCCCTGGCGGTTTTAAGCAAGCCGTCGATCAGGGCCTTGGTATGAGCCGTCAACTGACTGGTGATCGCGGAGAAATACCGATTGTTGCTCTTTTCCCGGGCACGAAACGCCATCCGGTCCAGCGTCGAGAAGGCCGGCAATTCGTAGCGGTGGTGGACCAGTTCCTCCAGCATCACGTTGATGATGTCGGCCACCGCGTGTTTGGTCTCGGCCGCCGTGTTGGCCACGACCTCCAGCCAGGCGTAGCCCGCCGGGTTCAAGGGTTTGACATTCAAGTGCCGGCGCAAAGCCGCGAAAAGCGCCATGCGCGAGCCCGAGGCCTCGAAGCGCTTGAGGTCCGCCGCCAGGGGCGGCCGAGCCGCACCCGCCTGCTGCGCAATGTGCTCTCGGATTGCCGGGGGCACCTCGGCCAAGGGGATGAAATAACCAAGGCGCTGGAAGACCTTCAGGTGGATCAGCGCCGCCATGCGCGGCAAGGCGCGCTTACTGATGCCTGCAGCCAGGAGTTGTTCGTCCTCGGTCGGCGTGTACAGCTCCGCCAACTCACGGGGTGTCGGATCGGGTTTCAGGCTGGGATAGGCCGTCTCATGGAGCGTGGTCATTCGCGGGGACTGCCCCGCCTGGTGGCTTTGCTACCCATCACATCAATCCCAATAGGTGTCGGTGGCGGGCTCGTGAAACGAGGTTTCCAGCAGGCACTGGTTGTCCTCGGCGACGCGATACATGTCATCGAGCAGCGTGGCGATCACCTCGTCCAGCGAGTCGCGGGACAGGCAAGGAATGCTCAACTCGTAGAGTGTGCCCTCGGCATTCAGGCGCTGCATGGAAAAACGCTCAAAACAGGTCTGCTCGATCAGCCTGTGGCCGCGGGCCAAGCCGCGCGACTGCTTGCTGAAGCGGGCCAGCACCATCGTGACGCGCAGGACCGCCACGGGCGTTGTTCCTTCGGCCGGCGGGCGGGGAACGCCCGCCGGCGCTGTCCGCAAAAGCAACGCAGGCGGTGGCTGCTGAACGGCCGATGCCAACGCAGGCAGTCCCTGTTCGAACCGGGCTTGCAGGCTGGAATCCGACGTATCCAGGTAGCGCATGGCCGATTTGACATCCTTCCAGCCGACGTATTCCATCAGCTCCTTGATGTCCCAGCCGCTGGCGCGAGCCCAGCCGGCAAAGCCGCGGCGCATGGAGTGGCTGCTGTATTCCTCGGGCGACTCAACGCCAGCTTCGGCGAACAGGCTGCGCAGCAAGGGGATCAGGCTGTTGGCGTGCAGGCTCTCCTCGGCAACATGGCCCCAGCGGTCAATCTTGCGGAACACCGGGCCTTCGGTCAAACCGGCCAGTCCGATCCAGCCATTGAAGGCCGTGACGGGGCATAGGCGGGACAGGGCCGGGCATTTGAAAACGCGGCCCTGCAGTTGCCTGTCGCTTTTGCTGCGGCCCAGGTAGCAGGCCATGCCCTGGCCCGGCGTGACCTCGGTGTTCTCGACGCGCAGGTTGACCAGTTCGTCGGAGCGAAAGCCGCGCCAAAACCCCAGCAGCATCAGGCTGCGGTCGCGCGTGTGGCGCAGCAAAGCCAGTTGGTCGCCAGAGCGCTGGGCGTTGCTGATGGCGGTATCGAGCCACTGATCGATCTGCTGGAGCACCGCCAGTTCCAGGGGGCGCGCGCGCTTTTCTGGCACGCTGTGAACGGAGCGAATGCCCTTGAGGACTTGGCGCACCAAGGCCGATTTGGTGGGATCGGGAAAGCCCTGGTCGTTGTGCCACCTTGACAGCGCCGCCAGCCGCTGGCGCAGGGTGTTGATGGACAGGGTAGCTGCGTGGTCGGCCAGGTAGCGGGCAATGGCATCAGCCGTGGAAGGCAGCAGGCCTTTCCATTCGATCTCGAAATGGCGGATGGCAGAAGCGTAGCTTCGGCGCGTGTTGTCGCGCTCGGCAGCCTCAAGGTATTGGGCAAGACGGGTCATTTGACTGTCGATTGCGTGTGCTTTTTTGAATATTGCCGCGTCTCAACGCAGAGATGGCGAACAGCAGTATGCAGGTGATCCAGCCGGGCTCGGCTCGTGCAGCACCACAAAGCCGAGCAGGAGCCGTAGAACCGGCGCATCACCGCCATGTCGCGGACGAAGACTACCTTGCGCTGCCCCGAACATCCTCTTCGCTATCCAACTGTCTCCCACCATGGTGTAAATTCCTGCGCCCGGTCAGCCACGCCCGCCGCCGGTGGTGCTGAACTGCGACGAAGTCGCTCGTCTGATCGCAGCTGCACCGAACCCCAAGTATCAAGCGGCGCTTTCCGTGGCCTATGGGGCCGGACTGCTCGCCAGCGATGTTTGCGCGTTGAAGGACACCGATATCGACGGTGAACGCATAGCGCTGCGCGTGGAGGAAGGCAAGGACCTCTATGCCTTGCTCTCGCCCGTGCAGCTTGAGCGGCTGAGCTATGCGTATTTCCGATCGACCAGCACAGGTGCATCAATGACCAGATCGTCGGCGGATATCCATTCGACGGCGTCCAGCTTCAAACGGGTGCGTTGCTTGAAGATCTCATGAAGAGCCTTCTCGACCGTAGCCGCGTCAACGCCCGGATGCAAGACGCCGCGCAGGGTGACCGTCTCGCGGTGTTCCTGCTTCGTGACCACCACTTGAGCGCGCTGCATATGCGGAACCTGCATCAACACCTCCTCGACGTTGCGTGGATAGATGAAGATCTCTCGGGCCTTTACAGCCTGTCCGACCCGACCTTTCAAGAGACTGATGTGGCTCACAAAGCCATCGGCTGATGCGACACTTCCACTCGCCACATCGCCGGTGCCAAAACGCACGAGGGGCCAGCCACGGTCCAAGGTGGTGACCACGATCTCACCGGTTTCGCCCAAGGGCAACGGGGTGCCCGTTTGCGGGTCGCAAATCTGGACCAGCCTTTCCGGCTGCACGGCGTAGCCCTCCTGACCCGTTTCCTCGTAGCCGATGAGGCCGAAGTCGCCGGTGGCGTACGCAGAAAAGATCTTGATGCCGTACCTCGTCTCAAGCGCGCGCCGCTTGCCCATCCAGTCACCCATTTCCCCACCGAGCAGCGCCGACTTGACCTTCCAGGCGCCGGGAAGCTGGTGGCCCATGTGCTCCAGGGTGTTGACCAGCGTGACGAAGAAGGCGGTGGAGGCGCAGATGCAGGTGACACCCAATTCCAGGATCAGTTGGGCCTGCTGTTCGGCGCCCCCCGGGCCGCAGGGGATGACGGTGGCGCCCGTGGCCACGATGCCTTGGTCGAGCAGGACGCCTGCGGGCACCAAGTGGTACGACCAGGTGTTCAGCACCCGGTCCTGCGGGCCGATGCCTGCGCGCCGGAAGCAGTGAGCGAAGCCGTGGCCGTCTTGATCGTCGTTTAACTGGGGCTCGTAGATGGGTCCAGGTGACACGAAGATACGCCGTATCGCCGCTTCGTCGGCAGCCAGAAAGCCGCCAAAAGGTGGCGCCTCGCGTTGACGGTCCAGCAGCGCATCCTTGCTCGTGACGGGCAGTCGCGCCAGGTCGGCCGCGCTGCGGATGTCCTGTGGCGTCATGCGGGCGCGCTCGTAGATGTCGCGGATGGCGGGCGCTCGGTCGTAGGCGTTTTGCTGCGCCGCGCGCAGCGCGTCGAGTCGATCCAGCGGCAAGGCATGTGTCATGGCCAATCTCTCCGCCTATTGACCGGTGAATCGCGGCGCGCGCTTCTCTTCGAACGCCAACAGCCCTTCGCGCTGGTCGGCGCTGTGCGCGTGCACTTCCGACGCGAGCAGTTCCAGACGCAACGCCGTCTCGACGGGTTGTTGAAGGCCATCATCGACCAGTGCCTTCATGCGCCTCAAGCCCAACGGGCTCTTGCTGGCGATCTTGTCCACAAGCGCTTGTGTGGCCGCTTCCAGTTCATCGTGATCGACCACCTGGTTGACTAACCCGGCCTCTACCAGCGCTTCAGCGCTGAGAAATTCACCGGTGAAAAGCAGGTACTTCGCGCGTGTTGGCCCTATGGCGCGGGGCAGCCGAACCGAGCCACCTCCGCCCGGCAGCAAGCCGTAGTTGGCATGGGCATCGCCGATCTTTGCGCCGCGAGCGGCAAGCACCAGGTCGCAGCAGAGCACCAACTCGAGGCCGCCGGCCAGGGCCAGCCCATTGAGCGCGGCGATCACCGGCTTGGGGAAGCTGTCCAGCCGGTTCATCGTGGCCAGGACGCTGTTGAGAAACAGACCAGGGCCGACCGATCCCGATTGCGATCGGACGTACTTGAGATCGGCCCCGGCGCAGAAGGCCCGGCCTGTGCCGGTGAGAACGACCGCCCGCACGTCCTGGTTCTCCTCGGCGTCGTTCAGGGCCTGATCGATGCCGCTGAGCACCTCCGGCGTGAGGGAATTCATCGCCTCCGGCCGATTCAGGCGGATCCACATTGCACCTTCGCGAACATCTACGACAACAGCGGGTGACAGCATTTGTTCTCTTTCCATGGCTTGATTTTTCATGAGCAGATTCTGCGATTCAACCGTGGGATCGGTTGTTGGGGATTTCCATTACTACAAAGTCGTTTAATTTACTTTACAGTAAAAATGAATCAACCAGAAGAGCACCATGAACCATCAGATTGCATCGCGTGGATCTCCGCTGAAGGGGGTCAAGGTCGTTGAGTTCGAGGGCATCGGACCGGGGCCTCTGGCCGGCATGCTGCTCACGCAACTGGGGGCGGAGGTCACCGTGGTGGCGCGTCCGGGCCCTGGCGATTTGCCGAAGGATCTGACGCCGCGCGAGGATGGATTGCTGTCGCGCGACAAGCGCCGGGTGGTCCTGAACCTGAAACAGGAAGACGACCGCACCCGGGCGCTGGAGATCGTCGCGGCCAGTGACGGATTGATCGAGGGCAACCGTCCGGGTGTCATGGAACGCCTGGGTCTCGGGCCGGGTGTCTGCGGGCAACTGAACCCGCGTCTCGTGTACGGCCGCATGACCGGTTGGGGCCAGGACGGACCGCTGGCGCAGGCCGCTGGTCACGACATGAACTATGTCGCGCTTACCGGCCTGATGTCGCTGACGGAGCGTCCTGGCCATCCGCCCATGCTGCCTCCCACGGTGCTGGGTGATGCAGCGGGTGCGCTGGGTTTCGCGCTGGGCATGGTGTCGGGATTGCTCGCGGCCAAAGAGAGTGGGCAGGGCTGTGTGGTGGATGGCGCCATCGTGGACGTGCTGGCGATGTTGTCCCCGCTGGTGCAAATCATCAGCGCCTCCGGCGGTTTTGATCCGGGTGTGCCCAGTGTTTTCCACGACTCGCCCTTCTACGACCGGTACATCTGCGCAGACGGCCGCTACATCACCGTGGGGGCTATTGAGCCCCAGTTCTACGCGCTGCTCCTGCAGCGCCTGGGTCTGACCGATGTCGTGTTGTCCGATCAGATGAACCGGTCTACATGGCCGGCGCTGAAAGCGCGAATGACAGCTCTTTTTGCATCGCACCCCAGTGCCCATTGGACGCAAATTCTGGAACGTACGGATGCCTGCTATGCGCCGGTTTTGAACCTGACCGAGGCAGCCGCACACCCCCACAACGTGGCGCGTGGCTTGTACCGCGTGACGCCGGGTGGCGACATCGAGACGGCGAGGGGATTGCGCTTCCTTGC
This sequence comes from Hydrogenophaga sp. 2FB, assembly GCF_005503365.1. GTDB lineage: Bacteria > Pseudomonadota > Gammaproteobacteria > Burkholderiales > Burkholderiaceae_C > Hydrogenophaga. Next base: position 36,486 of record NZ_SCML01000048.1, read on the forward strand.
GCTCACCGATCGAGCCGCCGACGTTTGATCGGATGTCGGGATTTCCCTAGTGCTTCGACATCAATTTTACTCTACAGTAAAATAACTTTATAAACAGTAGATTGGCGTCAATGAGGCGCTTTCCCATAGGCCCGCTTACAGGAGAAATGCATTGGAAGACATCTATGTCATTGGTGTGGGAATGACCCCGTTTGGTCGCCATCTGGACAAGGACATCAAGCAGATGACGCGCGAGGCGACCGAGGCGGCGCTGGTGGATGCCGGGATCCGGCAAGAGGACCTGCAAGCGGCCTTTTTCGGCAACACCTCCCAAGGTCACATGGAGGGCCAGCACATGATCCGCGGGCAGATTGCATTGCGCGCCATGGGGATCGGTCGCATTCCCGTGGTCAACATCGAAAACGCCTGCGCCAGCGGATCGTCCGCGTTCGTGTTGGCATGCAACCATGTTCGTGCGGGTGCGGGCGATGTGGCCTTGGCTATCGGCGCGGAGAAGATGTTCACCCCGGACAAGCAGAAGATGTTCTCGGTCTTCGACAGCGCCTGGGATCTGTCGCGGGCCACCGACATCCGCGAAGAGCTGATGAAGCTCGGGCGCGATGTGGCGGTTCCGGAAGGCTCGACCTCTCCCCGGCCCTACAGCGTGTTCATGGATGTGTACGCGGCCTTCGCGCGCTCCCACATGCGCACTTTCGGCACTACGCAACGGCAGCTGGCGGCCGTCTCGGCCAAGAACCACGCGCATTCGGTCCACAACCCACTGTCGCAATACCAAGTGTCGTACAGCATTGACGACGTGCTGACAGCGCCACCGATCACCTACCCGCTGACCTTGCCGATGTGCTCGCCTGTGTCGGACGGCGCCGCCGCGGTCATCGTGTGCAACCGGTCTGCGCTCAAGCGGTTGAACATCGACGCGAGCCGGGCAATCCGGGTGCTGGCCGCTGTGGTTCAAAGCGGCTCCGCGCGCAATGAGGAAGACGTTGCCAACCATTGCACGGCGCTGGCCGCGCGGCGGGCGTATGAGTTGGCCGGCGTGGGGCCGGACGACATCTCCGTGGCCGAAGTCCACGACGCCACTGCCATGGGGGAAATCATCCAGTCTGAAAACCTGGGCTTCTGCGAGTTCGGCCAGGGGGGTGTGATCGCCGAGCGGGGCGACACCCGCATCGGTGGGCGCATTCCCATCAACCCCTCGGGAGGCCTGGAGTCGAAGGGACATCCGGTTGGTGCGACGGGCTTGGCGCAGGTGCACGAGCTGGTGACCCAGCTTCGCGCGGAAGCCGGCGCGCGGCAAGTCGAAGGCGCCCGCATCGCATTGGCCGAAAACGGCGGCGGCCTTGAGGGCATCGAGGAAGCCGTTGCCTGCATCTCCATCCTGGCGCGCTGAGCGCCTCACCGAAAGAAGAGACAAGCATGGACATCAAGAACACGGTTGCGCTGGTGACTGGTGCGGGTTCGGGGCTCGGCCTGGCGACCTGCAAGGCCCTGGTCGATGCGGGCGCCAAGGTGGTGGCGGTCGATCTGGATGAAGACCGCCTGATGCGCGAGATGGCCCCGTTGGGCGACAGCGTGCGTGCGCTGAAAACGGATGTGGCCGACGACGCCAGTGTGAAAGCTGCCGTGGAGTTCGCGGTCAACACGTTTGGGGCGTTGCATGTGGCGGTGAACTGCGCGGGCATCCTCGGCCCCTGCAAGACCTTGTCCAAGGGCGAGCTGTTTCCGCTGGACCTCTGGAACCGCGTGATCGGTGTCAACTTGACCGGCACCTTCAACGTCATCCGGCACGCCGCCCTGGCCATGTCGCAGAACGACGCGAACGCGGATGGCGAGCGTGGCGTGATCGTCAACACATCGTCAGGTGCAGCCTGGCAGGGGCAGATGGGTCAGGCCGCCTACAGCGCCAGCAAGGCGGCCGTCATGGGGTTGACCCTTCCGGTGGCGCGGGACCTGGCGCAGCACGGCGTGCGAGTCGTCGCGCTCGCCCCCGGTTTGTTCGAGACCGGCATGTCGGCAGGCATGCCGACCAAGGTGGCGCAAAACATCATCGAGAAAGTCATCCTGTTCCCGAACCGCATGGGGCAGGCGCCGGAGTTCTCGGCGCTGGTCCGTCATGTGGTGGAGAACGCCTATCTGAACGCCACCACGCTGAGCATCGATGGCGGGGCACGGCTCTGACGGTATCGGACATGGCAGCCCGAACAGAACACCACCACGAGACCCCACAACGGTCCGAACAAGGAGACTCGATGGACATGATCCCACCCGTCAAGGGGCACGCGTCATGACGGCAACCACCAGTGTCAACCCGGACGGTGTGGTGCTCTCGGCCCGCAACCTGTTGCTGCAGTTCGGTGGAATTGTCGCGCTCAACGATGTGTCCATCGATGTGCGCAAGGACGAGCTGCTGGCCATCATCGGTCCGAATGGCGCGGGGAAGTCCTCGCTCATGAATTGCCTGAGCGGTTTTTACCGTCCCAAGAAGGGCGACATCACGCTAGGCGGGCTGAGCGTTCGCAACATGGCGGTCCACGAAGTCGCGGGCCAGGGCTTGGCCAGGACCTTTCAGGGCACGCACATTTTCTCCGGCATGACGGTGGTCGAGAACCTGATGGTGGGCCGCCACATGCACATGCGCTCGAACCTGGCGCAGTCGTTCCTCTACTTCGGCGCCGCTAGGCGCGAAGAGGTGGTCCATCGGGAAGTGGTGGAGGAAATCATCGAGTTCCTGGAGATCGAGGCCATCCGCCATGCACCAGTGGGCAGCCTCGGCTACGGACTTCGCAAACGCGTGGACTTGGGTCGGGCGCTGGCCCAGGACCCCCGGATCCTGTTGATGGACGAGCCCATGGCCGGCATGAACGCGGAAGAAAAGGAAGACCTCGCGCGCTTCATTCTGGACGTGCGCGAAGCCAAACGGATTCCGGTCGTGCTGGTGGAGCACGACATGGGCGTGGTGATGGATCTGGCAGACCGCATTGCGGTGCTGGACTTCGGTCGCAAGATCGCCGAGGGAACCCCCAAGGAGATACAGGCAAATCCGGCCGTCATGAAGGCCTATCTCGGGGAGGGCGGGCAATGATGCTCAAGATCGAAACACTGCCGCAACTGTTGCGACGCCACGCGGACGCCACACCCGAGCGGCTGTCTCAGCGCCACAAGCAGCGCGGCATCTGGCGTGAATACACCTTTGCGGAGGTGGAGCGCAATGTGCTGGAGCTGGCACTGGGCCTGCACCACATGGGCGTGCAGCGCGGCGCGACGGTGGCGATCATTGGCGAGAACGAGCCGCAGCACTACTGGGCGGAGTTCGCGGCGCACGCGCTGGGCTGCAAAGTGGTCTCCCTGTATCCGGATCTGACGGCGGACGAAGTGCAGTATTTGCTGGAGGACAGCGAGACGGTCTGCCTCTTCGCCCAGGACCAGGAACAGGTGGACAAGGGCCTGGACGTCAAGGGCAAGCTGGCGCTGCTTCGCCATGTCGTGTACTGGGATGACACAGGCATGTGGTCCTACAACGACCCGATCCTCAGCACCTTCAAGTCGGTGCAGCAGCAAGGGCTTGAGCGGGATGCGCAGGACCCTCGGCTGTACCGTTCGTTGGTCGCGAAGGGCTCGCCCGATGATGTGGCGGTGCTGTCCTACACCTCGGGGACCACGGGCAAACCCAAGGGGGTGGTGCTCACGCACCGCTTCCTGATCGACAACGCGCAGCGCCTGATCCATGCCACCGATGCGAAACCGGGCATGGAGTATCTGAGCTACATCGCGCCTGCCTGGGCCACCGAGCAAATCAACGGGATCTCTGCGGGCCTGGGGCTGCCCATGGTGGTCAACTTCCCGGAAAGCCCCGAGCAGGTGCTGGCCAACATCCGCGAGCTCGCCGTCGAGGCCATGACCTTCGCCCCGCGTCAATGGGAAAGCATGGCCTCCTCGGTGCAGGCCCACATGCTGGACGCTGGGCCCCTGCGGCGTGCCGTCTACGAATGGGGTATGAAGGTGGGGCACGCCTTCAACGTCGGTCGCCTGGATGGCAAGCCGATCGGCTGGCTGGATCGCCTGCAATTCCCCTTGGCCGAAGCTCTGGTTCTGCGGCCGTTGCGTGACCAGTTGGGGCTGACCCGGCTGCGCATTGCCAGTTGCGGTGGTGCCACCATGGCGCCCGACGTGTTTCGCATGTTCCATGCAATGGGCGTGCCCTTGCGGAACATCTATGGCTCCACCGAAACCGGCTTGCTCACGTGCCACCAAAGTGATCGCTTCGACCTCGAGACCGTAGGGCACTGGATGCATGCGCACCCGGAGGCCGGTGCTCCCCTCGAATGGCGGGTGAGCCCGGACGGCGAACTCCAGATCCGTGGTGGAAGCCCTTTTCTGGGCTACTACCGACGGGAAGGGTCGGTCGAGTCGAAGGTCAAGGACGGTTGGTTCTACACCGGTGACGCCGTGACCAAAACCGACCGTGGTGAGCTGGTTTTCCTCGAACGGCTGTCGGACTTGAAGCGACTTCGCAGTGGCGACACCTTTCCGCCCCAGTTCGTCGAGACGCGTTTGCGGTTCAGCCCTTTCATCAAGGACATCATGACCGTGGGCGATGAGGGGCGCGACTTCGTGGCAGCACTCATCAACATCGACATGGCCGTCCTGTCGCGCTGGGCCGAGGACAAGCGAATCGGTTTCTCGACCTTCACCGACCTTTCGCAGCGTCCCGAGATCGCGGTCTTGATCCGCCAGGAAATTGCGCGGGTCAACCAGTTTCTGCCACCCCATGCACGGGTGCAGCGGTTCGCCAACTTTCCCAAGGAACTGGATCCCGACGAGGGCGAGCTGACGCGTTCGCGCAAGCTGCGACGCGAGTTCTTGGAGGAGCGTTACGGCGCCTTGATCCAGGGCTTGTACGACGGTTCCCGGGAAGTGCGAATCGACATACCTGTGACCTACCAGGACGGGCGTCGAAGCAACTTCAACGCGCAGGTATTCATTCACGATGCTGACGGATTCAGTTTGAACACTTCGACCGAACCCCATCGCAGGAGGCACACATGAGCGATTTTCTGAACTACCTAATCAACGGTGCGTTGTCCGGTCTTCTCTATGCCCTCATCGCGATGGGCTTCGTGGTGATCTACCGCGCATCCAAGGTGTTCAACTTTGCACAGGGCGAGCTGGTGGTCTTCGGTGGCTACATGGTGTGGTGGACCATCATTCAGATGGGCATGCCGGTGTGGATCGGTTTGCCGGTGGCCTTCGCCAGCGCGGCGATCTTCGGCTTGATGATCGAGCGCATATTTTTCGCGCGCCTCGTGGGCGAGTCGGTGTTCTCGATGGTGATGGTGACGATCGGCCTGTTGATCTTGATTCGAGGCATCGTCCTGGTGCTCTTTGGTCCGCAGGTCCGCGCGTTCCCGATCATCTTTCCGCTGGAACCCATCATCCTCGGCGATGTGGTGATCTCCCGCTCGCTCCTGTATGGCGGCATCCTGACCATCGTCATTGGCCTTGGCCTTTCTTGGTTCTTCAACCGGACCCGCGTGGGCTTGACGATGACGGCCGTGGCCGAAGACCACCAGGTGGCGATGTCCATGGGAATTTCGGTGCAGCGCTCCATCGCATTCGCCTGGATGCTGGGAGCCGTGCTCTCGACGCTGGGAGCCATGGTGCACCTGAGCGGTCGGTCGATCAACATGATGAGTTCCGACATCGGTCTGGCGGCGCTGCCAGTGGCCTTGCTCGCCGGCTTGGAATCGCTTGCCGGACTGCTGCTGGCCGGCGTGCTAGTCGGTGTCATCCAGGGGCTGGCGTCGGCCTACCTCGATCCGTTGGTGGGCGGGGCACTGGGCTCTGTCTTTCCTTTCATCATCATGCTTTTGATGTTGTTGATCCGTCCCACCGGCATGTTCGGCTGGAAAACCATTGAAAGGGTATGAGCATGGATCCCGCAGGTGTTTTCGCAACGTCGTTTGCCCAAGACCAGGCGCTGGTCCGCACGCGAAGCCAGGCCGTGACGCTGGGCTTGTTCGTTATGTTCATGTTCGCTCTGCCGTGGATCGCCGACGCCCGCTCGGTGGCGGTGATGACCTCGATGCTGATCACCGCCGTGGTGGTGATCGGGTTGCAGATCAACACCGGTCTTGCCGGTCAGATCAACCTGGGCCAAGCGGCGTTCATGGGCGCGGGCGCGTACGCCACCGCGCTGCTCGCGACGAAGGGCGGCATGCCGTTCTGGATCGCGCTGCCGGTCGGTGGTGTGTGCGCCGCCTTGTTCGGTCTGGTGTTTGGACTGGCTGCCGTCCGGATCAAGGGTTTCTATCTGGCGTTGACGACGATCGCGGCACAAATCCTGTTCCATTTCATGGTGCTGAACTTGCCCGCTGCCTGGATGGGTGGCTCCAACGGCATCACGGTCGAACCGGCGCGGCTGTTCGGCTGGGCGCTCGACACCGATGCAGCCGTCTACTACCTGTGTCTGGTGGTCGCCTGCATCATGATCGCGGGCGCCTATGGCGTGGCGCGCAGCCGCCATGGCCGGATCTTTGCGGCCGTTCGGGATGACGACGTCGCCTCCGGAATGATGGGCATCGACGTGGTGCGGACCAAGGCATTGGCTTTCCTGCTGGGCGCCTTCTACGCGGGCATCGGCGGCGGTTTGTGGGCGTACTACGTGCGCTTCGTCTCGATCGACCAGTTCACCCTGATCCACTCTATCTGGTTCATCGCCATGGTCATTGTGGGCGGCATGGGATCGGTGACCGGCGCGCTGATTGGCGTATTCGTCATCCGGTTTGCTCAGGAATTCTTCACCAGCGTGGGTCCTTCCCTGGTTGAGAACTTCTCGTTCCTGAGTGGCGACGTGGTCTTCGCCGCGCTGAACATATTTCTGGGCGGCATCATCGCCGGCTTTCTGATTTTTGAGCCGCGTGGATTGATGCACCGGTGGAACATCCTTAAACGTTCCTACCGCATGTGGCCTTACCCCTACTGATGCCGAAACTTGCGGCCGTCCGCTGCGCTGGAGGACGGTTGATTCGTGTTGGACAGCGTGATCAAAACCAGGAGACTTGTGTGACTACAAAAAATGAATGTCTGTCGGCCTTCGCCCGTGTGGCGCGATGCGGTGCTTTGGCCGCCGGTGTGTTTGGTTTGGCGGGCGCTGCCCAAGCACAGACCACCTACAACGTCGCTGGCTTGGCGGACTTTACCGGTCCGTTTGCCGATGTCATGAAAGACATGACGGGTTGCCGAAAAGGCGTTCTCGACTGGTGGAGCGATGAGGTGGGCAAGGCGCAAGGCGTGGCACTTCGCGTCAAGGAATACGACACGCGCTACGACGTGGCGCAGGTGGCCAGTCTGTGGCCCGGCATCAAGTCAGAACTGGACCCCGTGGCCATTCTGGGTATCGGCGGCTCGGATGCGGCGGCCCTGCAGCAGCGATTACCCAATGACAAGGTGCCTCAGGTCCTTGCGACCGCCGGTTATGGCTTTGCGTGGAAGAGCGACAGCTGGGTGTTCAACGCCCGGGCCACCTATCCGCACGAGGCGGCGGCTTTCTACACCTGGTTGCAGAAGAAATCGGGCTCCAGCGCACCCATCAAGGTCGGTGTGATCTCTTCCGAAGTGTCCCCGGCTTATGTGGATATCCACAAGGGCATCGAGAAGTTCGCGAAAGACAACCCCAAGATCTTGGAGGTCGTGGAGACGGTCTACACCGAAGCCCAACCCACCGACCTGACCCAGCAAGTGAACCGGTTGATTCGCAAGGGCGCGACCGTGCTTCAAGTCTTCAACAACACGGCCTCCGTCGTGGCGACTCGTCGAGCCCTGCAAAGCCTTGGAAAGACCAACATCCCGATCGTCATGTCGGCCCACAATGGGTTGATTTCGTCGGGCAAGGCCTTGGGCGGTCTAGAGCAGATGGAAGGCAACTACGAGGTCTACGGGATGGCCATGCCCACGGAAGATCCGACCACGGCGCGGGCATTCTTCGAGAAGCTGCGCACCAAGTACAAGGCACAGGTCAGCTACACCTCAGCCTGCATCATGGGCATGAGCCAAGGCCTTATCGTGGCCAGAGCCTTCGAGCAGGCGGTCAAGATCAAGGGTGTCAAGGACGTCAAGGGGGAAGACGTCCGGGCGGCGCTGCTGTCGACGCCGATGCCGAGCGAACGCAGCTTCGGTGTGCTGCCCAATATCCAATATAGCAAAGACGCGCCGTTCCCCACCGAAGGCATGGCAGTCAACATCGGTACTGTTGAAAAGGGCCATTACAAGCTCCTTGAGCAGAGCGTCCCCGTGCCTGTGCTGAGCAAGTGGTAACTGCAACCCGGCGTGGATACGGTTCGTTCGGGATCCACGCCAACCCAACCGGAGACACTTGTGCTTGAACTGAACAACGTTGAGGTGTTGTACAGCGATGTCATTCTCGCTGTAAAAGGCATTTCAGCCAAAGTGCCTGCTGGGCAGTGCGTGACCTTGCTGGGCGCGAACGGTGCTGGAAAGAGCACCACGCTGAAGGCCATTTCGAACCTGATCAAGACCGAAGACGGTCGCGTGACGGCAGGCGCCATCACCTTTGATGGTGTCGACATCGCGGGGGGAAATCCGGCCGCCCAGGTCCAGAGGGGGCTGGTACACGTCATGGAAGGTCGCAAGGTTCTGCGCCACATGACGGTGGAACAAAACCTGGTGGTCGGCGGGCACATGGGCAATGGGCGCGATGCCAAGGAACTGCTTGACGAGGTGTACGGCCGTATCAAGCGGCTCGCCGCATTGCGCAACCGTACCGCGGGCTATCTGTCCGGGGGTGAGCAGCAGTTGCTGGTGATCGGGCGTGCTCTCATGGCCAGACCGAAGCTGGTCATGATCGATGAACCCTCGCTCGGCTTGGCGCCGCTTATGGTGGAAGAGGTCTATGGCTTGCTGTCTGAACTCAAGGCCAGTGGCCTGACACTGCTGATCGTCGAGCAGAACACGCGCGTCGCGCTGGAGCTGGCCGACTACGGCTACGTGATGGAAAGCGGCCGGGTCGTGCTCGAAGGCCCATCGGTCAACCTCAAGAGCAACGAGGACGTGCGCGAGTTCTATTTGGGTCTGACGGTGGACGGTGAGCGCAAGAGCTTCAGGGACATGAAACATTACCGCCGCCGAAAGCGGTGGCTGGGCTGATGGGCACGTGCCCCGCAGGATCGACAACATTCAAGGATGAGCGATGACGAGCGTTTCCAATGCATTTTTGAGCGAACAGGAAGTGATGATCCGGGAGTCGGCCCGTCGCGTGGCCAGCGAAGTGGTGGCCAGCACTGCGGCGGAACGTGACCGCAGCAGCGCCTGGCCCTACGATGAAATCCGCGCTGTGGCCGAGGTTGGCTTCATGGGGATGCTGGCGCCACAGGCCTATGGCGGCGCCGGGCTGTCGTTCGTGGAGTACTGTCTGGCGATCGAGGAGTTCGCCGCGGCGGACGGTGGTTTTGCGACCCTGATGCATGTGCACAACTCGTCCGCGCACGTGCTCCGATCGTTTGGCACCGAGGAGCAGATGCAGTTGTACCTGCCCGAGTTGGCCAGCGCCCAACGCATTGGGGCTTTTCTGTTGTCGGAGCCGCATGCCGGTTCCGACACTGCAGCCATCCGCACCACGGCCAAGCGCGATGGTGACAGCTATGTGCTCAATGGAAGCAAGCAGTGGATCTCCAACGGCAGCGAGGCCGGCTTTGCCCTGGTGGTCGCCGCCACGGGAGCACCGGGCGCTCGCGACCGCTTCAGCTTGTTCATCGCGGACCCGAAGGACCCGGGCTACGAATGCCTTCGAATCGAAAACAAGCTGGGCCAGCACACGGCGCACACCGCCCAGATTCAGCTGGACAACTTGCGTGTGCCGGCGAAGAACATGATTGGCGAGGAAGGGCGCGGTTATGGCAAGGCCCTCTCGTTGCTGTCCGACGGCCGTATCGCGATCGCAGCGCTGTCCATTGGCATTGCCCGCGCTGCCCTGGAAGCCGCGATCCGGTACGCGAAGGAGCGTGAGGCCTACGGAAAACCGATCGCCGAATTGCAGGCCATCAGCTTTGACCTGGCGGACATGGCCACGCAGATTGACGTGGCGCGCCAGTTCATGTTGTATGCGGCGCGTTTGACGGATGCGAAGCTTCCGTCCATCAAAGAGGCCGCGATGGCCAAGTTGTTCGCCAGTGAAATGGCGGAGAAGGTCTGTTCCGCTGCGCTTCAGGTGCACGGTGGCTATGGGTACGTGAACGATTTCCCTGTCGAGCGCTACTACCGCGACGTGCGGGTGACGAAGATCTACGAGGGAACCAGCCACATTCAACGGCTGATCATCGCCCGGCAGATACTGGCGGGTTGACGCACGCTCGGACGCTTAGCTCTGTGATTTTGCCTGTCCGATATCATCGAAACTCAGCCCTTCTCCGGGCAAACGCGCACAGGACACTGCAAGAATGAGCACGCAAATCGACGCCAAGCCGAAGCCGCGACCCCGTGGCCCGGCCAAACGCCTGGCCAAGGGAGTGAAGTGGAACAACGCGGTCGGCGGCGCGGACGAGCAATACCAACTCAAGAAGCAGGCGGTCATTGCGGAGGCGTCTCGCACGTTCGGCCGCCACGGGTACAAGAACGTGTCCCTGGACGAAATTGCCGCCGCGCTCAACGTCACGAAGCCTGCGCTCTACTATTACTTCAAGAACAAGCAGGAACTGATCTACGAGTGCCACGAGCTGTCGATGAGGCTCGGAGACCAGGTCCTGAAAGATGCCATTGCCTCGGAAACAACGGGGTATGAACGCATCGCGACCTTCATCAAGAACTACATCTCACTGCTGACCGACGAAATGGGGGCCCCCGCCATCCTCCACGACTTCTCGGCGATGACGGCGGCGGATCAGAAGAAGATCACCGCGAGGCGCCGCAAGTTCGATCTGGAGTTGCGCCAGGTGTTCGAGGATGGCGTTCGAGACGGGTCCATCGCGCCGTGCGATGCCAAGCTGGCGGTGTTCTGGTTCATGGGGGCCGTCGGCGGGATTTCCCAGTGGTTCCACGCAGAAGGTCGCCTGCGTGGCGATGAGGTTGCCGACATTTTCATCGGGCTGCTGGCCCATGGCATTCGTCCGGTTGCGTCCGGCAAGACGGGGACGGTGGCGAGGACGAAATCTTCTGATAGGCCAGGGTCCGCTTGAGATGCGCCGGATTGGCCGATTCCTCGGTGGGCAATGAGGAAATGGCTTCGTACTTTCCCACCTAGCAGGCTGCTGAAATACTTCGACGCAAGCCCCGTGACTTGATCCAGACGAAGGCGTAGGCAGGACAATGCGGCATGCGCGGATCCGACACCTTCACCGAAAGCCTGTTCAGCATCAAGAAACTCGATGACTTCGTGCCGGCGACGCACCCGCTGCGAGCCATTCGCGCGATGGTCAACGACGCACTCGTCGAGCTCGAAGATCTGTTTGCAGGCATGTATGAAGACGCCAGCAAGGGCGGGCGTCCCAGCATCGCGCCGCAGAAGCTGCTGCGCGCGATGCTGCTGCAGGTTCTGTACTCGGTTCGCTCGGAGCGCTTGCTGATGGAGCAGGTGCAATACAACCTGCTGTTTCGCTGGTTCATTGGGCTTTCGATGGAAGACAGCGTCTGGGTGCCTACGGTGTTCAGCAAGAACCGCCAGCGGCTGATAGAGCACGACGCGGTGGTAGCGTTCTTCAACCAGGTGCTCGCGCAGGCCCAGCGCAGGAACTGGTTGTCCAAAGAACACTTCAGCGTGGACGGCACGCTGATCCAGGCCTGGGCCAGCCACAAGAGCTTTGTGCCCAAGGACGGCGATGGAGGTGGCAGCGGTGGCAGCGACTTCCGCGGCCACCCGCGCAGCAACGACACCCACGAATCGGGGTCTCCTCGTTTTCAGTGCAATAAGTGACGGTACGCAAAGCTAGCACTGGCGCGGGGGTGGTCTGGGTAGACCGTTGATTTCATTGACTTTCCTGTTCGCTTTGTAAA
>NZ_SCML01000049.1 GCF_005503365.1 Hydrogenophaga sp. 2FB
CCCCACCGCCGCCAGGTTTGTTCTCCACCACCACCGGTTGGCCCCACATCGCCGCAAGTTTGTCGGCCACGAGCCGCGCGGTGGCGTCCATGCCCGCGCCGGGTGCGGTGGCCACCAGCAGCTTCACGGGGCCGGAAGGAAAGCGCTCCTCGGCATGGGCGCTGCCCAGGGCGAGGCATGTCAACAGGGGAATGAGGAAGTGACGCATGGGGGTCTCCAGATCGTTGTGTTGTGGGTTGTTCAGAAAAGGGCTTGCGCCTTACGCGACCTCAAGCAAACGCCCATAGCCCGGCACCCGCGCATCCAGTCCCAGCAGGTCGAGCATGTTCCGCGCGGTGCACACCGCCGTGGAGGTCACCGGAATGCCCAGGCGGTCCTGCGCCTGCTGGATTGCCGGCAGCGAAGGCATCTGCACGCAGGCCGACAACACCACCACGTCCACGTTGGCGGTGTTGAGTTTCTTCACGTCGTCGAGCAACTGCATTGGATCGCGCCGCCCCACTTCGAGGTTGTCCGGGATCTCGAAGCACAGGCTGTCCACCACCTCGATGCCTTCGTTCTCGATGTACGCCACCACCTTGGCGGTCAGTGGCTTCATGTAGGGGGCCATGAGCGAGACCTTCTTCGCGCCGAGCTTGTGCAGGCCATGGATCAACGCGCCCGCCGAGGTCATGACCCGGCTCTGCGCGCCGTTGTCCGCCACGATCTTGGCGAAGTCGTCCTCGACGTCCCGGTGATAGCCCAGCCCCTGCGCCATGATGGCCACCAGGCAGGCGGTGCTCATCACGTCGACGCGCGCGTCGGACAACTCGGCCGCGCAGCGCAGGCCCTCGCGGTTCATGGCGGCGAGTTCTTCGGGCGTCACGCGGTGCATGCGCATGCGGCTGGAATGGAAGGTGAAGCGTTCCGCGTGATCAGCCTCGCGGCGGCGCAGGATGCGCGGAATCTCCGTCTCCATCGTGGTGTTCGAGCTGGGCACGATCTGCCCGATGCGGTAGAGGGTTTTCATGGTGTGTCTTGCAGCAGGTGCTGCGTCAAGGCCTCGCGGTAGGCGGGCGGAATGGGAACGCTGTGGCGCTCGCCGTTTTTCGGAATGCAGATCGGCGTGAAGCGTCCGACGAACACCTCGCGCCCACTGGCCTGGTAGGCGCGCACGCGCAGGTCGAAGCTGCTGCGGCGCAGTTCGGCCACGCTCACCTGCAGGAGGCATTCGTCGTCGGGCCACAGCGCCCCGCGAAAGTCCATGTCGAGTCCGCGGCAGGGCGTGTCCACGCCGACCGCCAGGAGGAACTCGCGGTAGTTCAGCTCGGTCAGGTTGGCGTAGAACAGGTTCGCCGCGCCCAGCATGTACTCCACGAACTTGCCGGTGTAGACGACGCCGGCCGGGTCGCAATCGGCCCAGCGCACGCGGCGCCGGATGACGAAGGGCACGCGGCTGACGACGCTTTCGACACTCTCCACCATGGTCACGCCGGCGCGGCGACCACGCCGGCGCTGCACAGCTCCGAGTAGAGCTGGGGATAGGACGAGGCCAGCCGCGCATCGCTCACGCGGCCGGTGCGCGTCATGAAGCGGTAGACGAACTCGTGCGCGCTGTAGCGGTCCATCCAGTCGCCAATGTCCTCGTACCAGCGGTACGAGCGCTCGGACGCACCGATGAGCTTGTCCTTCTCAGGCCTGCGCTGGGTCTCGAAGGCGCGCAGCTTGTCGGCCGCCGTGCCCGGCGCGTCGCACACCGCTGCGGCCAGGGCGATGGCGTCTTCCATCGCGATGCGCGTGCCCGAGCCGATGGAGAAATGCGCGCTGGTCTGCGCATCGCCGATCAGCACCTTGTGGCCGCTCACCCAGCGGTCATTGCGGATCACCGGGAACTGGCGCCACAGCGAGTTGTTCGACAACAAGGGGTGACCGTCCAGCTCGGCGGCGAACACCTGCTCGAACAGTTCGCGGCGTTGATCGAGCGACATGCGCTCCATGCCGAACTGCTGCCACGTGGCGTCGTCGCACTCGGCGACGAAGGTGCTGTTCTCGTCGGTGTAGGGGTAGTAGTGCGCGATGAAGCTGCCGCCCTGGAATTTGCGGAACACCAGCGCGGGCGTGGCGAAGGCCTTGCCGACGCCGAACCAGGCGAAGCGGTTGGTGAGCTGGGAGCGCCGGGTGTCGAACCCGGCTTCGTCGCCGCCGCGCACGATCGAGTTGACGCCGTCGGCGCCGACGAGGATGTCGGCGTCCGCGAGCCCATGGTCGGCGCGCTGGCCCAGGTTCTCCAGGCGCGCGCCGCTGCGCAGTTCCACACCCTCGCGCAAGGCCGCGTCCTGCAGCACCCGCAGCAGGTCGATGCGCCGGATCGCGCCGCCCTTGCCGGGCCGCTCGACGACGATGGACTGCTCGTTGAGCGTGATCACCTGGCGGTCGGTGAAGGTCATCTTGCGCACCAGCGCGTCGTGGCTGGCCTCGTCGGCCAAGCGCAGGTTGTTGCGGCCGGAATCGGCCATCACCACGCCGAAGCCGAAGGTCGCGTCCGGCGGGTTCTGTTCCAGCACCACCACGGGCCAGTCCGGCTGGCGCTTGCGCACCAGCATCGCGAAGTACAGTCCGGCGGGGCCGCCGCCAATCACCGCGATCTTCATGGTGTGCTCCCGTCCACGATGCGCAGCGTGTCCTTGTCGAACTGCACCACCTGGCCGAGCAGGCCACCGGTCAGCGCGCCGTTCCACACCGCGGGTTTGAAGCCGAGTTCCTTGCGCGAGAAGCGCAACTCGTGGTCGCCCGCGATGCACCAGTAGCCCTTGCGCGGGCCGGTGACGCGCAGGTCCTGGCGCTCGCGCGCGTGCTGCACCAGCGGCAGGAATTCCTCGACGTCCAGAACGAAGATGGTGGGCATCATGCGGCCTCCAGTTCGCGCGCGAGTTCGGTGCCTTTGCGGCGCCAGACGTCGTCGATGCAGGTGAGCGCGCCGGGTGTCTGTGAGAGCGCCACGGCCGCGTCGATGGTGCGCCCCGCGTCGGCGATGTCGAGTTCGCTGAACGGGCGCGCCTGCCAGGTGATCTCGATGGAATAGCCGTTGGGGTCGTTGAAGTAGATCGACTCGATCACCTCGTGGCGGATCTGGTAGTTCATCGCGATGCCGGCGGCCTCGACCTTGGCGCGGCATTCCAGCAGTTGCTCGCGCGTCTCCACGCGCCACGCGGTGTGGGTCGCCTTGTAGCGGTAGTCCGGCCGCGGTGTGGCGAAGTCGGGCTGGTCCGCGCCGATGTAATAGAAGAAGGCGATGGTGCTGCCGTTGCCGCTGTCGAAGAAGAAGTGCAGGAAGTCGGCGTGGTCGTCGGGGCCCCAGCCGCGCGCGGAGATCGCGTGCACCAGCGGCAGGCCGAGCAGGTCGCGGTAGAAGTGAACCGTTTCGGCCAGCTTCCAGGTGGGGCGGGCCGTGTGGTGAACGCCCTGCAGCGGCAGGGTGGCGGGTGTGCTCATGTTGCTTGTCCTTCCTTGGCCAACGCTTCCGCGGCCAGCTTGTCCACGATGATCTGCTTGAGCAGCAGCTTGCTTAACTTCCCCGTCTTGGTCATGGGGAACTCCGTGACCGGCTCGACGCGCTCCGGCCACTTGAATTTCGCCAAGCCTTCCTGCTGCAGGAACGCGCCGAGTTCCTTCACGGTGGGCGCGGTCTGTCCCGGCTTGGGCTGGATGAAGGCGCAGGCGCGCTCGCCCAGCACCGGGTCGGGCATGGCGCAGATCTGCACGTTGGTCACGGCGGGATGGCGGCGCACGATGACCTCGACCTCTTCGCAGTTGATCTTTTCGCCGCCACGGCTCACCACGTCTTTGGTGCGGCCGCGGAACTGGAAGTAGCGCACGCCACCGATCGTCCTGGCCTGCATCAGGTCGCCCGAGCGGTAGAAGCCATCGCTCGTGAACGCCTCGCGGTTGCGTTCCTCGGCCTGGTAGTAACCATGGATGGTGTACGGCCCCCTGAAAGCGCTTTCGCCTTCGACGCCGTCTTCGGTGATGCGCTGTTCGGTGCCGGGCACGAGCAGCTGGACCTCGTCGAACTCGGAGACGGGCCGACCGATCATCGTGTCCTGCACCTCCTGCGGGTCGCTCTCGCGCGTGAGCATGATCACGCCTTCGGTCATGCCGAAGATGTGCCGCACGGGCGCGCCCAGAATGGGACGCAGGTGCGGCGCGCCGTTGGGTGCGATCACGCCGCGCAGGCGCGAGAGCCGGAGCTCGCCCGATTCCAGCGCCGGCTGGATGCGCGCGAGCACCGCGCCCACCGAGGCCCAGGTGGGCTGGTAACGCTGCAGCACGGCGATCATCTCGTCGCCCTGCAGGCTGGAGCTGATGACGATAGCGCCGCCCGACATCAGGAAGGGGCCGAAGCAGCAACCCATGTTGAGGTTGTGCATCATGGGCAGCGGCATGAACAGCACGTCGTCCGGCCCATAGCCGTTGACGCGCGCGACGCTGCGCATGTTGTAGAGGTATTCGCTGTGGAAGCGCGGGATGATCTTGGGCACGCCGGTGGTGCCACCGGAGAGCTGGAACACCGCGACCTGGAACGGATCGCGCGGCACTTGCCGCAGCAGCGCGCGGGCTTCTTCATGGCCCATGCCGTCGATGAGCGCTTGCAGGCCGATTGCGCCGTCGCGCGGTTCGCCGCGCGCCTGCACGATGTGGTCAACGCCCGGCAGTTGCGCACGCATGCGCTGGGCAAACACGACGTCGTCGAACTTCGGGTCATCGCCCTGCACGAGGTGCAGCCGTGCCTCGCTCAACTGGCCCAGGTAACCGATCTCGTGTTCGCGGTGCGCGGCCAACGTGCACACCGGAATCAGCGAGGCCTTGAGGCAGGCCAGGAAGGCGACCACCAGCTCGTGGCTGTTGCCCGCCTGGAAGATCACCCGGTCCAGCGGGCGCATGCCCAGGCGCAGCAGGCCGGCGGCCAGCCGGTCCGTCCGCACGTCCAGTTCGGCATAGCTGAGGTGGCCCGAAGGCCCCACCAGGGCGGGCCGCTGCGCGTGGCGCTGCACGGCGGCGGCGAAGCCGTCGACCAGCGTCTCGCGCGTGAGCGCGCCCGCGGCCATGTAGCGCTGCAGCGTGTCCGGTGGCGGGTAGACCACCCCGGGCATGCGAACGTCGGGCTCGAAATTCACAGAGACGCTCCCATTCATTCGGGTTGCAGACCCATGGACTTCACGACGCCGCCGAACAGCGCTTTCTGCTGCCGCACGAAGCTCGCCGATTCGTCCAGCGTCGAGATCCTGGGGTAGGTGCCCAGGCTGTGCAGGCGCGCCACCACCTCGGGCCGCTTGAGCGCTTCGTTCAGCTCGGTGTTCAAGCGCTGCAGCACATCGCGCGGCGTGCCCTTGGGGGCGTGCAGCGTGAACCAGCCGTACACCACGAGGCCGGGCACGGTGTCCTTCGCCAGCGGAATGCCTTCCAGGCCGGGCAGCACCGTGTCGGCGGCGACCGCCAGCGCGTTGAGCTTGCCGCCTTTGACGAGCGGAATCAACGGCGTGACGCCGTCCGTGTACATCTGGATGTCACCCGCCAGCACCGACTGGATGCCCTGCGGCGTGCCGGAGAACGGGACGTGGCGCAGGACGGCGCCCGACTTGTCGGCCAGCAGCGCGTTCGCGAGGTGCGGAATGGACGTGCGCGTCGGGTTGCCGGCCATCACCGTGTCGGGTTGGGACTTGGCCAAGGCAATCGCTTCGGCCAGCGTCTTGATGCCGGACTTCGGGTTCGCCGTGTACAGCATCGGGGTCACGCCCACGGTGCCGATGGTGTCGAAGTCGCGCTCGATCTCGAAGGTGGCGGCCTTGTAGGTCAGCGGTGTGACGGTGGCCACAGCGGCCTGCACGAGGCCGATGGTGTAGCCGTCGGGCGGCGCCGCTTTGAGGGCGCTCATCACCACGATGCCGCCGGCACCCACTTTGTTTTCCACGATGGCGGTCTGGCCGAACCCCTTGCCCAGCGCGTCCGCGATCAGGCGGGCCATGATGTCCGGCGCACTGCCCGGTGCCGAGGACACGTAGACGCGGATCATCTTGCTCGGATACGGCTGCGCTTGCGCCGGGATGGCGCAGGCGAGGGCCAGGGTGGCCATCGCCGCAAGCAGGCGTGGTAAATGTTTCATGCTGGTCTCCTGGTGTTGTGAATCGTCAGTGGCGGGCGTTGTGCTTCAACCATTCCTGCAGGTGGCGCCCCACGACCACCTGCCCGGGTTCTTCGCCATCGGCCAGGGCCATGCCATGGTGGTTGCCCCGGACCTTGATGCGCTGCTTGTCGCTGCTGCCCAGCGATGCGTAGATGGCGTCCATGTCGCTCGGGAAGGCCGCCTGGTCGCCGGTGTAGTCGAGCATCAGCGTCGGCACGGTCAGCTCCGCGCCGAACTGGTCGAAGCTTGCGCGTGAGGTGATGCCGGACCAGGTGGACAGCCACGATTCCGGCGTGATCAGGCGCGCGAACGCGACGCTGCCCATGTTGGAGGCGAACGGGTCCGCGCCCCAGAGCGAGCCCACCGCGCGGTCCGACGGGTCGATGGAGAGATCCCAGCAACGCAGGTCCGCGTCGGTGCGCCACAGCGTGAGGATGGGCGTGTAGGCGGCCTTGCGGCGCAGCACCGACGGCGCCGATGCGCCCAGCGCCTTGAGTTCCTTGCGCGCGGCGGCGCGCTCGCGCAACAAAGCCTTGGCCATGCCGTCGATGCGCTCCACGCGCTGGCGCTGCGCGGCGCGGTACGCCTGCACGAAGCTGGTTGCGTACCGCGACGACGCGGGCGGCCTGGCGAAACCGTTGTCTTCGCTGAAAGGGTCCAAGGCCGCATCCACCGAGAACGGGTCCGCTTCGTCCGTCACCGACGGGTCGATGCCATTCATGAGCAGCTTGCCCTGGCCCGGGTGCGGCGACACCAGCACCAGCGCGTCGGGCGCGGGCATGTCCGCTTCGGCGAGCTTCACGGGCCGGCCGGCCGGCGTGTCGGTCAGGCGCCGCTCGGGACTGCGCAGGGCCTGCTGCGTGTAGAAGCCGTACAGGCCCGCGCCACCCGAGGTGCCCAACAAGGTCACGTGCTCGAAGCCGAGCTTGCGCAACTGGGCCACACCGGCCGCCACATCGAGCAGCGCCACCTCGTGCTCCAGGCGCAGGTCCGAACCGATGGAGCGCGGCGCCTGCACCCAGGCGGCACACCCTGCGTCGAGCACGTCGGGCACCAGATAGGGCGTGCCCGAGAACTCGCGCGGGTGCATCAGGCAGATCACCGACTTTTCCCGACCCGTCTGCGTGTACAGGAAGCCGAGCGTGCGCTGTCCATCCGCCGTTCTCAAGGCATGGGGCCGCAGCGTGTAAGGCCGGTCCATGCGCTGGGGGTTCCAGCCCGCGCCGCGCAAGCCGGCGGTGACGGCTGGTTTTTTGATGTCCTGGTTCAAGGCGATTCCGATTAAATTGACGGTCAGTAAATTAATGGTACGGTAATATTGATGCACCGTCAAATGCAGGAAAAAAAATTGGCCACAACGAAGGCAGGAACCATCCCGCGAAGCACGCCCGCGAAGAAGTCCGCCGCCAGCCCGGCGGACGCGCCTCGGCGGCGCGGTCGGCCGCCGAAGGCAGAACAGGTGATTGCCGGCACCACGCCATTGCTCGCGCGCGAGCAGGTCATCGAGCGCGCGGTGCAAATGGCGAAGGTGGAACCGTTGGCCGAGCTGTCCATCATTGGGCTGGCGCGCGAGTTCGGCGTGACACCCGCGCTGATCCACTACTACATCGGCAGCCGCGACGACCTGATCTCCGGTGTGGTGAACCTCTACTTCAAGACGCGCGTGGAACGGCTGGGCGGGCTCACGGGCGACTGGCGCGCGGACGTCGAGCACCATGCGCGGCAGAGTTATGCGCTCATGGTCGAGTACGGCGGGGTGCTGCGCTACATCATGTCGCACAACCGCTTCCGCCTGTTCCAGCAGGTCGCGCCGGGCCAGACGGACTACGGCCTGGTCTACCTGAACCGCATGGCGCAGATCTTTCGCGACGGCGGCTTCTCCCCCGAGCACAGCGCCATGGGCTACCACCTGCTGGCGCAGTACACGATGACGGCCGCCTACGCCGAGGTGAGCCGGCAGTTGCCGGCCGCGCACGCGAAGTTCATCGTCAAGCGCATCGAACAGGCGCCCGAAGCGGAATACGGCGCGGCGCATTTCATGGCCGAGCCGTTTGCGCGGGTGGACGCCGAGAGCGCTTTCGAGGCCGGCCTCGAACTGCTGCTCGATGGCATGGAGCGCTGGCGCGCGAGCCGCCCTGCGAAGCGCGCGAGAAAGGCCACGCGCTAGTGTGGTGGGCCTCCCCAAAATGCGTCGTCCATAATCACGCCTTCTCTGCGGGAGAGCGGGGCGCACCAGCCCCCACCGAAGGCGCAATCTCCCATCATCGCTCAGGTACACGGGACCGCAGAAGAACATCGCCGACTGGAGAGAGGCCCAACGCATGCCACGCATGCGTGGGCCCACCGAAGGGGCAGGCTGCCGCGGCAGCCGAAACTCTCAGGTAAAAGGACAGGGGGAGAGGCGCCACCGGGCTCGCGGCCACGCGCGTCCGGCCTTCCCTGGATGGTTCTTCCGTGTCCCCTTCCCCCTCCCCAAACCGCCTGCTGCGCACGCTGCTCGGCGTGGTGCTCGGTGTGCTCATCGGCGGCAGCCTCGGCGGCGCCTACCTGCTGCACCACCTGTGGCAGCAATTGCCCCCCGTGGACCATCTCGCCGACTACGACCCCAGGCTGCCCCTGCGCATCTACGCGCGAGATGGCACGCTGCTCGCGGAATACGGCCAGGAGCGCCGCGAGCTGGTGAGCCTCGACGGCATACCGCTGGTGCTGCGACAGGCCTTGCTCGCCATCGAGGATGCGAACTTCTACGGGCACGGCGCGGTGGACTTCAGCGGCATGGCCCGCGCGGTGCTCAGCAATTTTCGCGCGGGTGAAAGCGCCCAGGGCGGCAGCACCATCACCATGCAGGTGGCCCGCGTCTTCTTCCTCAGCCGCGAGAAAACCTACAGCCGCAAGCTCACGGAAGTCCTGCTGGCATACAAGCTGGAGTCGGTCTACAGCAAGGACAAGTTGCTCGAGCTGTACATGAACCAGGTCTACCTCGGCGAGCGCGCCTACGGCTTTGCCGCGGCGGCCTCGGTCTACTTCGACAAGACGCTGAACCAGCTGACGGTGGCCGAAGCGGCCATGCTGGCCGGGCTGCCCAAGGCGCCCTCGGCCTACAACCCGGTGGCCAACCGCGCACGCGCCACGGTCCGCCAGCGCCACATCCTTCACCGCATGCACGCGCTGGGCCATCTGGACACGCAGCAGTTGCAAGACGCCCTGGCCGAAACGCTCACGCTGCGCGTCAACACCAGCGGGTTGCACACCGATGCGGCCTTCGCCGTGGAACAGGCGCGCCAGATGGTGGTGGACCGCTTCGGCGATGAGGCCTATGCGCTCGGCCTCAATGTGAGCACCACGATCGATGTGGCGGCCCAACGCGCGGCCACGCGCGAACTGCGCGCGGGCCTGCAGGCGGCGCAGGCCAGGCGCGGCGATGGTGGGCGCAAGCATCGCGTTCCGTTGCCCCGCATGGAAGGCGCGCTGGTGTCGATGGACGTGAACACCGGCGAGATCCTCGCGCTGACCGGTGGCTTCGACTTCGCCCTCAACCAGTTCGACCACGCGGTGCAGGCACAGCGCCAACCGGGTTCGACCTTCAAGCCGTTCGTGTACTCGGCCGCGCTGGAGAAGGGCTATTTCCCG
Organism: Hydrogenophaga sp. 2FB; assembly: GCF_005503365.1. Taxonomy (GTDB): domain Bacteria; phylum Pseudomonadota; class Gammaproteobacteria; order Burkholderiales; family Burkholderiaceae_C; genus Hydrogenophaga. The sequence continues at coordinate 9,791 of NZ_SCML01000049.1, forward strand.
GGCACCTTGGTCGACGACACGCAGCGCGTGGTCACGCCCGCGGCGCGCGGCCGCAAGGCCTGGAGCCCCCGCAACTACGGCAACCAGTACGAAGGTTTCATCGACGCGCGGCGCGGCCTGGTGCGCTCCAAGAACCTGGTCGCGGTGAACCTGATGGAAGCGGCCGGCACCGACCACGTCAGCGCGTTCGCGGCGCGCTTTGGCTTCGCGCCCGAACGCAACCCGGCCGGTCTTCCCCTGGCCCTGGGCGCGGGCACCACCACGCCCTTGCAACTCACCCAGGCGTACACCGTCTTCGCCAATGGCGGCCACTGGGTGCAGCCGCGCCTGATCCGTCAGGTGCGCGAGCGCGGCGGCGACGTGCTGTACGCAGCGCCAGACGCGGCCGAGCGCAGCGCGGTGATCTCGCCGCGCAACGCCTACGTGATGAACAGCCTGCTGCGCGACGTGGTGCGCCAGGGCACGGGGCGGCGCGCGGCGGCACTGGGCCGCCCCGACGTGGCCGGGAAAACCGGCACCTCCAACGACGCGCGCGACGCCTGGTTTGCCGGCTACGCGGGCGGTGTGGCCTCCGTGGTGTGGATGGGTTTCGACCAGCCGCGCAGCCTGGGCAGCCGCGCCACGGGCGGCACGCTGGCGCTGCCCGTGTGGACGGCGTACATGCGGGTGGCGGTGGCGGACAGGCCGGTGTCGCAACCGGCCATGCCCGAAGGCCTGGTGCGGTTCGGCGAGGACGACGTCTATGCCGAATACCTGGCCGGCAATGCCTGCGTGGACAACCGCTCACCGTTCGTGCGGCCCGCCTTCGCATGCGCCACGGCATTCACCGATGGGGGCGCGGCGCCGCTCACGGCGATGCCCAGCCCGTAGGCGGGCGCGCATCCAGGCGAACGTGCACCGGCGAAGGCGGCGCCTCAGCGCCCGAGGTCCTTCGCGCTGACGCCGGCGATGCCCCAGTTTTCCTTGGGCACGTCCTGTATCCAGACGCGCACGTTCCGCTTCGGCGCATCCACCGCCTCCACCAGCGCCTGTGTCACTTTTTCGATGACCGCCCTCTTCTGTTCCTCGGTGCGACCTTCGATCATGTAGATCTGTGCGAACGGCATGGCGTGCTCCTTCAAGCGGCGCGGGCGGGCAACAGGCCACGCTCGCGCGCCATCGTGAGCGCGGTGTCTTCGATCATGTCTTCCTGGCCGCCGACCATGCCGCGCCGGCCCAGCTCCACCAGCAGGTCACGCGCGGGCACACCGTACTTTTTCTCGGCGCGTTTGGCGAACAGCAGGAAGCTGCCGTACACGCCGGCGTAGCCGAGCGTGAGCGCGTCGCGGTCGACGCGGATCGGGAAGTCCATCAGCGGCACCACCACGTCTTCGGCCACGTCCTGGATCTTCCACACGTCGATGCCGGTGTGGATGCCCATGCGGTCGCACACGGCGACCAGCACCTCCATCGGCGTGTTGCCGGCACCTGCGCCGAGGCCCGCGGCGGCCGCGTCCACGCGCGTCGCGCCGGCTTCGATCGCGGCGATGCTGTTGGCCACGCCCATCGCCAGGTTGTGGTGGCCGTGAAAACCCAGCTCGGTCTCGGGCTTGAGCGCAGCGCGCACGGCGCTCAGGCGCGCCTTCACGTCGTCGGGCAGCATGTACCCGGCCGAGTCGGTCACGTAGACGCAGTTCGCGCCGTAGCCCTCCATCAGCTTCGCTTGTGTGACCAGGCCTTCGGGCGTGTTCATGTGCGCCATCATCAGGAAGCCGACCGTGTCCATGCCGAGCTTGCGCGCGGCGGTGATGTGCTGCTCGGACACGTCGGCCTCGGTGCAGTGCGTGGCCACGCGGATGGTGTTCACGCCCAGCGCGTGCGCCATGTTGAGGTGGTCCACGGTGCCGATGCCGGGCAGCAGCAAGGCCGAGACCTTGGCCTGCTTCATGAGCGGGATCACGGTGGACAGGTATTCCTCGTCGGTGTGCGCGGGAAAGCCGTAGTTCACCGAGCTGCCACCCAGGCCATCGCCGTGCGTGACCTCGATCAGCGGCACGCCGGCGGCGTCCAGGCCGCAGGCCACGGCCTTCATCTGGTCCAGCGTCATCTGGTGGCGCTTGGGGTGCATGCCGTCGCGCAGCGTCATGTCGTGCAGCGTGACCTTCCGGCCGTCGAGTTTGCTTTTCATGGTGGTCACTCCTTCAGGCGAATGCGGGTTCGAGCACGAGCTTGCCGGCGAGGATCTCCTCGGCAAATAGCTCGGCGGTGCGGGCGGCGGCGGCGGTCATGATGTCCAGGTTGCCGGCGTACTTGGGCAGGTAGTCGCCCAGGCCCTCGACCTCCATGTAGATGGACACACGGTTGCCGTCGATCACCGGGCCGTTGACGAGCCGGTAGCCCGGCACGTACTTCTGCACCTCGCGCAGCATCGCCTGCACCGAGGCCTCGATCTCGGCCACCTTGGGTTCGCCGACGGTCAGGCAGTGGATGGTGTCGCGCATGATCAGCGGTGGCTCGGCCGGGTTCACCACGATGATGGCCTTGCCCTTTTGCGCGCCGCCCACTTTTTCCACCGCGCCCGCGGTGGTGCGTGTGAACTCGTCGATGTTCTTGCGCGTGCCCGGGCCGATCGAGCGGCTGGACACGGTGGCCACGATCTCGCCGTAGGCCACGGGCTGCACGCGGCTCACCGCGTAGACCATCGGAATCGTCGCCTGGCCGCCGCAGGTGACCATGTTGACGTTCATCGCGCGCTTGCCCACCTGCTCCTGCAGGTTCACCGGTGGCACGCAGTACGGGCCGATGGCCGCGGGCGTGAGGTCGATCATCATCACGCCGAGCTCGTTGAGCTTGCGCGAGTTCTCGGCGTGCACGTAGGCGCTGGTGGCGTCGAAGGCGATCTGCACGCCGTCTTCCAGCACGTGCGGCAGCAGGCCGTCGACGCCGTCGGCGGTGGTCTTGATGCCCATCTCGCGGGCGCGCTTCAAGCCATCGGAGTTGGGGTCGATGCCGACCATCCACACCGGTTCGAGCACCGGGCTGCGCTGCAGCTTGGCGAGCAGGTCGGTGCCGATGTTGCCGGGCCCGATGAGGGCACATTTGATTTTGTTCATGGGGTTTCTCCTGTTCAAACGAAGCGCATCGACACGCTGCCCAGGTCCTGGAAGCGCACGTTCACGCTGTCGCCGGCCTGCACCGAGATCGCCTCGGTCACGCCACCGGTCATGACGAAGGTGCCGGCCGGGATTTCCTGGCCGCGCGCGCCCAGGTGGTTGGCCAGCATGGCCACGGCCGTGAGCGGGTTGCCGAGCACGGCCGCGCCGGCCGCCATCGCCACGATCTCGCCGTTCTTCTCCAGCACCACGCCCAGCGTGCGCAGGTCCAGCCCGTCGATGGCGCGCATGCGCGAACCGACGACGAAGCGCGAGGCCGAGGTGTTGTCGGCCACCACGCTCTTCAGATCGAACTTGAAATCGCGGTAGCGGCTGTCGATGATTTCAACGGCGGGCACGACGAAGTCGACCGCCGCGAGCACCGCGCCCACGTGGCAACCGGGGCCGCGCAAAGCTGCCTTGGTGACGATGCAGATCTCGGCCTCCACCTTGGGGTGGATCAGCTCCGAGGTCTTGATCTCGCCGCCGTCGGGCCGCGCCATGTAATCGCTGACGAAGCCGAACACCGGCGTCTCCACGCCCATCTGCTTCATCTTCGCGAACGAGGTCAGGCCCGCCTTCAGGCCCGCCGTGCGCTGGCCGCGCCCTTCCTTGCGGCGGCGGATCTCATCCTGGATCGCATAGGCGTCGTCCCAGTCCATGTGCGGATGGGCGTCGGTGATCTTGGTGACGTCGTGCGCTTTCAGCTCGGCGTCTTCGAGGTGGGTCGCCAGATCGGCAATGGTTTGTGCATCGAGTTTCATGGGGTGCTTTCAAACAAAGCGGATGCTGGTGCTGCCGAGGCCGCCGACACTGCAGTGCAAGCAGTCGCCGGCTTTCACCGGCACGAGCGGCGACTGCGAGCCGGAGAGGATCACTTCGCCGGCCTTGAGCGCGATGCCCAGGCGGCCCAGCGTGTTGGCAAGCCAGACCACCGCATTGACCGGCGAGCCCTGCACAGCGGCACCGGTCGAGGTGCTGACGATCTCGCCGTTTTTCTCGAGCACCATGCCGGCCAGGGCCAGGTCCACGTCGCGCGGATCGCGGCGCGTGCCGCCGAGCACCAGCACACCGCACGAGGCGTTGTCGGCCACGGTGTCCTGGATCTTGATCTTCCAGTCCTGGATGCGCGAGTCGACGATCTCGAAACACGGCATCACGAAGGCGGTGGCGCGCAACACGTCGGCCGCGGTCACGCCCGGGCCCTGCAGGTCGCTCTTGAGCACGAAGGCGACCTCGGCTTCCGCCTTGGGCGCGATCATGCTGTCGGCGCGGATGGCCTCGCCCTCGTGCACCACCATGCCCGAGAGGAGTTGGCCGAAGTCGGGCTGGTCTACCTTGAGCATGTCCATCACCACCTTGCTGGTGACGCCGATCTTCTTGCCCACCACGGTCTCGCCCGCGTCGAGGCGGCGCTGGACCATGCGCAGCTGGATGCGGTAGGCGTCGTCGATGGTGATCGTGGGTTCGCGGTCGGTGAGCGGTGCCACCGGCTTGCGCTCGAGCAGCGCCTGGTACAGCTCGTCGCCGTACTGTTCGATTTTCTTGTCGTTCATGGGGTGTCTTTCTTCAGAGCTTGACCATCACATTGCGCAGCTCGGTGTAGAACTCGAGCGAGTGCACGCCACCTTCGCGGCCGATGCCCGAGGCCTTGCTGCCGCCGAACGCGGTGCGCAGGTCGCGCAGGAACCAGCTGTTGATCCAGCACAGGCCGACGTCCACTTCGCGGCCCATGCGGTGCGCGGTGCTCAGGTCCTGCGTCCACACCGTGGTGGCCAGGCCGTAGTCGGTGTCGTTGGCCAGGGCGATCGCTTCGTCGACGGTGTCGAAGGGCGCGATGTGGCAGCAAGGGCCGAAGATTTCCTCGCGCACCACGCTCGCGGTTTCGGGCAGACCGGTCCAGATCGTGGGCTGCACCCAGTTCCCTTCCGCCAGCGCGCCCGGCATGCGCGGCACGCCACCGCCGGTGACGATGGTCGCGCCTTCGGCCTTCGCACGTGCGTAGTAGCCCAGCACCTTCTGCTGGTGCTCGCGCGAGATCAGCGGCCCCAGGCCCACGCCGGGCTCTTCCGACGGCCCGATCTTCAGCGCCTCGGCCTTGGCCTTGAGCGCCTGCACGAACTTGTCGAAGATGGGCCGCTGCACGTACACACGTTCGGTGCCGAGGCAGACCTGGCCGCAGTTTTCGAACGCGCTGCGCGTGATGCCGGCCACGGCCTTGTCGAAATCCGCATCGGCGAACACGATGCCGGCGTTCTTGCCGCCGAGCTCGAAGCTCACCGGGCGCACGCCCTTGGCGGCGGCGGCCATGATGGCTTCGCCGGTGCGCGTCTCGCCGGTGAAGGTGATCGCGTCCACATCCGGATGTTGCGTGAGGAAAGCGCCGGCCGAGTCCGGCCCGAAGCCGTGCACCACGTTGTAGACGCCATCGGGAATGCCGACGGCCTTCATCACCTCGCCGAGCAGCGTGGCGGTAGCGGGGGTTTCTTCCGAGGGCTTCACGATCACGGTGTTGCCGCAGGCCAGGGCCGGGCCGACCTTCCAGGTCATGAGCAGCAGCGGCAGGTTCCACGGGCACACCACGCCGACCACGCCCACCGGCGAGCGCACGGCGTAGCTCAGGGCCGTGCCGCCGTCGGGCGTGCTCATCTCGAAGCTCTCGGTCGGCACATTCTTGATGACGTCGGCGAACACCTTGAAGTTGGCCGCGCCGCGCGGGATGTCGATGTGCGAGGCGAGCGAATGCGGCTTGCCGGTGTCGGCCATCTCGGCGGCGAGGAAGTCGTCGAAGCGGCGGTTGATTTCGTCGGCCACGGCGTACAACAGCTCGACGCGTTTGTTCACGCCCATGCGACCCCATTCGCCCTTGAGCGCGGCGCGCGCGGCCCGCACCGCCGCGTCGACCTCGGCCTTGCCGGCTTCGTGCACCAGGCCGATGACGCGGTTGTCGACCGGCGCGCGGTCCTCGAAGGTCTTGCCGGTGGCGACGAATTCGCCGCCGATGAAGTTGAGGAACTGTTTCATGGTCATCGTCTCGTCAGGAGTTGCTTGCATCGGCTTCGGCGAAGAAGTCGAGCAGCAAGCGGTTGAAGCGCGCGGCGTGTTCGATCTGGGTCCAGTGGCCGCAGTGGCCGAACACGTGCAGCTGGCTGTTGGGAATCCATTGCGCCAGGGTCAGCGAGTTGGCCAGCGGGATCACGCGGTCTTCTCGTCCGTGCAACACCAGCGTCTCGTGGGGCAGCGCGCGGATGTCGGCCGGGGCGCTGCACATCGCATTCACCCAGCGCTGGCGCGGCGCGGGGAACATCGCCGCGAAGGATTCGTGAAAACCGGGGCGGATGCTGGCCTCGTAGCGCAGCTGCGCGAGTTCGTCGGTGGCGAGCTTCGGGTCGTGCGCGAACACGTCGAGCAAGGAGCGCATCGTCTTGAGCGAGGGCTCGTAGCCCCACACCGCGTCGAGCCCGGGCGTGATGTCGAACGGCACGCCGACCGAACCCATCAGCACCAGCCGGCGCACGCGCTGCGGGTGGCGGATGGCCAGCGCCAACGCGAGCGCGCCGCCGAAGGAGTTGCCCACCAGGTCGGCGCGTTCGATCTCCAGCGCGTCGAGCACACCGACCGCCTGCGCGACCCAGTGGTCCATCGTGTACGCCTGGCCTTCGGGCCGATCACTGAAACCGAAGCCGACCATGTCGGGCGCGATCACGCGGCACCGCTGGGCCAGCACGGGAATGCTCAGGCGCCAGTTGGCCCAGGCGGACACACCGGGGCCCGAGCCGTGGATCATCAGCACCGGTGAACCGGTGCCCACGTCGTGCAGGTTGGTGCGGATGCCGGCCGCGGTCACGGACCGGCCGATTTCGGGGTTCGTCATGGTCTCTTTTCTCTGCGGGTCTTCACGTTCAAGCGGTGTGCAGGCCCAGCGCCACCAGGCCGGCGTGGGCGATCTCTTCGTCCTGCTGCTCGCTGCCACCGGACACACCGATGGCGCCGATGCAGCGGCCGTCTTCGACGATGGGCAGGCCGCCACCAAAGGCCACAAAGCGCGGGCGTTGCACCAGGCCGTCGCGCACGGCGGCCGAGTGCGACTGCAGCACCTCGGTCCAGCGCGCGGTCGGCAAGCCAAAGCTCACGGCTGTGTAGGCCTTGTCGATCGCGATGTCGATGGAATGCAGCGGCGCACCCGGCATGCGCAGGAAGCCCGCGAGCACACCGCCGGCATCGACCAGCGCGACGTTGACGCGCGCGCCCATCGCCTGCGCGGCCTGCACCGCCGCCGCGACCGCCGTTTGCGCGGCGGGCCAGTCGATCACCGGGGTGTTCACCGAGTGCGTCATCTCAGGCTCCTCGCGCGATCAGGTGTAGACCTCGGTGAACGAAGGCACCAGATCACCCGTGTGGAAAAAGATGCCACTGCCCAGGCGGTCTTCGCTCCAAGTGGTGACGGGCCGATCCCGCTGCGCGAGGTAACCCAGGCCCGCGAAGGTCTCGTTGCGGTTGCCGCTCGGGTCGAAGAAGTAGATCGTCTCGCCGCGCGTGATGCCGTGGCGCGTGGGCGCGACGTCGATGCGGGTCTTGGTCTTGGCCATCACGTCCGCCGCCTTCAACACGTCGTGCCACGAGTCGAGGAAGTAGGCGATGTGGTGCAGGCCGCTGGTGGGCGCGCCGACGAAGGCGATGTCGTGCGGCGTGGTGGTGCAGGCCATCCAAGTGGCGGCCTGGATGCTGCCGTCCGGACCAACCACCACCTGCTCGGTGAGGAAGAAGTCCAGCGCTTCGGCCATGAAGCGCGTGTTGTCGGCCACGGTGTTCACACCTTCGGGCGGGTTCATCTCGCACATCAGCAGGATGTGGTCCATCCAGTGCGCCCCCGCGCCCTTGAGACCGTCGGGCCAGGGGTCGGGGCTTTGCGTGCCCACGTCCGTGCCGAGGTATTCCTTCATCGCGTACAGCCGCATCTCGTGCCCGCTGGGCAGGTTGAACTGCAGCATGCGGCCGGTGGCGGGCAACGAGCCTTCGGGCAGCAGCGTGGTCTTCACGCCCCAGGCTTCGATCTTGTCTTTCAACGCATCGAGGTCCGCGTCCTTCTCGACCTTGTAGGCCATGTGGTTCATGCCGGCGCGGTCCGACGGTGTGAGGATCAGCGAGTACTTGTCCCACTCGTCCCAGCACTTCAGGTACACGTTGCCGGCCTTGTCGACCATGGTTGTCTTGAGGCCGAGCACGTTCTCGTAGTGCTTGACCGCCGCATCGATGTCCATCACCCGCAGGTTGACATGTCCAATTCGCATCACACCCATCATTCGTCTCCTGGTTGGTTACTGCTGGTTTGGCGCGGCGGGCGTGGGGCCCGCCGCTCTGGAAAAAGGTCTCTGCAATTTGCCGGCGACTTCGAGCGTCACGGCGCAGGTGGGCGCGACGCGGCAGGCCAGCGTGAGGCCGGCGTGTTCTTCGTCTTCGCTCACATGCGCGCGGCTCACCGGGCCGAGTTCGGTCACGTGTCCTTGAACGATGCGCACCTTGCACACACCGCAGCCACCGTTCACACAGCCCACCGGGATGCCGCGGCGGCCCAGGCGCAACATGCCGCGCAGCAGGCTCTCGTCGGTGGCGCAGGCGTAGGTCTCGCCGGTCTGTGCGACGCAGACGTTGACCTTGGGGCGGGTGTCGAAGAGCATGGCGTGTCGTGCTCAGAGGCGGTGGAACAGCGGGCTGCGCGCGTTCTGCGCATCGGCCGCGGAGAGGAACTTCTCAGTGAAGATGTCGCGCTCGAACAGGCGGCCCTGCATCAGCGTGGCGATGCAGGCCTCCACCATCGGCGGCGGTCCGCACAGGTAGGCCTGGTGACCCGCGAAGCTGCCGCCGAAGTGCGCCTTCGCGGCGTCGTGCACGAAGCCGCGCGCGCCGTCCCAATCCGAGCCTTCGGGCTCGCCCGAGAGCGCCGGCACGTAGCTGAAGTTCGGGTACAGCTCGGCCAGCGCGCGGAACTCGGCGTCGTAGTACAGCTCGTCGCGCGTGCGCTGGCCGTAGACCAGCGTGATCGGCAGCGTGCAACCGCCCTCGAGCAGGTCGAGGATCATCGAACGCGGGCTGGAGAGCCCCGAGCCGCCAGCCATGAAGACCTTGGGGCGTTGCGCCGAGCTGCGCACGAAGAAACGGCCATAGGGGCCGGCCAGGCGCAGGCGGTCGCCTTCCTTCAACTGCTGATGCAGGTAGCCGGTGCCTTTGCCGCCGGCGACGATGCGCACGTTCAGTTCGATCTCGTTGGCGCCGTTCACCGCAACCGGCGAATTGGCGATGGAGAAGGCCCGGCTTTCACCGAGCCCCGGGATTTCCAGCTGCACGTATTGGCCGGCCTGGAATTCGATCGGCTTGTCGATCGCGATGTGCAGCGCCCGGATGGTCGGCGTGAGCTGCACGATGCGGCGCACGGTGCCAGCGAAGTCGCGCACGGGGATCACGCGCGCATCGGGCTCGTCGTCGATGTCGGCCTCGATGGTCGTGTCGCATTGCAACGTGGCACAGCAGGCCAGCGTCTTTCCCTCGTCGCGCTCGACTTCCATCAAGGCAAACGGGTTGGCATGGCCATGGTCCACCTCGCCGTCGCACACCTGCACCTTGCACGTGCCGCACAGGCCGTGGCCGCAGGCGTGCGGAATGTAGATACCCTGGCGCAGCGCGGCGTCGAGCAGGCTCTGGCCTTCTTCCACTTCGATGGTGGTGCCCAGCGGTTCGATGGTGAGTTGGTAGCCCATGGCAATGCCCCTCGGGTGTTCAGCTGAACGAGCCCTGGATGCCGGTCAGCCCCGGCGTGCGGAAACGGATGGCGTCCTTGTGCGTGAGGCCGTTGTCGGCCAGCGACTTCGCGGGATCGGGCGTCCACGGCTGGCCGGACTTGAGCCACTGCACCGCGTTCCAGTCGATGCGCTCGAAGTCCGGGTGCTCGCCGTACACGCCGGGCAGCACGGCGGTGGCCAGCGCGCCAAACGGCATGTCGGGCGGCAGCGGCAGGCACACCGGCGCGCAGACCATCAGGTGGTCTTCCCAGCCGATGTAGAGCAGCGGCGCGGGAAAGTTCTCGCGCACGTCGCGCGCGGGGAAGTCGTAGGGTGCTAGGGCAACGACGCTCATGCTGACTCTCCTTGGGGCGCATCGCCACGCCAGGCGGCGAAGTTCTTCTGGTCTTGCGAACCTTCGAAGTCGAAGTTGTCCGCGCCGATGTCGAGCTGGTAGTGCTGGAGCACCGCGAGCAGCGGGTCGAAGCCTTCCACCGTCGGGTCGGTGCCGGGGTCGAAACAGTTGCCCTGGTAGATCTGGTGCACCGGCAGCCAGCTCTGCACGTACTTCTCGGGCTCGTGGTCGAAGATCTCCTTGCAGTGGTCGCTGCAGAAGTGGTGCTTGTTGCCGCGCCAGTCGCTCTCGCGGTAGCAGATCTTGCTGGCGTCGCCGGGCTCGGTGAAGAGCATCGGGATCTGGCAGGTGTTGCACAGCATGGGCAGCGTCTTGTTGTAGAAGCGCTTGCCGGCCTGCTGTTGCTCGCGGTAGTGCTCCAGGCGCGGGCGGTAGAGCTGGTTGAAGGTGGTCGGGTACTTCTCGGCCAGCCAGTCCATTTCCTCGTCGGTCGGCACCCAGGTGTGGAAGGCCGCGGCGGCGCTGTAGTTGTAGAAGGTGTTCCAGGCCTGGTGGCTGATGTGGTCCTTGCCTTCGCAGGCGTCCTTCCAGCCCTTGGGTTCGCGGATGCCGTAGCGCGCGAGGTCCTTGAACAGCGCGCCGCCGTTCTGCTCGGCGTACATCTCCCAGGCTTCCTTCCAGCTCATCACGCGCTTGGGCAGCATGTAGTCCTGCATCATGGCCACGAGCGTGAGCAGGCGGTAGCCGCGCCAGAACCACTTGTCGATCCACTGCTGCACGATGGGCACGTTGGCCGGGTCCTGCTCGAGCAGGAACTTGATGCACTCGATGCCCAGCGTCATGTGGCGGCTCTCGTCGCTCTGCGCGCTGAAGCCGAAGGTGACGGTGGACATGTCGCCGTTGTGCGCCGCGCCGCTCATGAAGGGCACGAACAGCAGGTTGGTCAGCACGTATTCGAACGAGAAACTGACCGCCACCAGGAACTCGAACGGCCCACCGGTGATGGCGTCTTCGAAGAAGGACTTGGGCACCGAGAGGTACCACACGCGGTCGAACCAGTGGTGCGCGTGGTGCATGCCGTTGAAGTACTTGTTGTAGTGCGAGATCGCGTGGGTCTCGGTCTGGTAGTGGCGCAGTTCGTCGATGCTCTGCATCTGCGCCGCCACGCGCGCACCTTCACCGGTGAACTGCCGGCCCACGTGCGCAAAGCCGCGGTGCGCGTAGTACTCCAGCGGCGTCACGCCCTGGATGAAGAGCTTGAGCGCGTTGATGTAGCGCGCGTCGCTCACGCCGAGCTGGCCGTTGTTCTGCGCGAAGGCCTCGATCACGGCGTAGAGCTTTTTCTCTTTCTCGCCCTGGTACTTCCAGTAGGCGTCCATGGTCAGGCGAAACGGGTCCTGCCACTGGTCCCAGTCGTGGATCTTGATGCCCTCGTACTTGTCGTACGGAAACACCTTGTCCATCGGCTGGTAGCTGGTTTCCCAGCCCAGGCCGCGGGTCATGGCGGCGTAGCGTTCTTTCAGGCCGAGCTTTTTCTTGGTGACGCGGGTGTCCATGCGGGTCTCCTGTGTGTGTGTGTGTGTCAGTGTTTCCAGCTCAAGGTGAGCTGGTCGTCGTCTTCGTCGATGTGACCCGAGAGCGTCACGAGGTTCACGTGCAGTTGCTGCAGGTCGTAGGGGCGGCCGGTCTGCTCTTCGATCGTGGCGCGGCGGATCTGCAGGCGGTTGGGCGCGTCGATCTTCACCAGGCCGGGCGAGTGCACGACCACGGCGGCGGGGTTGTCGGCGACGATGGCGTCGACCAGCGGGCGCGACTCCTCGTTGTGCTGGAAGGCGATGAACACGTTGGACATGGTTTTTCCTTGGGGGTCGTGAAAGATCAACCGCGCACGCCGGCCTTGCGGCAGCGCTCGGCCAGCAAGGCGCTCGCGTCTTCGAGCGCGGCGCCACCGGCTTCGCCGAGCGCCAGGCGCGCCACCGGCGCGAGCGCTTCGAGCGCGCGCTCGGTCCAGGTCTGCACCCAGGCGGTGATGAGCGTGCGGTTCGCGTCGGACTCGGCGGCCGCGGTCTTGACCACCGCATCGACCCAGCGCGCGCTCTCGTCGTGCCACTCGGGCATGAAGGCGGTCAGCATGGCCACCGCCGTGCCGCCTTGCAGCGCGATGTGGTCGTCGACGAAGCTGCCGTAGATCAAGGGGTACAGCAGGCCGTCGAGCACCAGGTTCTGGGCCACGAACAATTCGAAGGGGTCCTGCACGACCAGCGTGTCCTCGACCAGGCGGCGCAGCACCTGCCAGTGCGGGTCGTTCAGCCACGCGTCCTTGCCGTCGTCGAGCACCGAGGGGTCGTCCAGCGCGAGGCCCAGGCGCGTGAGGTACTGCGCGATGCCCAGGTTGTCCATGGCGTGGAACATGGCCGGCGCGGTGAACGCGTTGCCATAGCCGTAGGCGCAGATCGACGCGTTGTTCATGTTCGCGCCCCAGGCCACGTGGCGCAGTGGCATGAGCACGTGCAGCGACTTGCGGCGCTGGGCTTCTTGGATCTTGTCGACCATGCCGCGCGATTCGACGAATTGGAAGTTGGCTTCCATCGCGTCCTGCTGGCGCGCGCGCGCCATCGCCCAACTGGCGTAGTAGAACTGGCGCGGGTCCTTGAGCGCATACCAGTCGGCCAGCACCACCTGGCTGCGCGAGGCGTCGAAGATCTCGTGCGCCGGGTCCCAGGTCGGGCGGTAGTGGAAGTTGGCCATCGGCTGCGCGCCGTAGGTGGCTTCCTGGTAGCGCGAGGCGGTCTTGTCGTTGCCGATGACCTTCGCCACGTGCGAGTAGGTGTTGCGCAGCGTCTTGATCTCGCGCGCCTGCAGGTCGATGTTCATGGGGCTTGTCTCCTGGGGGTGTGTCGTGCGGGGGATGTATGTCTCAGGCGTCGAGCCGCTGCACCCGGTTGGCGGCGCAGAACGCGTCGAAGGCCGGGGCGGGCAGCAGAAGCTCGCAGGCCAGCTCGGGCCAGCCAATGGCGAACTCGAACGCGACCAGACCGTCGGCGCGCTGCTCCAGCACGCGCACAAAGCGCTGCGTGGTGTCGACGGCGGGCAGTGGGCTGGCGGTGGGGCAGTGGAGCGTTTGCATGCCGGACCCCATCGCAGAGTGCGTGCCAAGTCGGCACAAATCTCGATAAACCTAGGGTATTCACCGAGGTTTTGGCCGGTATCGGCCTGGTTCAGCGGCCCGAAACCCACCATGTCCGACCGCTCGACTCGGCCTTTGTGCACCGCAGTATGTGCTTTTCATCACCTCTAGCGGCGCCGAATTGATCATTTGATGAACTGCGCTTGTTCGTCGCCACCGCGCGCCGGCTCGACAGGATTTGGCAACTTATCGATAATCTGTCCATGACCGGTCCACTGCCCCCACCGCTGCCACCCGACGCCGATCTGCGCCGCATGGTGCATTTCTCGGCCGGCGATGGCCGCATCTGGCTCGCCGGCCAGCGCATGCTGCTGGTGCACACGGCGGCGCTCGGCGCCTTGCGCCGCGAGTTCATGGGCACGATCGGGCGCGAGCACACGCGCCGCATGCTGATGCGCGCGGGTTATGCGTCGGGCGAGCGCGACGCGGCCCTGGCGCGCCAGGTGCGCGGCGACGCGTCGGTGCTCGACATGTTCGCGGTCGGCCCGCAACTGCACATGCTGGAAGGCGCGGTGCAGGTCACGCCCGAGCTGTGCGAGATCGATGTGGCGGCCGGCCGCTTCCATGGCGTGTTCCGCTGGGACCATTCCTGGGAGGTCGAGACCCACGTGCGCGACTTCGGCCCGCAGGAGGAGCCGGTGTGCTGGATGTTGCTGGGTTATGCCTCGGGCTACACCAGCGCCTTCATGGGTCGGCCCACGCTGTTCAAGGAAGTGGCTTGCGCGGCTTGCGGCCATCCCTCGTGCCGCATCGAGGGCCGGGTGCTGGCCGACTGGCCCGACGCCGAGGCGATGGCCGCGGACTACGCCGCCGACTCGATGATCGTGCGCCTGGAAGACCTGCAGGCGCAGGTCGACACGCTGCGCTCCACCTTGCAGCCGGCCGACGAACTGGGCGAGCTGATCGGCCGCTCCAAAGCGTTCGACGCCGCCGCCCGCCTGCTGCGCAAGGCCGCGGCGACGCAAGTGACGGTGCTGTTGACCGGCGAGACCGGCGTGGGCAAGGAGCGTTTCGCACGCGCCCTGCACGCGATGAGCCCGCGCGCGGGCAAGCCCTTCATCGCGGTGAACTGCGCTGCGCTGCCCGCCGAGCTGATCGAGAGCGAGCTGTTCGGCGCGGAGAAAGGCGCTTTCACCGGCGCGGGCGCGGCGCGGCCCGGGCGCTTCGAGCGCGCCGATGGCGGCACCCTGATGCTCGACGAGCTGGGCGAGTTGCCGCTGCCCGCGCAGGCCAAGCTGTTGCGGGTGTTGCAGCAAGGCGAGATCGAACGCCTGGGCGGCACGCAGACGCGCAAGGTCGACGTGCGCGTGGTCGCGGCGACCAACGTCGACCTGCAGGCGGCGGTGGCCAGCGGGCGCTTCCGCAGCGACCTGATGTACCGCCTCAACGTGTACCCGATCCGCATCCCGCCGCTGCGCGAACGGGTGGACGACATCGAGCCGCTGGCCGCGCACCTGCTCAACCGTTTCGGCGCGCTGCACGGCAAGACGGTGCCCGGCTTCACCGACCGCGCGCTGGACGCGATGCGCGGCTACCCCTGGCCGGGCAACGTGCGCGAGCTGGAGAACCTGATCGAACGGGGCGTGATCCTGGCCAGCCCCGGCGAGCCGGTCGACGTGCACGAGCTCTTTCCCACACTGCCGGAGCACGCGCCGGTCACCGTCAACGCCGCCGGTGAACTCGAGCGCAGCGCACCGAGCAGCGGCCCGGCCCTGTACGACGATCTGCTGGCGCGCGGCCTGAGCCTGGACGCGCTGGAGGATGCGCTGATCCAGGAAGCGGTGCACCGCGCGGGTGGCAACCTCGCCGCCGCGGCGCGCGCGCTCGGCCTCACCCGCCCGCAACTGAGCTACCGGCTGCAGCGCGTGCACGACCGCGCGAAGGAATAGCGCGATGGTCAAACGCGTGTTTCTCTCCCTGGTGGGCGATGCCGATGGCGACAACGGCCACGACGCTGCATCGCGCACCCTGATCGAACGCAGCTATACGCAGTTGCGCGACGACATCGTCGAAGGTCGCCTGGCGCCCGGCGAGAAGCTGCGCGTGGAGCATCTCCGGGCGCGCTACCAGGTGGGGGCCGGCACGCTGCGGGAGGCCATCACGCGCCTGGTGAGCGACGCGCTGGTGGTGGCCGAGGGCCAGCGCGGGTTTCGCGTCGCGCCCATGGCGCTGGCCGACCTGGAAGACCTGACGCAACTGCGGCTGCACATCGAGATCGAAGCGCTGCGGCAATCGATCCGGCACGGGGACGCGCCATGGCGTGCGCAACTGCAGCAGGCGTACGACGAGCTCTCGGCGTTCGAGCAGCCGATCCAGCCGCAGCGGCGCCCGCACTGGGAGCAGTGCAACGTGCGCTTTCACGAAGCGCTCATCGCGGCGTGCGCTTCACCCTGGACGATGAAGGTGCTGCGCCTGCTGAGCCGCCACAGCGAGCGCTACCGCCGCTACGCGATCGACCTGCCCGACAGCCACCGCGACGTGCACGCGGAGCATCGGCAGATCTTCGAGGCGGCCATGGCCGGGCAGGAGGCGCGTGCGGCCTTGGCGCTGGAGGCGCACATCCGCGCGACGCCCGATCTGCTGGCGCAGGCCGAGGCGCACGGAGCGGGCGGCTTTTAGGGACGCTCGCTGCGGGCGCAAAGGGCTTCGCCCCGCTCAGTCCGAATGGTCAGTGCCGGCCTGCGGCGTAGCGTTGCGCGCATTGCCAGCCGATGGCCGCCAGCGGTGCGGCCTTGGCGCCCGTCTCCACCGCATCGGCCGCCGCCGCCGTGCCATTGGCCGCGCGCTGTGCGATCCCATGAAGGATCGCGGCCATGCGAAAGAGGTTGTAGGCCAGGTAGAAGTCCCAGTGTTCGTCGATGCCTTGCACACCCCGTGCTTGTGCATAGGCGCGCAGGTAATCCGCCTCGCTCGGAATGCCCAGGGCCGCGAGGTCCAGCCCGCCGATGCCACGCCACAGCGCGGCCGGGATGTGCCAGCTCATGCAGTGGTAGGCGAAGTCGGCCAGCGGATGGCCCAGGGTGGAGAGCTCCCAGTCCAGCACGCCGATCACGCGCGGCTCCACCGGATGGAAGATGAGGTTGTCCAGCCGGTAGTCGCCGTGCACCAGGGTCGTTTCGTCGCCGGCCGGAATGTGTTCGGGCAGCCAGTCCATCAGGCGCTGCATGTCGCCGCTGACCGGCAGGGTCGACGCCTTGCACTGCTGCGACCAGCGGCCGATCTGGCGCTGGAAGTAGTTGCCCGATTTGCCATAACTTTCCAGCCCCACCGCCGCGACGTCCACGCCGTGCAGGGCCGCGATGATGCGGTTCATCTCGCGGTAGATCGCGCCACGTTCGTCGGTGGTCATGCCGGGCAGCGACTGGTCCATCAGGACCCGGCCCGCCAGAAATTCCATGACGTAGAACGGCGTGCCCAGCACCGCCGCGTCGTCGCAGTAGGCGAGCATGCGCGGCACGGGCACATCGGTCGAATGCAGTGCCTGCATCACGCGGTACTCGCGGTCGATCGCGTGCGCGCCCGGCAACAGCGTGCCGGCGGGCTTCTTGCGCAGCACATAGGCGCGGTCGCGGGTCTCCAGGCGGAAGGTCGGGTTGGACTGCCCGCCCGAGATCGTGTGCACCGCGAGGCCGTCGGTGGCCAGGCCTTGTTGCGCCAGGTAGGCCCGCAGCGCGGCGGTGTCGAGGGTCTGCGTCACAGCGAGCTCGCCAGGTGCGCACCGTCGACGGCGAGCAGGCTGCCCGACATCGCGGCGCCGGCGTCGCTCGCGAGCAGCAGCAAGGGGCCGTCGAGATCGGTCGGTTCGCCGAAGCGGCGGCTGGGAATGCGGGACTTGACCTTGTCACCCTGCTCGCTGAGCAGGAAGTCGCGGTTGAGGTCGGTCACCACATAGCCCGGCATCAGGGCGTTGACGCGGATCCCGTGGCGCGCCAGTTCCAGCGCCAGCGCCTTGGTGAGTTGCAGCACGCCCGCCTTGGAGATCGCGTACGGCGCCACGCCGCCGGCCACGCGCTCGCCGAGGATGGAGGCGACGTTGACGATGCTGCCGCCCTTGCCCGCGGCCAGCATGCGGCGGCCCGCTTCGGTGGCCACGAGCCAGACGCCGCGCAGGTTGGTGTCGAGCACCTGGTCGTAGTCGTCCGGGGTTTGCTGCAAGACGGGTTTGGTGACCGTGACCCCGGCGTTGTTGACCACCACGTCCGGCGCGCCCCAGTCGGCGAGCGCGTCGAAACAACGGCCGACGCTCTGCGGATCGGTCACGTCCAGCGCCACGGCGCGCGCCTCGCCACCGGCCTGGCGCAACTGCGCCACGAGCGCTTCGAGCTTGTCCGTGCGGCGCGCGGCCACGGACACGCGCGCGCCCGCTCCCACGAGCAGCTGCGCGAAATGCGCGCCCAGGCCGCTGGACGCGCCGGTGACCAGCACATGTTTGCCGTCGAGGCGAAACCGATCCAGCGCGCTCATGCTGCGCTCCCGGCTTGTCCCACGGTGTGCACCATCTTGCGCGCCATGCTCCAGCGGTGCACTTCGTTCGGGCCGTCGTAGATGCGGAAGGCGCGCATGTCGGTGAAGATGCGCATGACTTCCTTCTCCGCGGTCATGCCCTGCCCGCCGAGGATCTGCACGCTGCGATCCACCACACGCCATTCGGCTTCCGAGCACACGACCTTGGCGCGGCTCGATTCGAAGTTGCACTTGTGGCCCTGGTCCATCATCCACGCGGTGTGCCAGATGTGCAGGCGCGCGGTCTGCAGGTCCATGTCGTTGTCGGCCAGCATGAAGCCCACGCCTTCGTGCTCGGCCAGGGTCTTGCCGAACGCGCGGCGTGTGCTGGCATGCGCCAGGGCCACGTCGTGCGCGCGGCGCGCCTGGCCCAGCCAGCGCATGCAGTGCGTGAGGCGCGCGGGCGCCAGGCGCACCTGGGCGTAGCGAAAGCCCTTGCCCGCCTCGCCCAGCACGTCGGTGGCGGGCACGCGCAGGTTGGTGAAGCGCAGCACGCCATGGCCGCCGGTGAAGCAGCGGTCCATCGCGTCCATGCTGCGCTCCAGCGTGATGCCTTCGCGGTCCATGTCGCTCAGGAACATGGTGGCCGAGCCGTCTTCCATGCGCGCCATGATGATCACGTAGCTCGCGCCCTCGGCACCGGTGATGAGCCACTTCAATCCGTTGATGACGTAGTGATCGCCATCGCGCACCGCCAGCGTCTGCAGCATGCTCGGGTCGGCGCCCGCGCCCGGGTCGGGCTCGGTCATGGCGAAGCACGAGCGCGTGTGGCCCTGCACCTGCGGGCGCAGCCAGCGCTCTTTCTGCTCGGCGCTGGCGACTTCCTCCATCAGGTGGATATTGCCTTCATCGGGCGCGTGGATGTTCATGGCGGTCGGGCCGAGCCACGAATAACCGGCCTCCTCGAACACCACCGCCTTGGCAATGTGCGACAGCGCCAGGCCACCCAGTTCCACCGAGGCATGCGGCGTCAGCAGGCCGTGCGCGCGGGCCCGTGCGACCAGTTCGTTGCGCAGCGCTTCCGAGGGGCCGTGCGAACTCTGGCGCTCGTCGTTTTCCAGCGGGATCACCTGCTCGGCGATGAAGCGGCGGGTGCGCTCCTGCAGCGCCAGCAGCTCGGGGGAAAGGTCAAAGTTCATGCGGGAACCTCCTGCGGTGGGGAATGGACGGTCGGTCGACCAACGGCCAGATTGTAGGATGATATTGCCCCATGATTTCATGGGATGTTGAAATACACTGGCGCCCAACGAACACGCCCCATCCCATGCCCGCCCGCAAAGATCCCGAACACACGCCCGCCGACAAGAGCAGCGCCGCCAGCGCGTCGGATGCGGTATTCCACGGCATCGTCAGTGGCCTGGAGACGAGCCAGTTCGTGCCCGGGCAGCGCCTGGTGGAAACCGATCTGGCCGCGCAGTTCGGCGTGGGGCGCAACTCGGTGCGCGAGGCGCTGCAACACCTGGCGGCGGATGGGGTCATCGACATCGTGCGGCACAAGGGGGCCGTGGTGCGCTCCCTGACGCTGCAGGAAACGCTGGGCGTGCTCGACGTCGCCGAGCGCATGACCGGTTTGCTGGCGCGCAGCGCGGCGCAGGCCGTCAAGAACGGCGGCCCCGCCAAGGCCTTGCCACCCGCGCTCGAACGCCTGGACAACGCGGCCGCGTCCAGCGCCGAAGATTTCGCGCAGGCACGGCGCCACTTCTACCGCGTGCTGCTCGACCTGAGCGGCAGCCAGGAGCTGCGCCGTTTGCTGCGGGTGATCCACATGCCCATCGTGCACGCGCAGCACCGGCTGGGGTCGTTGCGCGAGATGCGCCTGCGCGACTACGAAGCGATCGGCCGCGCCGTGCTGCAGGGCAATGCGGCGAAGGCCGATGAAGCGGGTGCGGCGCATGTGAGGCACGTGCGCGCGGAGATTCTGAAGAAGGCCGGCGAGGGCCCGTGAGCATTCGGGCCGCCTGCGTCTATCGCCGCACGCGAGCAACAAAGGCACAATGAACAAATGACCACATTTGCCGCATCCCTCAAGAAAGAAATCGCACGCGTGGCCCGCAAAGAGCTGCGCGACGAGTTCTCCACGCTTCGCAAGAGCTCCGCCAACGTCCGAGGCGAGATCGCTGAACTCAAGCGCAAGGTCAAGGCGCTGGAGTCCCACGTCAAGGCGCTGACCCGCGCCGCCCGGCGTGCCGAGCCCGCGCCCAAGGCGCCGGCGGAAAAGCCCCGCGCCAAACCCGGCCGCAAAGTGCTCTTCGGTGCGGCCGAGCTGCTGGCGCTGCGCCAACAGCTGGGCTTCACGCAAGCGCAGATGGCCCGGCTGGTGGGCGCGTCCGCCCTCTCCATCTACAAGTGGGAAAGCGGGCAGGTCACGCCCCGCGCCGCACAACTCGAGAAGCTCCTCGCCGTGCGCAAGATCGGCAAGCGCGAGGCCCACGCGCGCATCGAGGCGTAGGCACTCCGGGGGTCCGCCGCGCGCGCTCGCAGGGCCTGCGCGGCACCAGGCGCCCCTCGGTGTTTGCCCCTATAGGCCGGGCCGTAGCGGTCCTCCAGAATGGGCCGCACAGGTGCGCAGCAACATGGCACGACCGCCTACTGGAAGCGCCTCACCCCCATGCACGACAAGCCCAGCGACACCATTCTGGAAACGCGCCAGCTCACCAAGTCCTTCAAGGGTTTCACCGCCGTCAACGACGTCAACCTGCGCGTGCAGCGGGGCGCGATCCACGCCCTGATCGGACCCAACGGCGCGGGCAAGACGACCTGCTTCAACCTGCTCACCAAGTTCCTCGAACCCACGCAGGGCCAGATTCTCTTCAATGGCCAGGACATCACGCGCGAACAGCCGGCGCAGATCGCGCGCCGCGGCATCATCCGCTCGTTCCAGATCTCGGCGGTGTTCCCCCACCTGAGCGTGCTCGAGAACGTGCGCGTCGGCCTGCAACGCCAGCTGGGCACGGCCTACCACTTCTGGAAGAGCGAGCGCACCCTCAACCGCCTCAACGACCGCGCTCACCACCTGCTGGCCGAAGTCGGCCTGCAGGATTTCGCGCGCGAAACCACGGTCAACCTGCCCTACGGCCGCAAACGCGCGCTGGAGATCGCGACCACCCTGGCCATGGAGCCCGAGCTGATGCTGCTCGACGAGCCTACGCAGGGCATGGGCCACGAGGACGTGGCGCGCGTCACGCAGCTCATCCGGAAGGTCGCGGTGGGCCGCACCATTTTGATGGTCGAACACAACATGGGCGTGGTCTCGGACATCGCGGACACCATCACGGTGCTGCAGCGTGGCGCCGTGCTCGCGGAAGGTTCGTATGCCGAGGTCTCGCGCAATCCCGCCGTGATGGAGGCCTACATGGGCACCACGGACGGCGAACTCGAAGGGGCGCACGGATGACCGCACCGGCGCTGGAACTCAAGAATCTGCAGGCCTGGTACGGTGAGTCGCATGTGCTGCACGGCGTGGACATGGTGGTGCAGCCCGGCGAAGTCGTCACCCTGCTGGGCCGCAACGGGGCGGGCCGCACGTCCACGCTGCGCGCCATTCTCGGCCTGACGGGTTCGCGCAAAGGCTCCATTCAAAGCAACGGGCAGGAACTCATTCACCTGCCCACGCACCGCATCGCGCGCCATGGCATCGGCTATTGCCCCGAAGAGCGCGGCATCTTCGCCAGCCTTTCGTGCGAAGAAAACCTGCTGCTGCCGCCCGCGCTCAAGGGGAACAGCAAGGGCATGTCGGTGGACGAGATCTATGAAATGTTTCCCAACCTCGCCGAGCGCCGCCACAGCCAGGGCACGCGCCTGTCGGGCGGTGAGCAGCAGATGCTGGCCGTGGCCCGCATCCTGCGCACCGGCGCGCACCTGCTGCTGCTCGACGAGATCTCCGAAGGCCTCGCGCCGGTGATCGTGCAAGCCCTGGCCCGCATGATCCGCATGCTCAAGAGCAAGGGCTACACCGTGGTCATGGTGGAGCAGAACTTCCGCTTCGCGGCCCCCTTGGCCGATCGTTTCTATGTCATGGAGCACGGCCGCATGGTCGAGCACTTCGAAGCGTCTGAACTGACCGAGAAGATGCCCGTTCTCCACGAGTTGCTGGGCGTGTGAGCCCTGCCCGGCGCTCGCGCAACCGATCGATCACCGTTCCCTTCAACCGCCAACCCACAGGAGACTGACCGCATGAAACACACCGTCAAACTGCTCACCCTCGCACTCGGCGCCGCGGGCCTGTTCACCACCGCACAGGCGCAAGACAAGGTCCGCATCGGCTTCACCACCGACATGTCCAGCCTGTACTCCGACGTGGACGGCAAGAACGGCGCCATGGCGATCCAGATGGCCATCGACGACTTCGGCGGCAAGGTGCTCGGCAAGCCGATCGAACTGCTGACCGCGGACCACCAGAACAAGGCCGACATCGCGGCCTCCAAAGCGCGCGAATGGATGGACACGCAGGGCCTGGACGTCATGATCGGCGGCACCAACTCCGGCACCGCGCTGGCCACCGCCAAGGTGGCGGAAGAAAAGAAGAAGCTCTACATCGTCAACGGCGCGGGGTCCTCCGCGCTGACCAACGAAGCCTGCTCACCCTACACCGTGCACTACGCCTACGACACCGTGGCCCTGGCCAAAGGCACCGGCAGCGCCATCGTGAAACAGGGCGGCAAGGACTGGTTCTTCCTGACCGCCGACTACGCCTTCGGCCACGCGCTGGAAACCGACACCGCCAACGTCGTGAAGGCGGCCGGGGGCACGGTCAAGGGCGCGGTTCGCGCGCCGCTCAACACCTCGGACTTCTCCTCGTTCCTGCTGCAGGCGCAAAGCTCGGGCGCCAAGATCCTCGGCCTGGCCAACGCGGGTGGCGACACCATTGCCTCGATCAAGGCGGCGAGCGAATTCGGCATCACCAAGACCATGAAGCTGGCCGGCCTGCTGATGTTCGTCACCGACGTGCACAGCCTGGGACTGAAGGACACGCAGGGCATGTACCTGACCGACAGCTGGTATTGGGACAAGGACGATGCCAGCCGCGCCTTCGCCAAGAAGTTCTTCTCCAAGGCCAAGCGCATGCCCACCAGTGTGCAGGCCGCGAACTACTCGGCCACCACCACGTACCTCAAGGCGGTGACCGCGGCCAAGACCACCAACAGCGACCAGGTGATGGCGCAACTCAAGAAGATGCCGATCAGCGACTTCTTCGGCAAGGGCAGCATCCGACCGGACGGCCGCTACGTGCACGACATGTACCTGCTGGAAGTGAAGAAGCCGTCCGAGTCCAAGTCACCGTGGGACTACATGAAGGTCGCCGCCACGCTGCCGGGCGATGCGGTCTTCACGACCAAGGCCGAGTCGAAGTGCAAGCTCTGGAAGTGATCTGACCCGCACACCGCAGGCCGAGGCCTGCGGTGCGCGCGTCCGAACGCCCGCTCCACCCAACCGACGCACCGCCGATGGACTTCTTCGGAATACCCTTGTCCGCCCTGCTGGGCCAGCTGCTGCTGGGCCTGGTGAATGGCTCGTTCTACGCCATCCTGAGCCTGGGCCTGGCGGTCATCTTCGGCCTGCTCAACGTCATCAACTTCGCGCATGGTGCGCTGTTCATGCTCGGCGCGGTGCTGACGTGGATGGGGCTGGAATACCTCGAGTTGAACTACTGGGTCATGCTCGCGCTCGCCCCGCTGGTCGTGGGCGTGGTGGGCATCGTCATCGAACGCCTGTTCCTGCGCTGGATCTACCGGCTGGACCACCTCTACGGCCTGCTGCTCACCTTGGGCCTGACGCTGATGCTCGAAGGCGTGCTGCGCTCGGCCTACGGCGTGTCGGGCCTGCCCTACAGCGCCCCCATTGCGGGCGCCACCAACCTCGGCTTCATGGTCATGCCGAACTACCGCGGCTTCGTGGTGCTGGCCTCGCTGGTGGTGTGTTTCGCGACCTGGTACGTGATCGAAAAAACCAGGCTCGGCGCCTACCTGCGCGCCGGCACGGAGAACCCCCGACTGGTCGAGGCCTTCGGCATCAACGTGCCGCTCATGGTCACGCTCACCTACGGTTTTGGCGTGGCGCTGGCGGGCCTGGCCGGTGTGCTGGCCGCGCCCATCATGCAGGTGTCCCCACTGATGGGGCAGAACCTGATCATCATCGTCTTCGCGGTGGTCGTGATCGGGGGCATGGGCTCCATCCTGGGCACCATCCTCACCGGCCTGGGGCTGGGCATCGTCGAAGGCCTGACCAAGGTGTTCTATCCCGAGGCCTCGTCCACCGTGGTCTTCGTCATCATGGCCATCGTGCTGCTGATCCGCCCCGCCGGGCTGTTTGGCAAGGAAAAGTGAAGCCCGCATGAACAACACTGCCAAGAACATTCTCTACGGCCTGTTGCTGCTGGTGCTGCTGGCCGTGCCCTTCATCGGCCTCTACCCGGTTCTGGTGATGAAGCTGCTGTGCTTCGCGTTGTTCGCGTCGGCCTTCAACCTGCTGCTGGGCTATACCGGCCTGCTCTCGTTCGGCCACGCGGCGTTCCTGGGGGGCTCGGCCTATGCCGCGGGGCATGCGATGAAGGTCTGGGGGGTGCCGCCGGAGCTGGGTCTGGTGCTCGGCACGCTGACGGGCGCGGTGCTGGGCTGGCTGGTGGGCTGGCTGGCGATCCGCCGCCAGGGCATCTACTTCACCATGATCACGCTGGCGCTGGCGCAGATGCTGTTCTTCTTCTGCCTGCAGATGCCGTTCACGGGCGGCGAGGACGGCCTGCAGGGCGTGCCGCGTGGCCGCTTGCTGGGCTTCATCGACCTCGGCGACGACATCACGATGTATTACTTCACGCTGCTGATCGCGGTGGGCTCGTTCCTGCTCATCATGCGCATCGTGCACTCACCGTTCGGCCAGATTCTCAAGGCCATCAAGGAGAACGAGCCCCGCGCGATTTCGCTGGGTTACGACACGCAGCGCTTCAAGCTGCTGGTGTTCGTGTTGTCGGCGGCGCTGTCGGGCCTCGCGGGCTCCCTCAAGACGCTGGCCATGGGCTTTGCCACGCTGACCGATGTGCACTGGACCATGTCCGGCTCGGTGGTGTTGATGACCCTGGTGGGTGGCCTGGGCACGCTCACGGGTCCGCTGGTGGGCGCCACGGTGGTGATCGCGCTGGAGAACAAGCTGGGCGAGATCGGCCATTTCCTGGCGGGCGTGTCCGGCATCGACTGGTTCAACAGCCTGGGCGAGTCGGTGACCATGGTCATCGGCTTCATCTTCGTGGTCTGCGTGCTGGCCTTCCGCCGCGGCATCATGGGCGAAGCCATCGCGCTGATCGGGCGCTGGCGCGGCGGCAAGGCGACGTAGCGGGCCGTCCCGAAACGGCGAAGCCCTTGAAGATCAAGGGCTTCGTCGTTGGGAGATTCGGCCGGGCGCCTGAGCCGACGCAGACTTGTGATCGCGCCGCCCAAAGCGCCCAGGACGATTTACAGTGCGGCGTCCTTGACCTTCTTCAGCGAGCGGACCTTCACGCGCACCGTGGCCGGCTTGGCTGCGAACTCGCGCTCGACCTTGGTGAACGGATCGATGCCGCGACGCTTCTTCTTCGCTGGCACAGCCTGTGCGGTGATCTTGAGCAGACCCGGCAGCGTGAATTCACCCAGGCCCTTCTTGCTCAGGGAGGCCACCATCGTGGCTTCCAGCGCCGACATCACGGCCTTGACGGCCTTGGGTTCGACGCCGGCCACGTTGGCCAGGTGCGCTTGCAGGGTGGTCTTGTTGAAGGCCGTTTTGATCGGCTTGAGTGGCGCGAGAGATGTGGCCGGTTTCTTGGCAGGAGCGGCCTTTGGGGCGGCGGCTACCGCCTTTTTCGCAGTGGGAGTTGCCTTTTTTGCGGCAGTGGGTTTCTTTGCAGTCGCCATGGCTGGAGATTTCTTTCGAGTGATGTAAAGCGCAAACCGCGCTGCGTGATTGTAGAAACCCCTGACCACGGCCCGGCGATCAACCGCATGAGTGCCCTGTTGTGCAACCGTCAGGGCCCCTTCAGAGCGCGTCCTTCCGGTCAGAAACCTTGGGACGGGAAGGTCGGCAACGGCCCGAAACGTGGCGCCACGGCGGGCCGGATGTCGCTCTTCGTCACTTCGCGGAAGATGCCACGCGCCGCGTTGTGCGGATGCGCGGCGGCTTCGGCGATCGTCAACACCGGCGCGAAGCACACGTCGGTACCCTCGAGCAACTCGCACCACTGGGCCCGCGTGCGCGTGCGGAAACAGTCGGCGAAGCGGGCCTTCAAGGCCGGCCAGTCCGCGCGCTCGTTCTGGCGCGCCGGGTCCACATCCGCCATGCCCAGCTTGTCCAGCAGCAGCTGGTAGAACTGCGGCTCCATCGCGGCGATCGAAACATACTTGCCGTCGGCGCAGGCGTAGGTGTCGTAGTAAGGCGAATCGTGGAAGGCGCTGGGCTGCGGCCCGTCGAGGTTGCCGCGCGCGCGCACCCACTGGGCCAGCATGCCCAGCATGGACACCACGTCGACGATGGCGGCATCGACCACGCGACCGCGTCCCGTGGACCGCGCCTCCAGCAGCGCGCAGGCAATGCCGAAGGCCAGGCCGAGCGCGCCGCTGGCGTCCCCCATCACCGTGGGCGGGACCATGGGCGCTTCGCCGTTGCGCGCCGCGAGCGACAGCAGGCCGGTCAGCGCGACGTAGTTGAGATCGTGCCCGGCCGCCTGCGCCAGCGGGCCTTCCTGCCCCCAGCCGGTCATGCGCCCGTACACCAGTTTTCGGTTGCGCGCCAGGCAGATCTCGGGCCCCAGGCCCAGGCGTTCCATGACGCCGGGGCGGTTGCCTTCGATCAGCACGTCGGCCTTCGTCACCCACTCCAGCGCCTGCGCCACACCGTCGCGGGTCTTCAGATCGACCACGATCACCTGCTTGCCTTCGCGCAGCGGGTTGTCGATGCTCGCGCCAAGATTCAACGCGGGCTTGCCCGGACGCACCAGGGCCGTGACCTCCGCGCCCATGCCGGCCAGGATGCGACCCGCCACGGGCCCGGGGCCGATGGCTTCGAACTCGACGATGCGCACACCGCGCAATGGCAACTGCTGGTCCATGCTCAGATCCCCGTCAGGCCGCCGGTGCACATCAGCGTCTGGCCGCTGACGTAATCGGACTCGGGGATGCACAACATGTAGACCGAACCCGCGGCCTCTTCCGGCGTGCCGCCGTGGCCCAGGGGGATGGAGCGCTCGAGCGCGGCCATCAGGTCGGGGTTGACGCCGACCTTGATCTCGCGGCCTTCGATGTTGGCGGTGGCGCCGTCGGTGGTGACGGCCGTCAGGCGCGTCTTGATGAAACCGAAGGCCACGCAGTTGACCGTGACGTTCATGCGGCCCCACTCCTTGGCCAGTGTCATGGTCATGCCGGTGATGCCGGCCTTGGCGGCCGAGTAGTTGGCTTGTCCAGAATTGCCGAACAGGCCGGCAACGGACGACACGTTGACCACCTTGCGGACCACGCGGCGGCCCGCGTCGGCATCGGCTTTGGCCAGGTTGCGGATCACCGGTTGGGCGGCGCGCAGGATGCGGAACGGCGCCGTGAGGTGGCAGTCCATCATCGCGTACCACTGCTCGTCGGTCATCTTCTGGATCACGTTGTCCCAGGTGTAGCCGGCGTTGTTGACGATGATGTCGAGGCTCTTGTAGGTGTTCACGGCGGTGCCGACAAAGCGGTCCGCGAAATCGGGCGCGGTGACACTGCCCACGCAGGCGACGGCGTCGCCACCGGCCGCGCGGATCTCGGCCACCACGTCTTCGGCCGGGGCTGCGTCGAGATCGTTCACGACCACGCGCGCGCCTTCGGACGCGAGCTTGAGTGCAATGGCACGGCCGATGCCGCGGCCGGAACCGGAAACGAGGGCGACTTTGCCGTCGAGTTTGGAAGCCATGGATGTGTTCTCCAGAAACAGGGGAAAAAGGAATTCAGGGACGGGCCGTCACACGCGCTCGTACAGCGTCACGACGCAGGCGCCGCCCAGGCCGAGGTTGTGCTGCAGCGCAAGCCGCGCGCCTTTGACCTGGCGTTGATCGGCCGTGCCGCGCAGCTGTTGCACCAGCTCCGTGCACTGCGCCAAACCGGTGGCGCCGAGCGGGTGGCCCTTGGACAGCAGGCCACCCGAGGGGTTGGTGACGACCTTGCCGCCGTAGGTGTTGTCGCCATCGCAGACAAACTTCTCCGCACCGCCTTCGGGGCACAGGCCGAGCGCCTCGTAGCTGATGAGCTCGTTGTGCGCGAAGCAGTCGTGCAGTTCGACCACGTCGATGTCCTGCGGGCCCACGCCCGCGGCTTCGTACACCTTCTTCGCCGCGGCCTTGGCCATGCTGAAGCCGACCACCTCGCGCATGTCGCCGGCGCCGAAGGTGGCGGGTCCGTCCGTCGTCATGGCCTGCGCGGCGATGCGCACGCGGTGGTCCAGGCCATGGCGCCTGGCGAAGGCCTCCGAGCAGATGATGGCGGCGGCCGCGCCGCAGGTGGGTGGGCAGGCCATGAGGCGCGTCATCACGCCGGGCCACATCACCGGCGCGTTCATCACCTCCTCTTCGGTCACGATGCTGCGGAACAGCGCGAGCGGGTTGTTCGCGGCGTGGCGGCTGGCCTTGGCGCGGATCTTCGCGAAGGTGGACAGCCGCGTGCCGTACTGCTCCATGTGCGCCAGGCCCGCGCCGCCGAAGTAGCGCAGGGCCAGCGGGATTTCGCCATGGCCGACGAGCGCCTCGGTCGCCTCGTCGAAGCGGTCGAACGGGCTCGGCCGGTCCTTGAACACCGCGCCGAGCGCGCCCGGGTTCATGTGCTCGAAGCCCAGCGCCAGCACGCAGTCGGCCGCGCCCGAGGCCACGGCCTGGCGCGCGAGAAACAGCGCGGTCGAACCGGTGGAGCAGTTGTTGTTGACGTTGACGATCGGGATGCCGCTCATGCCGACTTCGTATAGCGCGCGCTGGCCCGCCGTGGAGTCGCCGTAGACGTAGCCGACGTAGGCCTGTTCGACCTTGTCGTAATCGATGCCGGCATCGGCCAGCGCGAGCGCCGTGGCCTTGGCGGCCATCTGGAAATAGGGTTCGTGCTTGCCGGGCTTGGCAAACGGGATCATGCCGACCCCACTGACGACAACGGGGGTGCTCATGGAAGGCTCCTGGTGGGTGCATCGGTCCGTCGGACCGGGAAGTTGGGGGTTCGTTTTTCGACGAAGGCGCTCACGCCTTCGCGGCCTTGTTCGGAGCGCGCGCAACGCAGCAGGGCGTCACGCTCGAGGTCGAGGTGGGTGTGCAGGTCGTGGTCCTGCGCGCTGTCGCACAGCTGCTTGATGCCGCCGAGCGCACCGGTCGCGCCGCGCGCGAGCTGCACCGCCAGCGCGCGCGCCGCCGGCAGCAGCGCGTCGGCCGCATGGATCTCGTCGACGATGCCCCACGCCAGGCATTGTTCGGCCGACAGCGTGCGGTTGGTCATGAGGATGTTCTTGGCGCGCGCCGATCCCGCGCGCCGCGCGAGGTGGTAGGACGCGCCGAGGTCCGGGCTGAGCCCGATCGCCGAGTAACCGCCGCGCAGCTTCATCGCCGGCGAGGCCAGCACGAGGTCCGCGCACAACGCCATGGCAATGCCGGCGCCCCCGATCGGCCCCTGCACCGCGCTGACCACGGGCAGCGGCAGCGTGGCCAGCTTGTGCATGGCCGGGTGCAGCACGTCGAGCATGGCCGTGACCAGGGCATCGAGGTCGTCTCGCCGTTCGACGAACTCGTTGATGTCGCCGCCGGCGCAGAACTGCTTGCCGTTGGCCGACAGCAGGATCGCACCCACCTGGGCGCGCGACGCCTGCTCGACCACTTCGCCGATCGCGTGTGCGCAGGCGGTGTTCAGTGCGTTGGCGGCATCGGGTCGGTTGAGCACGATGTGGCCGACACCGTCTTCGACCGACCACTGGACCAGGGGTTGCGCAGGCATGGCCTTGCCTTTCGATTCGTGTGGCACCACGGCGGCGGCGGCGCTCATTCGACCGTCAGCCCATGTTTGCGGATCACCTCGCCCCACCGGGCCGACTCGGCGTTCAACCAGGGGCCGAGCTCGGTCGGCTTGCCGCCGTCCGCGGCCTCGAAATACACGCGCTCGAACTTGGCGCGCACGGTCGGCGACTGCAGCGCGCGGCGCACCTCGGCGTTGAGGCGGTCGACGATGGGCTGGGGCGTGCCCGCCGGGGCCATCAGCACCATGAACGGCACGCTCTCGATGCCGGGCCAGCCGAGCTCGGCGATGCTGGGCACGTTCGGCATCAGCTTGCTGCGCTGCTGGGCCAGCACCGCGAGCGGGCGCACCTTGCCGGCGGCCAGGTGCGGTGCCACGGGTTGCGCGACCTCGAAGTGGATCGAGTAGACGCCGCCGAGGAAGTCGGTCATCGCCTGCGCCGAGCCCTTGTAGCTCAGGTGCGTGAGCTTCGCGCCCGCGCGTTCGAAGAACACCAGGCTGCCCAGGTGGGCCAGCGTCGCGGGCGCCGAGGACGAGTAGTTGTACACCCCGGGCTTGGCGCGCACCAGCGTCAACAGCTCGGGCAGCGTGCGCACGGGGAAGTTGTCGGCCACCCAGATGAACACCGGTGTGGTGCCCAGCATCGCCACCGTCGTGAGGTCCTTGCGCGGATCGAACCGGAGCTGCTTGTAGAGATGGGAGGCGGTGGCCGTGGTCGCCGTGCCCACGAGCAAGGTGTAGCCATCCGGCGCGGCCTGCGCCACCGCGCCGTAGCCGATGGTGCCGCCGGCACCGGCGCGGTTGTCCACCACCAGGGGTTGCCCGAGCGAGCTGCCGAGTTCCTGGGCCACGGCGCGCGCCACGGCGTCGGTGGGCCCACCCGCCGGGAACGGCACGACCAGCGTGATCGGCCGGCTGGGCCAGTCGGCCGCGTGCGCCGGCGCCGGCGCCATGAAGGCGAGCACGGCGGCGACGGTGGCGAGACCGATGCGCGCGGATGGGCGCAACAGGGCGAAGTTCAGAGCGAAGTTCATGGTGTCTCCTGTGCCAGGTTGTGGGTCAGATCGTTCGCCGCATCGCGGTCCCAGTCAAAGCGCATGGGCTCGCGCCGCACGAAACGGTTCACCGCCTCGGCGTGGTCGTCTTCCGCCAGGCAGATCGCCTGCGCGGCCGCTTCCAGCTCGGCCAGCGTGGCCGCATCGAGTTCGAAGGCGCGGTTCGTCAGGCGCTTGGTCAGGCCGAGCGCGACGCGCGGCGCGGCCAGGAAGCGCCGCGCCATGGCCAAGGCTTCGGGCAGCAGCACTTCGGGTGCGTGCAGCGCATGCACGATGCCGAGCCGTTCGGCCTCGTCCGCCTCGACACGCCGCCCCGTCATGAGCAGTTCCTTGGCCTTGTTCATGCCGATGGCGCGCGGCAGCAGATGGATCGCGCCCATGTCGGGCACCGCGCCGATGCGCAGGAACACCATGCAGAACGAGGCGCGTGGCGTGGCCAGCACAAAATCGGCGCACAGCGCGATGGCGAAGCCACCGCCCCAGGCCGCACCGTCGACGGCCGCGATGACCGGTATCTCCAGCTCGCGCAGGCGCTGCAGCCAGCCGTGCAGATCAAGCAGGCGCTGGCGCGTGGCCGCTGGCGTGGTCGTCTGCGGATCGGTGAGGCGCGCTTGCATCAGCTTCACGTCGCCGCCGGCGCAGAAGGCGCCGCCACTGCCGGTGAGCACCAGCGCGCGCACCTGCCCATGGGCCTGCACATGGTTCACCATCTCGGCGTAATCGGCGCGCAGCGCCATCGTGAGCGGGTTGCGGGCTTCGCCGCGCAGGTGTTCGAAGACGGCCACGCCGTCGCCGCCAATGGTCAGGCGCGATTCGCGCAGGTCCAGGCGCTCCATCAGATCACCTTCTGCGCGCGCAGGTGCTCGCACTGCTCGGGTGTCAGGCCGAGCCAGTCGCCATAGACCTCGTCGTTGTCCTGGCCGACGTCGCCACCCGTGCTGTAGACCGAGCCCGGGTCGTGGTGGAAGCGCGGCACCACGTCCTGGATCGGTACCGTGCCGAAATCGCGGTCGGGCACCTGGCGCAGAAAGCCGCGCGCCTGCACCTGTGGGTCTTCGACGATCTGGCGCGCCGAGTAGATCGGCGACAGCGTGCCTTCGTGGCGCTCGAAGCGCTCCAGCACATCGTCCAGGTCGTGTTCGGCGAACCAGTGCCGGAACAGTTCGTTGAGTTCGGTCGTGTGCGCGCAGCGGTTGCTGTTGCTGGCGTAGCGCGGGTCGGTGATGAGGTCGGCGCGGTCGATCGCGCGGCAGTTGGCGGCGAACAGCACGTTGGTGCTGCCGGACAGGGAGATCCACTGCCCGTCGCGCGTTGCGAAAACGCCGGTGGGCGCCGAGTACTGGCTCTCGTTGCCCGAGCGTCCGTGCGACTCACCGAGCAGCGCCTGCTTGATGGGCAGGAACTCCATGAGCTTGAGCATGGCCTCGGTCAAGGACAAATCAATCTCTTCGCCCGGGGCTTCGGGGTCGCGCGCGCGCTTCCACAGCGCGGTCATCACACCCAGCGCGCCGAACAGGCCGCCAATCGAATCGCCGATGGGATAACCCGCGTGCATGGGCTCGCCCTTGGCGTCCCCAGTGATGTAGGTCAGGCCACCCATGGCCTCGAAGATGCGCGTGAAGCCGGGGCGGTCGCGGTACGGGCCGGTCTGGCCGAAGGCCGTTGCGCGCAGGATCACCAGGCGCGGCTGCAGCGACCACAGCGTGTCGCGGTCCAGGCCCCACTTGTCGAGCGTGCCCGGGCGGAAGTTCTCGATCAGCACGTCGAAGCTCGGCAGCATCTGCTTCAACAGCGCCAGGCCCTCGGGCTTGCGCAGGTCGAGCGAGATCAGCTTCTTGTTGCGGTTGGTGACCTTCCACCACAGCGGCTTGCCGTCCTTGAAGGGTGGGAAGCTGCGGCAGCTGTCACCGCTGCCGGGCAGTTCGACCTTGAGCACCTCGGCGCCGTAGTCCGCCAGCAGCGCGGCGGCCGAGGGCGCGGCCACGATCGTGGCGATGTCGAGCACGCGCAGGCCAGCCAATGGCCCCTGCCCGCGTCCCTTGGGAACATCGAAGCTCATGCGGCGCTCCGGCCCGCGGCGATGAAGCGGCCGAGCTGCTGCGTCGCATCGCCGAGCAGGGTGTCGTTGGCCACCAGGCGCTTGGCGTAGTGGCTGATCGCGGTTTCGTCCTGCAGACCAACCGCGCCGTGCAACTGCAGGCAGTCCAGCGCGATGGCGCGGCCCGCGCGGCCCGCCATCCACTTGGCGGCCGCGATGCGCTGCGCGCGCTCGACCGGCGAGGCCGAGGTCCAGCCCACCACCGCTTCGCGCACCAGCGTGCGGGTGTGGACCCACAGGCGGAAATGCTCGACCACGCGGTGCTGCAAGGCTTGGTACTCGGACAGGCTGCGGCCGAACTGTTTGCGCGTGCGCATGTAGTCGACGGTCAGCGCCAGCGCGCGCCGCATGGCGCCCACGCTCTCGGCGCTCAGGGCCACCGTGGCGAACGCCAGCGCCTCCTCCACCATCTCGCCCGCGCGCTCGGGGCCGGCCAGCTTGGCCTCTTCGGGCAATACCAGATCGTTGAACTGCAGGTCCGCCGCGCCGCGGCCGTCGTGCAGGTGGTAGCGCCGCGCACCGATGCCGGGTTGGTTGGCCGCGCACTCGAACAGCGCAAGCCCGCCGCCGTCGAGCCGCGCGCTGACGATCAGTCGCTCGGCCACGTCCGCGCCGAGCACGAGGCGCTTGTGGCCGCTCAGGCGCCAGCCGTCGCCCTGGCGGTACGCCGTGACGCCCACGGGCGCATCGGCGCTCTGGCCACCGTGCGCGAAGGCCACGCGTGCGCCCTGTGCCATCAGCGCTTCCAGGCCGGCGCTGCGCCCGGCGTAGTCGCTGGCGTGCAGCAACAACTGGGTCGGCAACACCGAGGTCCAGAGCACCGGCTCGACCACGAGCGCTTCGCCCAACGCTTCCATCACGGGCACGAGATCGCCCAAGGCGCCACCAAAGCCGCCGTCGCGCTCGGGCACCAGCAGACCGGTCAGGCCCAGGTCCACCAGCGCTTGCCACAGGCCGGCGTCGAAGCTGCCTTCGTCGGCGATCACGGCGCGGCGGCGGTCGAAGTCGTAGCGGTCGGCGAGCAACCGGCGCAAGGCGCTGTCCAGCATCGCCTGCTGGTCGTCGAGCCCGGCCGCGATCGGCATTTCCAGTTCGGTCTGGCCGCCAAAGATGGCTTTTGAAATGATGCCGCGCTGCACCTCGGATGTGCCGCCGCCCAGCGTGATGCCGCGGTAGCGCCACACGTGCAGCGGCAGGTTGTTGACGTGGTTGTCCACCAGCGGTTGCGCCGACGGCGTGCCCAGGATGGCTTCGGGATCGAACGGCATGGCATCCTGCCCGACGATGTCGAGCTGCAGCTGGTGCAGGTTCTGCAGCACCTCGTTGCCCTGGATCTTGAGCAGCGACGCCTCCAGCATCGGCTCGGCGCCGTCCTGCACCGCGCGCACGGTCGGCCACCAGCCGCCTTCGAGCGCGCGCGCCTGGATGTCGAGCTCGGCCAGTCGGCGCGCGTAGACATCTTGCGTGAGCAGCGAGGCACCGTCCGGACCACGGCCTTGCGCGAGCTCGACGGTCTCGGCCAGCGCGGCCTTCGCTTCGGCGACGCGCGCCACGAACAGCCGCTCGGTCACGAGCAGGCCCTTGGCCACCGACCAGCCCGCGTGCTCCGCGCCGATCAGGTTGGCCACCGGCACCCGCACCTCGTCGAAGAACATCTGCACATGGAAGATCGAGCCGTTCATGAAGCGGATCGGCCGGACCGACACGCCTGGCGACGTCAGGTCGATCAGCAGCACCGAGATGCCGTCCTGCTTGCGCTGTGCGCCGGTGTCGCTGCGCACCAGCACCAGCGCCCAGTTGGCCCAGTGGCCATAGCTCTGCCAGATCTTGGTGCCGCTCACGACGAAGTGGTCGCCCTCGCGCCGCGCGACGGTGCGCAGCGAGGCCAGGTCGGAGCCCGCGTCGGGCTCGGAGTAACACTGGGCCCAGTAGTCCTCGAACGACAGCATGCGCGGCAGGTAGTGCGCGCATTGCTCGGGCGTGCCGTGGCGCATGAGGGTCGGGCCGATGGTGTCGATGCCCAGGTTCTCGAACTGGGGCGCGTCGCAGGCCGCGATTTCCTCGCGGAACACCGCCTGCTGCAGCAACGACCAGCCGGTGCCGCCGTGTTCGGCCGGCCAGCCCGGCGCGGCCCAGCCGCGCGCATGCAGGATGCGCTGCCAGCGCATGGCCTGCTCGCGCGTGACGAGACAGTGCGCGCGCACGGCGGCCTGGATGTCCAGGGGAATGGCCTGCTGCAAAAAGGCCCTGACCTCGGCGCGGAAGGCGGCGAGGTCGGCGGAAGAAGAGGATTGCGACATGGTGGGCTCGATGAAAAAGAGGCGTCAGCTGGGAACTGCCGGACGGTCCCAGTCGTAAGCACTGGGCTGGCCCTGGGAGAAACGCGCGGCGGCCGTGGCGTGGTACGGCGTGTGCATGGCGATGCCTTGCGCATAGGCCTCGAGGGAACACATCGTGGCGTAGTCGGTCTCGAAGGTTTTGTTGAGCAGGTTCTTGGTCATGGCGGCGGCTTCGCGCGGCCCGTCGCAGAGCTTGCGCGCGAAGGCATGCGCCTGCGCCAGCAGCACCTCGGGTGCGTGCACCGCGTGCACGAAGCCGAGCGCCTGGCCTTCGGCCGCGTCGATGCGCCGCGCGGTCAGCATCACGTCCTTGGCGCGGGCCAGGCCGATGAGGCGCGGCAGGGTGTACAGCGCGCCGTAGTCGGGCACCGCGCCCATGCGCGCGAAGGACATGCAGAAGGCCGCGCGCGTGGATGCGATCACGAAGTCGGCCTGCAGCGCCAGGCCGAAGCCCGCGCCGTAGGCCGCCCCGTCCACGGAAGCGATGACCGGCATGTCGAGTTCGCGCAGCGGCGTGAGCCAGCGGTGCGAATCCTGCAACCGGCGGCGCACCGCATCGGGCGAGTTGAGTTCGGGGTCCGGGTTCTGCAGGCGTTCGTTCATGCCCTTGACGTCGCCGCCGGCGCAGAAGCTGCCGCCCGAGCCGGTGATGATCAACACGCGCACGTCGCGGCGGCGGGACACGTGGTCCAGCATCCGTTCGTAGTCGTCGCGCAGCACCATCGACATCGCGTTGCGCGACTGCGGGCGCTGGTGCGAGAACTCGGCCACGGGGCCGTCGATGCGCAGGGCGGCTTCTTGAAATTCGATCAATGGGGCGGTCATGGCGGTGGGCTCCCGGGTCAGTCCTTGAAGGACACGTTCATCTCGCGGGCCAGCCGGCCGATCTGGTTGCGCTGCTGCTCGAACTGGGCAAGCGCCGCGGCGCTGGTGCCGCCTTCGGCCTCGATCCCCGCCACGCGCAGTGAGGCCAGCACCTCGGGGTTCTTGAGAATCTCGTTGACGTGGCGGTTGAGCGTGGCCACCAGCGGCGCCGGTGTGCCGGGCGGCGCCACGAGCATGAACCAGGGCGTGACGCCTTCGATGTCGCGCGTGAGGCCTTGCTCGCCGCTGGTCGGCACGTCGGGCGTGAGCGCCGAACGGCGGGGTTCGGTGACGGCCAGCAGCCGGATGTTGCCGCGCTCGACCAGGGGCCGCACGGCCGCGTAGTCCAGCATCGCGAAGTCCACTTCGCCGGTGGCGACCGCGACGGCCGTCGGCGCGTTGCCTTTGTAGGGCACGCCAGTGGCCTGGACCCCCATGGAGCGCACCAGCGCCAGCGCCGCCAGGTGCGGGTTGCTGCCGTTGCCGCCCTGGCCGAAGCTCAGCTTGCCGCTGTTGGCCTTGGCGTAGGCGACGAATTCCTGCGCGTTCTTCGCCGGCAGGTTGGCGCGCACCGCCAGGAACGAGGGCGCGCGGGCCAGCGCCGCGACCGGCACGAAGTCCTTGCCGGGCGCGAAGGCAAAGTCCGGGAACATCAGCGGAAAACTGGTGGCGACCGCGTTCGCGATGCCCAGCGTGTAGCCGTCGGGCGCCGCCTTGGTCACCATCTCCATGCCGATGCGCGTGGCCGCACCGGGTTTGTTCTCGACGATGAACTGGCCGCCCATGCGCTCCTGCAGCTTCTGCGCGAGCAAACGCGCCAGGGTATCGGTGCTGGCGCCGGCCTGCAGGCCCACCACCAGGCGCACCGGGCGCTCGGGGTACTGGGCCTGCGCCGACAGCGCGAGGGCGCCACCGGCGAGGCAGAGGGCGGCGGCGCGAACGCCGCGCGATGTCAGGCGCTTGAGCGCCGATGCAAAGGGAATAGGCATGGCGATGTCTCCAGGTTGGGCCCGCTTGGGCCGTCCGGTCTCGCACGATGCGAGCCGGCTCTGGAAGAAATCATCGCCGCCCGGGAGGCATTGCGCCCCACCCCTGACGGGCGGGGGTGGGT